>CAYHHO010000005.1:0-54570 GCA_964356445.1 uncultured Singulisphaera sp. | reverse complement strand
ATCCAGAACATCTCGCGACCGCGCAGGACTTGATCCTTGCCGACCACTGGGATGTTGTTTTCTGCTTGGCACGCTGTGACGCATGCGCTGCAACCCGTGCACTTGGCGAGGTCCACCGAGAGCGCCCAGCGAAACTGCGCGCCCTCCAGATTGACTTCAGACCAGAGCGAAAGACGGCTTGCAACGTGAGTGACATGGCGCGCGAAGTCCGGATGGTTCCGGTACTCACCGATGGTCGCCTCGCGGATCAGGGTGGGAAGGCGCTCCTGGATGCCTTCCTCCGGAACCTTGGGGTCGAGCGCATCTGACGCGCCGTGATCTTGTGTGTGAGCGATGACGTACTTCGCGCCAGTCGGCTGCACGCTCGTCATCGAGGTCCAGTCCGCGTGATCCGAAGTGCGGATCGCATTGGCGTTGAATCCCGCGTCGTTCGCCGTCGAACCAACTCCCCGACCAGTTCGCCCGTACCCAAGGCTCAGCCCGATCGAGCTGTTCGAGTAGCCAGGCACCGGCCACGCTGCAGCATCGACTGAACGACCCTGAGCCGAAATCTTGATCATGTCGCCGCGCTTCACGCCGATCGACTGCGCGAATGCACTGCTCATCAGCGCCGCGTTGTCCCATGTGATTTTCGTGACTGGATCTGGAAGTTCCTGCATCCACGCGAAGTTTGAGAATCGACCATCCCACACCTTCATGTCGCGCAGGAAGACGACTTCGGCGCCTTGCTCGCGGGCGCGCGGTGCATCACTCTGAAGTGCGGTCAACACCGCATTCGCTGCGATCGGAGTTTCACTCAGCGATGCGGACGTGGTGCCCGCAACGAATCCCTGATCGAGCCATGCGCGCCACGCTGCTTCGAACGCCGCGCCGCTCTTCCCGCTCGAGGCGAGGTGAGTGCGTCGCACGATCGAATAGCCATCTGTTGGATCGCTCCCGAGCAATTCCGCGAGGAGTTCGATGTCGCTTCGACCGCCTTGACCCTCTGGGATCATCGGCAGGATGAGTGGCTGCTGAATGGAGAGCGTCCCGTCGAAACTTCGACCATCTCCCCAGCATTCGAGGAAGTGCGCTTGTGGAATGTGCCACGAGCATGACGGGTGCATCGCGGTCTCATCTGCATACATCCCAAGATGAATCACATTCGAAACCTTCGTCATGCCACTGGCGAAGTTGCAATCCACCGGCGCCTCGTAGACGGGATTTCCGCCGAGGATCATGAGCGTGTCGATGGCACCGGCATTCATTGACGCGCACAGTTGCGCGAACGAATCGCCACAGGCTGCGATTGGCTCGGCGATGTACTGCAGTGTCTTGCCTTCGTTCCCAAGCGCGCGGTTGATGACTGCAACCAGTGCGTGCGTGGCCGGAGACGCGGTCGCGCCGGCGGTGACGAGCGAGGTGCCCTTGTGCGCATTGAGATCCGCCACGAGGGCTGCGATCGCCTGCTGCGCGTGCGCGCTCGAACTTCCTGTCAAGATTGCCTGTGTGGATGGATCCTTCGCGATCGCATCGATTGCAGACTTCAACTCGGGCGATCCGCCGTCGGCTCCAACGCCTTGCGCGATAAGCGCCGCAATCGCTGTGATCTGGCCTAGTTGCACAGCAATGCGCTGGTCAGCATTCATGCCAGTGACTGTGAGTCCGTTCTCGATGCAATACATGCGCGAGAGTTGCTGCGCCTTTGCATCGACAGCGTCGATCGATCGACCCGCCGACCACTGACGGGCCCACTTCGGGGAATCTGGCGATCCATAAAGGAAGTCGTCATTCAGCGAGACGATGATCTGAGCCTTGTCAAAGGACGGCACCGGTCGTCGCTGCGAGTTGAATGCCAGTGCATTGCCGAGCGTCGCATTGTCGCGCGAGAGTGATTCCCACGCGACGACCTGTGCTTGCGGGAAAGTCGACCGCACGCGCGCGATCATGTCCGCATGGCTTGCTCCGCCGTGGAATCCAGTCAGGATTGCCAAGCCCTTGCCGCCATTGGACCGCAGCGCTGCCGCCTTGTTCAGAAGGAAAGTCGAGAATGGTTGGTACGCCGAATGCGATCCGGTTGAGAGCACGGTGCGACTTCGCTCTGGGTCGTAGAGTCCAAGAATTTGCGCTTGGGTCGTGGCGGAAGTTCCCGCGCCTCCCCATGGGTGCAACTGGTTTGCCTCAAGTTTGATCGGACGGCCGTCGTAACTCTTCGCGAGAACCGGCTGTGCGAAACCCGCGAAATCCCACGACGTTCCATAGAAGACTGGTTCCCCGGGAATTCGATTGGCAGCTTGGCTCGCCGCTGGAACGACCTTGGTTTCAGGCCATCGACGGCATCCGGCGATCCCCAATCCCGCGAGCGCGAATGATGCGCCCATCACCTTCAGAAAACTGCGGCGCTCGCTCTCGGTGACGTGCTCGGAAGCGCCGTCGGGAAACTCGCGGTGCATCCACTCGCGAAACTCCTTCGAGTTCGTCAGGTCGTCCACACTGCGCCAATACTGTTTCTTTACCGATGGCATGTCGAACAATTCTCACTTGGGTTGATGTGGTAGAGCTTGACGAGCGCCTCGCGCTCTTCGAGCGTGAGGTCGATGCGCTGATCGAATGTCATGGTGGTCATCTTCGAGACTGGGCGAAGCCGATCAACGGGATCGCGATGGCACTCGAGGCACCAACCCATCGCCATCGGCGAGTACTGGTAGACCACGTCCATCTGATCCACCCGCCCGTGGCATTCGACACAACCGACGCCTCGATTGACATGCGCGCTGTGGTTGAAATAGCTGTAGTCCGGAAGCTTGTGAACCTTGATCCACTCGACTGGCATTCCGCTCTCGTATGAACTTCGAATCTCAGCGAGTTTCGGGCTGTCGCGTTGAACCTGCGTGTGGCAGTTCATGCAGGTCTGCGTTGGCGGAACCGCTGCGAATGCAGCGCGGTCAACGGTTGTGTGGCAATAACGACAATCAAGTCCAAGTTGTCCGACATGCAGCGCGTGGCTGTAAGGAACTGGTTGGATCGGTTGGTATCCGACGTCAATGGTCTTGGGGCTCAATCCATATGCCACGACGAACGCGGCGTACAGCGGAAGGATCGCTCCCGACACAATGACGAATGGCAGGATCGCATTGGTCCAACGAGGAAAGAGGAATCGGCTCATGTGTTGAGGGAGTTCGGTGACAGCTGGTTCGGATTCGTTCTTTTTTTCACAAACTAGACAGGAATCAGAATGGTACGGACGACTCACGGCGCACGCAAGGATTCGCAAAGCATCGACTTGAACTAGAGTCTCAAGCCGTGACCGGTCACCAAGACATCGCAATCGCCGCTGCGGCAGCGCACGTCAGCGCCCTCGACTTTTCGGAAACACTCTCCGAAATTGCTCGCCTTGCGCAGGCCTCGCTCCTGTCAGCGCGAAGGCATGAATGGATACTCGCGGCACTCCATGAACGGGAACTGGTCGTGCCAACATCAACCCCTGAAGGCGTCGCACTTCCGCACGCTATCTGCGACGAATTTGGACCTAGCGAGTCAGGAGTACTGATTCTGACGCTCCAAAAACCAATCCTCTGGGGACCCCACCATGTACAGATCGTGGTGGGACTCTTTGGGGGTAAGTCGCAACCTTGGGTCCACGTTCGGACTCTGGCGCGAATCGCCCGTGTCTGCTCGCAAGTCGATGCCAGACAACGCATTATGGAATGTGCGACCGACGCAGCGTTGTTGACTTTGTTTGCCAAAGAGTGCAATAACCATGAGTGACCATGCGAACGCGACGCCCAAGGGAAGCGGCATGCGGATGCTCGTTCTACTCGTTCAGCATGGTCAGGCTTTCGAAGCGGTCATCAATGCCGTGCTCGACGCTGGAATTGCTGATGCAACAGTGGTGGAGAGCCAGAGCCTCGCCTCCATCATGCGTAAAGACATGCCGATCTTTGCGGGGCTCGCCGCGCTGCTTCCTCAATCGATCGGAAGCCGTGTCATCTTCTCGATCTGTGCTGAGGAAAAGGCCTCGACACTGATGACCTACCTGAGAGAGATCCCCAAGGATGACCGCCCGATCGCGGGATCGTTCCCTGTCGATCATTTTCTCGGGATTGAATCGTGAGCAGCCCGCTCGTCTGGCTCGCGCTCGGCGTTGTTGTGCTGATCGCCGGCAGCCGTTGGACTGAGCGGTTTCGCCGGAGGTTTCCGAAATCCAACATCTTTGGCGGTGGATGGGCGCTTCTCGCGCTCGGCATTCTTCTCGGTCCTCACGGCACAAGCGTGCTCGAGGGGAACGGGATGCAACAATTGCAGCCAATTCTGCTCGTGCTCTTGACCTGGAGTGGAGTCATCGTCGGCTTGCAGTGCCAGCGAGTTCTCATTCGAGCGATTCCACCAGTGCTCTGGAGATGGATCTGTTTCGATCTCACGCTTGGGATCCTGCTGAGCACAGTCGCAGCTGGTGTGATCGCGCGCGTATGGCAACCAGACTCCCCCGCCGCTGCGCATGTTCTCTTGACAGGGACGCTGGCTGCGTTCGCCCTCGGGTGGAATCCAGAATCACGATCACTTGGCATCCGAGTTGACGCGCGATCACTTCGCATGGGGGCGCTTGTGCAGGGAGGCGCGGGAGCGCTCGCAATTTTTTCCCTTGCGATCGCGACGATCTCGCTTCAGTGCGTGCAGCAGAGTGCAGTCGCCGGCGTCGTGTTCGCTCCATACGGCGGGATGCTCGCGCTCGCGATCGAAACATGCGCAGTGGTCGTGGTTTCATTTTGCGCATATGGAATCCTGCGCGACTCACGCGAGGATGACGCGCGCACAACGCTGATCATCATCGGAGCCCTCTGCTTGCTCTCGGGAATCGCGGTCACCTTGGGCGGATCGGGGCTTCTGACTGGAATGCTCTTCGGAGCGATGATCGGACTCGGCGGACGCAGACTTCGCGGACTCGAACACGTCATGTCGTCCGCAGAACCCATCGTCGCAGGCGGTTGCTTTCTCTTTGCTGGGATGACGATCGCCATTCCGCCCGCTGCGATGACCAGCAGCGGCGCGTTGACCATCGGAGCGATCATCATCATGCTTGTGATCGCCCGCCGAACGCTCAAGCCCCTGATGATGAATCTGGCGCTGGGGCGCGACCGCGAGAGTGTCGCACTCGACGCACCCGCAGCGCGCGCGCCGATTCGACAGGCGCCACTGACCATCGTCGTGCTTCTGGCATTTTCCATTGAGGACTCATCCGGCCTCGCCGACCAGTTGCTTACGGTCGCCGTGCTCATTTCAATCTTGTCGACGCTCTCGACGCTCCTTCCACGCCCATCGGATCGAGAGGTCGCATGCTGATTCGACGCTCGGCACTCACGACAGCACTGGATCGCCCTCGCTATGGCGGCTCATTCCTTGCCGTCGCTCTGCTTGGATTGATCGGACTCGTTGTGCTCTGGCGAGAACTGCGAACACGAGTCGACGGACTCTCGCACGTCAGCCTGCCAAGCGCAGGCGAAACGACGCTCATCCTTGGACTTGTCATTCTTGGGTCGTGGATGGCTGGTCGACTCGTCCGAAGAGTTGGTCTGCCGCCCATATCGGGGCAGTTGTTCTTTGGAGTTCTTGTGGGTCCTGGGCTTTGGGCAGCAATCCAGCGCCCAGACTTTGCGCTACTCACGGCTTCGCAGCTCGCGTCACTCAAAGGTCCCGAGTCGTTGGCCGTTGTGATGATCGGGCTTGTCGCTGGCGCCGAAATTGACTGGAAGTTCCTTCGCTCGCGAATGCACACGGTGATCGGGATCGCGCTTGGCGCGACGCTTCCCGTCTGGCTAGCGGCTGGGTTCCTCGCATTCATGTGGCTTGGCTCGCTGCCGCAGGCCATTCTCATAGCGACGATCTCGGCGACAAGCAGCACCGCCGTCTCGGTCGCGCTCCTCAGAGAGATGCGCCATCCGACTGACTTCGCCAGATTGATTCTGGCGATCACGGTCGCAAAGGACTTGTTTCTCGTGGTCGCGTTTTCAGTCGCCCTCTTTTTCGTCGCGACCACGATCGACCCGACGCGACAGCACTGGTACGGCATCGTCCTCCATCTCGCTGGGAGCATCGCGATCGGCGTCGCCCTCGCATATCCGCTGCGCTGGGCGCTCGTCAAAGTTGAACGACGAATGGTCGCCGTTGTGCTCTTGGCAGCGATCTTTCTCGCGATCCTCTGTCAGACAATCGGAATCGCGCCGCTCATCACAGCAGTCGCGCTTGGATTCGCGGCGCGCAACAGTGCGCCCGAAGCGACCGCGTCGTTCTTCGCGACCGCCCGTCGATTGTTCCTCGCCGTGTGCTGCGTCTTCTTCGCATCCGCAGGAGCGCACCTCGACCTCGCCGCGCTCGCAGCGAACTGGGGAGTCGTCTTCGCGATTTCAGGCGTGCGTGCACTGGGATTGTTCGTTGGCGGCACGGTCAGCGCACGCCTCGCGCGAATCCCAAGAACGGCGACGCGATGGATGTGGGCTGGTCTCTTGCCGCAGGCCGGGATTTCGCTCGCGCTGGCAGCGCAACTCCTCATCGAGTTCCCAGATCAGGCGTGGGCGAAGAGACTTGCGACCGTCGCGATCGCGTGCATTACGCTGAATGAACTGATTGGTCCCATCATCGCACGCATTGCACTTCGGCGAGTCCCATCAGACGGTCTTGAGAAATCCAAACTACACACGCGCACATGATCGACACGCACTGTCATCTCACTTTCCCAGAGTTTGCGGGCCGCGTCGATGCGGTCTTGAGCGACGCCGCGCGCGTCGGCGTTCATAGCGCGATCACGATTGCGACAACAACCAGTGACGCGGTCCGCACGACACAACTTGCTGCGCTCCATCCGCGGCTCTTTGCGACTGCGGGCATTCATCCTCTCTATAGTGACAAGGCGTGCGACTGGGATGAACTCCGACGTGCAGCAGAGCATCCGAAGTGCGTCGCGTGGGGAGAACTCGGGCTCGACAATCACTACGACACACCACCGAAGGCGATTCAGCGCGAGGTGCTCGACGCGCAGTTGGCGCAGATCTGCAATTGGAGTTCGCAGGGACTCGCGAAGCCGGTCGTCGTGCACTGTCGCAAGGCGTTCGACGATCTCATTCCCGTGCTCGCGCGAACAAGCCTGCCGCCCCATCGATTTGTCTTTCACTGCTTCACGGGCGATGAGAGCGATGCGCGAAAGGTGCTCGACTTTGGTGCCATGATTTCGTTCACCGGAGTGCTGACATTCCCGGGTGCGCCCGAAGTTCGTGCGGCAGCGAAGATTGTCCCCGCCGATCGAGTCATGGTGGAAACAGACTCGCCGTTCCTCGCTCCTCAGCCTGTCCGCGGCGCATGGCCCAACGAACCGAAGCATGTTGTGCACGTCGCGGCTGCGCTCGCCGTCGCTCGCGGAGCCGATCCGCACGCGCTCAACGAGCAGCTCGATGAGAACGCGGCACAGTTCTTCGGCGAGCAACTGCGCGCGCCTAGAATGGACGCCCCATGAATTCCGACTCGCATGATCCGGATAGTCCGCAGCGCTCGCAACAAGCGGGTGGCAGAATGAGTTTCGGGGACCACTTGGATGAACTTCGAAAGCGCGTCTTCTTGGCCATCGTCGTGCCCGTGCCGCTGATGCTGTTGCTGTTTGCATTCGGCGGATCCGTTCGGATGTTCCTCTGCGAACCGCTCCTCGTTGCGATGCGTGCCAACAACATTACGGCACAGCTCACCGTGCTGAGCCCGATCGAAACGATGATGACGGACATGAAGATCTCGCTCATTGGAGCAATGGTCATCTCGGCTCCGTGGATTCTCTGGCAAGTCTGGAAGTTCGTGTCGCCAGGGCTTCATCAGCATGAACAGCGCTTTGTGAGACTCTTGGTTCCCGGCAGCGGCGTGCTCGCAATCGGCGGGCTGACACTTCTGTATTACGTCATGTTGCCGCTGATGCTGACGGTGCTCGTCAGTTTCAGCGTCTCGCCACCGACATCGCTCGCAATGGGCGAGTCCACGAACGGCACGCCCAGCGCGGCCAGCAGCGCCTTCCGCGTGCTCGCAACTGACCCAGAGGCAGCACGCATCGGCGAGTCGTGGATCAACTCGACGACCCATGAACTGCGTTTCGCCGTACCCGACGCGAGCGATCCGAGCCGAGTTGAAATCGCGAGCGTGGCGCTTGAACACCCAGGGACACTCGCACCCGCGTTTCGGCTCAGCGAGTACCTCGACTTCGTCTTGCTCTTCGCTTTGTGCTTCGCGTTGGCGTTCCAACTTCCGATCGCCCTGCTTCTGTTGAGTTGGATGGGCATCGTGAATCCGAAGCTGCTGCGAAAGAACCGCAAGTATGCAATCTTCGGAGTCGTGATACTCGCCGCGGCCGTTGCGCCAGGCGATCTGCTGTCGTTGTGTGTTGTCGCAGCGCCGCTCTACATCCTCTTTGAGTTTTCCATTTGGCTGATCGTGATGGCGCCACCATCGCGCGTCTCGTCGGGAAGGGTTCTCAGCGAGTTTGGCGAGCGCTTTCGCACGGGCGCAACGCGCGAAGGCGATGTCGGAGACGAGTGAGCGATGCCGGTGCGCTGCTCGAGAGTCAACAGTCCATCATTCGCCTGGCGATGGCGGGTGCGGCGGCGCGTGTTGTCGGTCCCAAGCGGCGCAACGCAGGAAGACCGACGCATGATGCGACGCGCACTTGAACTGGCCCGTCTGGCTGGAGAACGTGGAGAGGTTCCAGTCGGTGCGGTGATCTACCGCGACGGCGCGATCCTCGCTGAGGCCTCCAACGATCGTGAAGCGAGTGGCGATCCAACAGGTCACGCTGAAGTTGTTGCACTTCGACTTGCCGCCGTCGCAAACGGTGGATGGCGACTCAACAATTGTTCAATGGCCGTCACGCTCGAGCCCTGCCCGATGTGCGCAGGCGCGCTCGTGAATGCCCGCGTCACCCGCCTGCTCTACGGTGCACGCGACCCAAAGGCTGGCGCCGTGGACACGCTCTTCGATCTCTGCCGCGACAAACGGCTCAATCATCGAATGGAGGTCGTCGGCGGGCTCATGAGCAGTCAGTGTGGCGACCTGTTGACGAGTTTCTTCCGCGCGCGCCGCTTGGCGAGTCGAGAACGCAAGGCGCGCTGAGATCAGAGCGCTTCCAGATGCCGATACACCCACCTCGAGTTGTTTGCGTCGATCTCGGCGGAGTCGTCGTGCGAATCTGCAGATCATGGAAGGAGGGATGCGAAGCGGCGGGCGTCCCACATCGTGAGTCCTTCGACCAAGAGGGTCATCCAACGATCACGAAACGGGCTGAGGCCGTTGACCGATATCAACGAGGGCTCGTCAGTTACCGCGACTTCCTCGCTGAGGTGTCGCAGATTTTTGGCGGCGTGTATTCGAGCGCCGAAATCGGAATGGTCCACGATGCCTGGATCAGAGGTGACTATCCGGGGATCGCCGATCTGTTTGCTTCCGTTCGACGGGCAAAGATTCGCGTGGCATGCCTCTCAAACACGAACGACTCGCATTGGAAGCAGATGACAGAGTCCTCTGAGGCTTTCCGCGCGATCGAGTTTCGCCATGCGTCGCACCTCATTGGACTCAACAAGCCAGATCCGGCAATCTTCGCTGCGTTCGAGCGTGCAATGGAATGCGAACCGCATGAAATCCTCTTCGCCGACGACCTGATCGCCAATGTGCAGGCCGCAGCCGCGCGCGGATGGAACGCGATTCACATCGACCACACGGGCGACACGGCGGCGCAACTCGCGCGCGCGCTCGCGAAGTGCGGGGTGGAGTTATTCAAGTCGTGCACCCAATGCGTACCCCTCGACGTTGCTGCGACGGCGGCGGTCACGGTCGTCGCCATTGATGAGATGCCATCACCGTTGATGTCGCGCACGCTCGGTGGTGAAGGGTCTCTCGGCGGAATCATCAAGGTGAGACCGGGCGACTTTCTCGTCGACGAGTTGCCGCTCTACGAACCCTCGGGCGAGGGAGAGCATCTCTATCTTGGAATCCAGAAGCAAGACATGGATCACGATGAAATGATCCGCATCGTCGCAGCTCACTATCAGGTTGACCCGGGATCTATCGGCAGCGCAGGCCGCAAGGATCGGCGCGCTGTCACGCGGCAGACGATTTCGGTGAATCTTTCTCCGCGTGCTGCGCTGACTGAGTTCACGCATGATCGGATGGTGGTCCTTTGGAGCCGACGCCATGCCAACAAGATCCGCACGGGTCACCTCATTGGCAATCGATTCGCCATCCGGGTTCGAAATGTCGACCCGCTGCGCGTCTCAGTCATTCATCGCAGGCTCATCGCGTTGGTCGCAACAGGCATCCCAAATGGGTTCGGTCCGCAGCGCTTCGGTCAGCGTCTCGACAATCACAGGCTCGGCAGGATGGTGCTGGAATCCAATTGGGATGGGATCGTGAAGCAGATGACCTGCACGACGAGCCCGGCGTTCCCAGAACACCAGCGAGAGGCGCGCCTGAAGTGCGATCTCGGCCAGTGGTCACAGAGTCTGCCCTTGTGGGGTGCTGGTGACCATGCGGAGCGCAAACTCGCGCTCGCGATGTCGCGGGGGTGGACGAGTTCGAGGGCGGTGAAAAACCTGTCAGGGCCGACGCTTCGATTCTGGGTCCATTCGCTTCAATCAGCGATCTTCAATCATGTCCTCGATGTGAGGCTTTGTGCGCAGTCGCTCGGGCAAGTTGCCGTTGGCGATGTGGCATTCAAGCACGACAGCGGCGCGTGTTTCGTCGTTGACGCAAATGAACCGACCGACGTCATCGCAGATCGGGCAGCGCGAATGGAAATCTCGCCGACCGGTCCCATCTTCGGCCAGAAAATGTTGATGCCGAGTGAGCCGATGCTGTCCGGCGAGCGGGGTGCCGCAGCGGCGTTTGGAGTTTCACCTGAGCTCTTCTGCAAGTCGACCCATCCCCCTGCTGGCGAGCGCCGACCGCTTCGCATTGCGCTCACCGCTGCGACAGCCGACTCAGGTGTCGATGAGTTTGGCGGATACATCCGCGTCGCCTTTGATCTTCCTGCCGGCGCATTCGCGACAGTGGTCCTTCGAGAACTCTTCGGAGACTCGCTGACGCAAGCCCGCGCCGACGAAGGACCGAGCCAACCGCCTTGCGATGAATGACGCGGCTGAACTGGCGGGTGCGGTGTTTTCAGGACTCGTCTGAGTCAGACTCGTCGCCTTCGAAGAGTTTGTCCGTGTCGCTGTCACCAGCCCCAGCCTCATCCTCAGCCCCAGCCTCATCCTCGAATTGAGATTCGTCGGCTTGGTCCGACGCATCCTCTTCCTCAGCCTCGCTCTCCGAGAGGCAGTCAAGATCTGGCGCTGCTGTCACGCCGGCGGACGCGACCGCAATCACATCCTCTGCGACGAACATCGGAGCATTGGTTGCAACACCGATTGCGATCGCGTCGGATGGGCGGGCATCGATCACGATTTCTTTCATTCCTTGGCGAAGCACGATCTGCGCAAAGAACGTCGTGTCTTTCAGTGCGACAATCTCGATCCGATCGACCGTCGCACCGAGTTCGTCGATCACATTCGACAGAAGGTCATGCGTCTGCGGACGCTCGACGCCACATCCCTTGCGTCGACGTTCGATCGCGCACGCCTCCGTCATCCCGATCACGATCGGAAATGAACGAGTGCCACCGACCTCCGTGAGTTCGATGATCTGAAGATCAACCATCTCGCGGATGTAGATACGGGATAGTTCGACTTTGACGTGCATGGGAAACACCCAGGAGTGCAAGTCAATACTAGGTCGCGGACCAACTTGAGAGGAGCAGCGAAAGATCAGTCGCATCGACCGAGCAGTCCCCGTTGAAATCGGCGGTGCAATCACACCCCGAGCATGCCCCCCATTGGCTGAAGAAAGCCGCAAGATCTGCGCCATCCACCACCCCGTCGCCATTCATGTCAGCCGGACCTGGATTCAGGCTCTGCGCCATCGCGACTGCCGCCTGGGCATCGAGCACCCCCGCTCCCGTGTAGTTGTCGAATCCCGCTGGCGCGAGATCACGCGCCGTCTGCATGAGTACCGAACGGATCATGGTCGCGCTCATCCTTGGATAAACCGCGCGCATCAGCGCCATCGCGCCCGTGATGTGCGGCGTTGCCATGCTTGTTCCAGTGCGGGTTCCGTATCCGTTGGCGAGCGCCAATGAATAGATCGCCTCGCCGGGGGCGGTGACATCCACCTCGGGACCAAAATTGGAAAGGCTGTATCGCAGGTCGAATCGATTGGACCCTGCGACTGCGATCGTCTCGCTCCACCGCGCGGGAAAGGCGACTGCTGCGTTCGAATTTCCTGTCGCAGCAGCCATCGGCACGCCATGCGCCGACGCATATTGCACGGCCGTATGCAAGTAGGCGCTTCCGACGCTGTACTGAAGACTCATGTTGATCAAGTCGGCGCCCTGATCGACGGCCCACACGAGCCCATCTGCAACATACGACTCAAGACCCGAACAGGGATTCACGATCACAACCGGCAGAATCTTCGCGTCCCAGCACATGCCTGCGATCCCAGACGAGTTGGCACCCTTCGCAGTCATGATGCCACTGACATGGGTTCCATGGCCGCTGCACACATCGCTCGTGTCAGTCGTGCCGAGGGGAATGTTGATCCCCGGAAGAATGCGACCCGCAAGTTCGCTGTGTGGAGAGACCCCGCTGTCGAGTACCGCGATGATGATCGAAGGATTGCTCGACACGATTCCCCAAGCACCGGTCGCGCGAACATCCGCCCCAACTGTTCCGCCGCTCTGACCAGTATTCAGAAGCGAGTACTGCGTGGGGAAACTCGGATCATTCGGAATGTCCGCCAAGCCACCGATGCCATCCACCTCGCAAACCTCGAAACCGTCCCACGTCGCGCGCAATAGGTCTGCGACAGCAAGCGCGTTCGAACCTGGCGCAATCGAGACGCGATACCAACGGTCGAGTCCGACTGCTGCTGCGACCTCGCGATTCTTCGCTGGCGCCAAGAGAGCAAACTTGATGTCGTTGACGCCGACAGCCTTCATGACTCTGGCAAGGCCATCGTCGGGTGCGGCATCACCAGTTCGAAAGGTGAGTTCGCCTTGCAAGGTTCGAGCGACACTTCCACCTGGGCGCACCCGAACCATCACATGGTTCGAGGCAAAGAGGCCATCACCAACCACAGGTGCAACCTGAGGCGCCGCGGGGCGAGAGTGCGCCGTCGCGGCAAGCCCGCCGAGCGCGACGCAAAAACAGAGCGACGCCGCGCGGACGCTCTGGAAAGACAGATATTTCTCGGCCGAAGTCGGTTCCATAGTCGCTGCCAACAGAATCACAGGGGTTGTTCATGCAACCCCTTTGCCTGTACATTCCTTACCCCAACAGTATTCAATCAGGAACAATAAATGCCAACGAATTTCTTCACTTTCACCTCTGAATCGGTCTCCATGGGTCATCCTGACAAGATGGCGGACCAGATTTCTGACGCCATTCTCGATGCGATGCTGACGGTCGATCCCGGATCAAGGGTCGCGTGCGAAACGCTCGTCACCACTGGGCTCGCCGTTATCGCAGGCGAAGTCACTTGCGGTGGATACGTGGACATCCCCAAGGTCGTGCGCGAGACTGTTCTTCGCATCGGATACGACGATGCGGACAAGGGTTTCGATGGCCGAAGTTGTGGCGTACTGGTGACCCTCGGAAAGCAGTCTCCTGACATCGCGCGCGGGGTCAACACCAAGGTCTCGGCGAAAAAGAAAAAGGCGCAAGGTGCTGGCGATCAAGGAATGATGTTTGGATTCGCATGCCGAGAGACGCGGCAGCTGATGCCACTTCCGATCATGCTCGCGCACCGACTGGTCGCGCGGCAGGCAGAAGTCCGCGAGAGCGAGATCATCAAAGGGCTGCGTCCAGATGCGAAGAGCCAGGTCGCCGTTGAGTACGACGGACGCACTCCGCGCAAGATCGTCAATGTTGTCCTCTCGACCCAACATCATCCGATGTGGAACGACTGCCAAGGCAAGCTCGCTGATGAAGTGCTCAAGCATGTGATTCGTCCCGTGCTTGGCGATTGGTGGCACGACGGAATCAAGGTCTATGTCAACCCAACTGGTCGATTCGAGATCGGCGGACCGCATGGCGACTGCGGTCTCACGGGTCGCAAGATCATCGTGGACACCTACGGTGGACGTGGGCGCCACGGTGGCGGCGCGTTCAGCGGCAAGGATCCATCCAAGGTGGATCGATCTGCCGCATACATGGCTCGGTATGTTGCGAAGAACATCGTCGCTGCTGACCTCGCTGAAGTTTGCGAAGTGCAACTTGCGTATGCAATTGGAGTTGCGGAGCCGACGTCCGTGCTTGTTGATACCCAAGGCACCGGAAAGATCCCCGACGAGAAGTTGGCGCGCATCGTCCAGAAGAGTTTCGATCTGACTCCGCACGGAATCGTCGAGAAGTTGCAGTTGCTGCGACCGATCTACTCAAGCACGGCCTACCACGGTCACTTCGGGCGCGAACCGAACTCGCACGGCAAAGGGACGTTCCTCTGGGAGCGCGCCGACATGGCGCAAGCCCTGCGCAAGTGTGCGGTTCGAGTTTGCACCAAATGACCGATCGGTCGAGCGCACGAACCGCGTCGCCCACTCGTGCGACCGCGATGACTCGAATTCTCGCGCAGGTGCCGCGCTTTCCCGAATTGCGATTCGACGCGCGGACGATTCGCCCGCGCGCGGAGTCGAGATCAGCCGCGACGCCCAACTTTGACGAATCAACCGACGGGATGTCTGGCGGCGGACTCGCAAGTGCGATCGAACAAGCGACACTTCGTCACTGGCTGACATCCGAGTCAATCGCGCGGGTGCTTTGCACTCGACCATGGCTTGAGGTGCAGCCAGAGATTCGCGCCGCACTCTTGGTGAGTATCACGCAACTCTTATTCATGCCGCGAGAGCCCGAGTATGCGGTGGTCGACGATGCTGTCAGTTGGACGCGCGGTCGACTGCAGTCTGGCGCTGGCGGATTCGTCAATGCGCTCCTGAGACGGGTGGCTGGACTGCGCGGCGCGGTGGTGGCCGCGAGCGAGAAACTTGCGTGGTGGGAGCGGGCGGATGCAATCCCGTTACCCGACGGTTCGGTGCTGACGCTGAACGAGCCAGTGCTTTCGTCCGATCCGATCGCCAGATTGTCTGCGCAGACCAGCCATCCGACTGCACTCATCGCGCGTTGGTCGGTCGCACGTGGGATGGAAACGGCGCGAAAGTTTGCATCGCACGGGCTCCTGCAGATGCCGATTGTCGTGCATGATGCTGGAGGCGCGACTCTTCCCAAGGACCATCCGGTGCGTGCACATTCCACGCCGCACTCGGTGGAGGGATTCTTCGTCTGGGATGGAACGACCGATGTGCTCGCCTCGACGCTTGCGCAGTTTCCGACTCTGATTGTGCAGGACCCAGCAAGCGCACGGGCGATCGCCTCAACGACTGACATGGCGCCGAAGCGAATTCTCGATGCGTGTGCGGGGCGCGGGACAAAGGCGGTGCAGTGTGCGCTCGTCCATCCCAATGCCGAGGTCTGGGCGACCGATCCTGATGCGCAGCGCATGACGTCGCTTCGCGCGCGCGCTGCGGGAATCCCGAACTTGAAGGTCGTGGAGTTGGCGGAACTGGGAACGCTGCCGCGACACTTTGATCTTGTTCTGCTTGATGTTCCCTGCTCGAACACAGGCGTGCTTGCGAGGCGCCTCGAGGCGCGGTACAGATTCACAGAGCGCAACTTGGATGAGCTCCTGCGGCTCCAGCGCGGAATTGCCGATCACCACCGTGGTCTCTGCGCCGCTGGAGGAACAATTCTCTGGAGCACATGCAGTCTCGACCGCGCCGAGAACCAGGATCAGTCGAAGTGGTTCGCCAAGCAAGCGGGTGCGCGCGTGCAACGCGAAGATGAGTGGCTGCCCCGTGGGACGCCTGGGGACTCGCAGTCCATGCTGACGGACGGCTCGTATCATTCGCGCATTCTCATTCCCTGATCGCTCCGCGGTTCGAACAAAGGAGGCTTGATGACTTCATTTCCGGCATCGTTCCAACCAGCCGAAGAACCCTCGCGTTGGCCGAGGACCCTCGGGATCATCGCGATTACTTTCGGCATTCTCGGTGCGCTCGGCGGACTCTGCGGTATCGCGTCAACGCTGGGGTCGAGTTACATGCAGCAACTCGCGCCAGGCGGGGGCGAGGGAATGCCTCCGCCGGTCAGTGCAAAGATGATGGCGGTGACGGTGGTCATCCAAACGGTAGGAGTTCCAGTCGCCATCATGTTGCTCGTCGGAGGACTTCGACTGCGCAAACGAGCGCGCAAGTGTGCGGGGCTTCTTGCGGCATGGGCAGTGACGAAGTTTTTCGTCGTGGCGGCGGGATCGTTCTTGGCGTACTTCACGATCAAGAATCAGTTCGCGGCGATGACCGTGACGAAGGGTGCGCCGTCGTTTTCTCCAGAGATGGTCGAGTGGATGGCTTGGGGCGTCGCAGGACTTGCGTTTCTCTGGGGGATCGCGCTGCCCGTTTTCATCGTCATCTGGTTTTCTCGGCGCGTGATCCGCGACGAAGTGCAGTCGTGGAGTTGACGGAGCGTTACAGCGCGAAGTGAGTCACGGAAGCGTGAAGCCCGCGAAAGGACCTCCCGGCGCTCAAACATGCTCGCCGGCTGCGCGGACAGCGATCAGCGATCAACCAGTGCGAGGTCTGCGCTGCGCAGTTCTTCGTAGAGCGCTTGCGCATCGGGTGCCATGCAGGCGCGCTCGCGGGTGGCGACATTCGAAAAGAGCCGGCTGACGCGGTGAAGTACCTGAATGTGCTCGGAGATCTTGTCGGGTGGCGACGCGAGCAGCACGATCAGTCGGACCGGGCGCCGATCGATCGCGCCGAATTCGATTGGCACTGCGGGGCGACCGATCGCGATGGCTGGGCGCTTGATGCTCGCGCACTTGCCGTGGGGAATCGCGAGTCCCTCGCCGATGCCTGTAGAGCGGAGTTGCTCGCGCTCCCAGACCGATTTCTTGAAGAGTGCTGGATCGCCGATGACCCCTGACTGCGCCAGCGCGTCGACAAGTTCCTCGAGCGCACCTTGGCGATCCGTCGCGACGAGCGGCACGCGAATCGCCTTTGGATCGAGGATGTCGATGATGGAAAAACTCATGAGCAATGTGTCGAATGATGGGGAAGCGAACAAGGATAGCTCGCGTCCGCCGTCGCGGCGCAAATCGCGCGATGGCCCCCTGCCTCCGTGCGCCACCGCTCGTTAGGGCGTCCTGGCGACTCGGAACCCGATCGTGAAGTAGGCCACGTCTGAGGTGTTGTAAGTTCGGGCTGATGCACGGGAGTAGCTCGCGGCGTACCACCAGCCGCCCCCGCGGAAGATGCGGTACGAGCCTGATTCGGGACCCAGTGGGTTCGTCGCAGGCGATTCGCCGTAGTACGAGTTGCCGTACCAATCATTCACCCACTCCATGACATTGCCGGCCATGTCGTGTAAGCCGAGCGCGTTTGGCGCCTTGCCGGCGACCGCGTGTGTCTGTGATCCTGCATTGCCCAAGCACCACGCGATGTTGGTCACCTGATCGTCGGCATTCGCCCCGTTCGGATAGCCCGGCATGCTGTGGAACGCAGTCGTCGTACCCGCGCGGTATGCAAACTCCCACTCCGCTTCGGTGGGAAGTCGCAGTCCGTTCTGGGCAACGAATTCCCGACTCATGTTCCATGAGACCTGCTCTACAGGACGAGACGGACTGTCGGTGTAGCCAACGAAGAAACTTGGATTGCTTCCCATCTCCGTCTGCCACTGCAGTTGCGTCACTTCGGTGCGCCCCATGTAAGACGCGTGAGTTAGCGTCACCTGATGAACTGGGTTCTCCCAGTTCAGGCAACCAGCCGAATCCGACGCACTGCATCCCATCATGAAAGTCCCCGGCGGCACCAGCAGCATCTCGATGTTGCTGGCGTTATCGCGAACGCGCCAGGGCAAGCCAGTCGCCGCGATGGCGTCAACGAGTGACGTGTTCGTCACGACTGCAGGATCTGGATAACACTCAAGCGTCGTGGCCCAAGGAAGAGCCTGCTGCGGAAATGGCGTCGTTCCCCAGCGAAGGAGCACGTACGCGAGATCCGCGCCGTCAACTTGCCCGTTGTGGTCGAAGTCTCCAAGTGGATCGGTCGTCCCCCACATGCCCAGCAGATAGCCGAGGTCATCCCCCGCAACTTCGCCGCTCAGGTCGAAGTCTCCCCATGAAGTCTCGCATTCATCTGGCACCCGATTGCAGTTCGAGTCGGACGCGCCGCCTGCGATCTCGCAGACATTGCCGACGCCATCTGAATCGCAGTCTGCCTGATCTGCGTTCGCGATCTGCGGGCAGTTGTCGCTCGCGTCTGGGAAACCGTCGCCGTCGGAGTCTTGCGCGCGCGCCAGCGTCCCAACACACAAAGCCACAACAACCGCTGCAGCGGGGATCGTGAAACATGACTTGCGAAAATATGTCATCGGTTGCTCCGCCGAATATCTAGAAACCAAAAAAGAACCCAGAACTCACTCCAATGTACTCCCGCGCTTCGGGAAATCCAATCCAATCGTCCGAGGGGTGTGCGCGCTCACCGCGCACCCCTTCTCTACGGGTTTACGGGCAAATGTGTTCACAGATGCGAACATATTTGCCCGCGAACCGGGGGTCGGCGCGGCGAGCTAGTGGTCGTGCCCAGAAGATCGCAGTTCCGCCGCACGCGCTGCCGCTCGGTCGGCTTGCTCGACATTTCCGAGTACCCGCTGCGCCTCGGCGAGCAACTCGAAGACTCGCGGCTCATTCGTATCGTCCGTCACCGCAGGCAGCAGGGTCGCCACTGCATCATTGGGTCGGCGCAGCCGCAGTTGTCCGAGCGCAATCGATACTCGCACTGCCACTCGACTGGGGTCGCGCGCAAGCGTCTCGCGCGCGATGACGATTCCTTCTTCCACTTCATCGGTCGAACCATGGTTGATGAGCACGACGGACAGTCTGTCGGATGCCTGCGTCGAGTCTGAGGGGCGCGCCGCGAGCGCACGCGCTGCACTGATCGCCTCCGCCGTGCGATCTTGTCCGACGAGCCACATGACTGACTCGTCCACGAGTGAAGTCCACTCGGGATGCTCATCCATCGCCGCTGCGCGCCATGCATTCGCTTCGTCCTCACGCCCCTGCGCCTGTATCACTCGTCCAAGAAGCACGCAGAGTCCTTCCTGTGGACTGCGCTCCCACGCATCACGAAGAATCGCCTCGCTCTTGGGAAGTTCGCCCAGTGCCGCATGCAACCACACGAGCCGATTTTCCACATCGACGTCGCGGTCGGTGAAGAGCGCGATCCCGCCTCGCGAGATCGAACGGGCCCGCGAATACCAGGCGATTCCCTCGCGCGCCGCTGCGGTCATTTCGGGCGAAACTTCGAACGATTCGCCTCCGAACACCGTGGCTTCGGAGAGTTGGACTTTGATGTCACTGCGGTATGCAATAAAACCGCTCACATTGACGGCGAGATTGTCTGCGAGCCCAGCACCGATGATTCCCGTCGCTGCAAGCCACACGAAGCCAGCGGGTCGAACTCGCCCCTGCTTCACAAGGTTCGTGCGATGAAAGCCAGTTGGCTTTCTCAGGAGGACGTGCCACGACTTCCAAGACATGAACGCGAAGCACGATGCAATTCCCGCAGCGAAGAGCAGCGGTACCGTCGACTTTGCCGCGCTAGCCCCGAATGGAAAGTAGACGGCATAGAACGCGAATAGCGCGACCGCCAGCAGCGCGTACTCGCCGCGCAGCGAGAGGTCCCAGTGCTTCGTCGGTGCGGCTGGCTTTGGTGTTCCGATCGCCGGCGCTCCGAACCCGAAGTAGAGCGCGTCCTTGGGACAGACCGACACGCAGTCTGTGCATTTCATGCACCCTGGGTCAACAACCATTCCATAGCGCGCGACCTCTTCGTGCACACGAACATTCGATGTGCAAACCGCCGTGCAGTGACCGCACCCTTCGCAGGCATCCGTCACGCGAATACGACCGACTGCCAGTTCGTCAACCGGCGCAAAGACTCCGCCGTAAGGGCAGGCATAGGTGCAGTAGCCCTTCTGCCCGAGAAACCAAACTGCGATGAATCCGCAGACAATCAGAAACGGAATCGCGATCCATACGCTGGGGAAAGTCGCCCAGTACTGGGTTGTGGTCAGGTTCCATGAGAGTGAAGAAAGGGAAATCGGCACAAGATCGGTCTGCACGAATGGCGCAACCGCGATTCGATAAACCACCGGCCAGACGAACATGTAGATCGCCAATGCGAGCGGCAAGAATCGAAGGAGTCGCGATCGAAAGGGCTTCGGGCGCGCACCCAATTTATGGAGCAGCGACGCGCAGAAGTCCTGCAGCATCACGACATGGCATCCCCATCCGCAGAACCACCGTCCGAGGATGGCGGTCGACACAATTGCGACGGCGAAAAAGATGAACCCGACCGTCACGACGCCGTGCTTGAGTGTCTCCATCGACTCGCTGGGTTCGACTGGACCAAGCGTCGCTCCCATCGCAAGCCACTGCACGACATGCACGATCATCAAGACCTGCACAATGATGAGGATCGTGAATCGCCGCGCGGTCATCCGCGACTTGCGAATTGGCTGCGACGCCGGAATTGAACAACCCTTTCGCGCAGCCAAGACGGGAAGCGACACACGTGCGGGCGACATCATCTCGATTGTACGGCGTGGAAGAGTCGCACCCTTCTATACTCGCGGTGCTCTATGCAACGGGACTACTACGAAGTGCTGGGAATCGGTCGCAGCGCGACTGCCGATGAGATTCGCAAGGCGCATCGCAAACTTGCCAAAGAATTCCATCCCGACAAGAACAAGTCGCCTGAGGCTGCGAAGCGATTTTCCGAAATTCAAGAGGCATACGACACACTCTCCGATGCGGCGAAGCGCACGCAGTACGACCAGTTTGGGCACGCTGGGCGCGCGGGAAATCCCTTCGGCGGGCGCGGCGCCCCTTCCGCTGGAGGACAGGGCGGACCATGGCAAAACGTCGACCCGCGAGACCTTGAAGAGATGCTCGGCGGACTCGGCGGTATCGGCGACTTCTTTCGAGGAAGCACCGCGCAGCGCAGCCGCGGTGGGCGTGCAGCGCCCCAAGTTGGCGAGAGCATCGAAGTTGAAGTCACTGTCGATTTCATGACAGCTGCGGTCGGGGGAACTCGATCGATTTCCTTGCGCAGCGCGGATGGGAAGAATTCCACAATCGATGTTCGCATTCCACCGGGAACCGGAAGCGGCGGGTCGCTGCGCGTTGCTGGAAAGGGAAATCCAGGCGCAGCAGGTGGCCAGCCAGGTGACCTCATCGTGGTTGTTCGAATTGCACCGCATCCGTGGTTCCACCGAGATGGACTCGATGTTTCGGTCGAGGTTCCGATCACGATCGTCGAAGCTGCACTTGGCACAACGGTGGATGTTCCATTGCTCAAGGGCACTGTGGCGCTTCGCATTCCAGCAGGAACTGCAGGCGGAAAGCGACTTCGAGTGCCGGGCAAGGGGATTGCTCCTGTAGGAAAGTCCGCCGGCGACTTCTATGCGGTCATTCAAATCGTCGCGCCGACAGAGATCGACCCTGCGCAAGCAGAGATGCTGAAGTCGTTTGGTGCGACCCTCGCCAACCCCCGCGAGAAACTCTGGACCTAAGAATGCCGGCGCGGCACGGCGTGCTGCGTCATGACCGAGCGCGAGAGATCGCCATAAAGTCGTCGTCACCGAACGTGCGAGATCGCCATAAAGTCGTCGTTACCGAGCACGCGAGTTCGCCGAGAAAGTTGTCGTTACCGAGCGCGCGAAACAGCTGCGAGGATCGTCCTGCGAACTTCGTCACAGTTGCGGATGACGGCCCACTCCAGCCTTGAATCGACTCGAACGCGCGGGTGATCGCGGCGGATCGCGCTCGCGCTGCCCTGCGCCTGAGGTTGGTCGAGCGCACGCGCTTGTCGAGCCCTTCGAACTCGCCGCACACGACGCGACGGGCCCGCGAGGACCGCTAACGAACCAGTGCGACCAATCCGCTCTTCCCATCTGCGCGGCTGTCCGATTCCTGCGACCTCGGTCAGCATGCATTCCGAGACCTCAGGAATCACTCCCCTGCGCACCACGATTCTGCGATCCGTCAGGACATAGAGACGCACAAACCAGTCGATCGTCTGCCACGATGCGCGCGCGAGGATGATGGCGACCGACGCAAAGATCGCCCCGCGAAAGTCCCATGGAATCGACGGGTCGAGCGCTGCAATCATCAATGCGCCACCCGCTGCGGCAGCTGCCGGAACCGCACGCAGGCTCGTCGACACGATGAACCACGGCGCCGGACGAATCATCAGCAGAATCGTCTCCCCTTCTGGAATGACGGCCGACAACTCCTTCGCGCGCTCGGGTGCAGTCGCGATTGCAGGAGTCACTTCGGTGCTCTCGCTCGGATTCCAGCTTCGCCAAGGACGCCCACAAATGGAATGTTGCGAAACTCCTCGTTGAAATCCAGTCCGTAACCCACGACGAATTTGTCTGGGATGTCGAAGCCGATCAGTTCGCACTTCGTCGCGAGTGCTTGCGGGCGCTGCTTGCGCAACAAGACGCACGCGCGCAGTGACGCGACCCCGAATTCGCTGAGCGCGCTCCGCAAGAGACGCAGCGTCTCGCCCGAATCGAGCACTTCATCGACGACGATGACATGTTTTCCCTTGAGATTCTGCGGGAGGTTGGAGGTCAGGACTGCGCCCTTGCTCGTCGTCGATGAGCCATACGACGCCACCCCCACCATCGAGATCGCGACACGCACTGAAATCGCGCGCATGAGGTCCGCGGCGAAAACCATCGCGCCGGTCAGCACGACCAGCAACACGATCTCCTCGCCATCGCTGCACTCCATCGACAACTGAGCACCTAACTCGCGAACACGCCGTGCGATTGACTCTTCGTCGATCAGCACTTCTTCGATTCCATGCGCTCTCCAGTAGGGTTCGACGGCGCGCGTCGATGTCATGGCGCCACTCCAAGTCGCTTCAGGATCATTGCAGTCGCCGCCTTGCCATCAACCGAACCGCCGGATTGTTTGAGGACGGCGCCCACAATTCGACCGATCGCTGCGAGCTTGCCCGAGCGCACATCCTCCGCAGGCTGTGGATTCGCTGCGATCGCGGCATCCACCCATGCCTCAAGTTGCCCTTGATCGTTGCTGACGAGAATCCCAGCACTCTCGGCAAGTTGGCTCGCATCGAGTGGCGACTCACATGCGAGCCCGAAGAGTTGATCTGCCCCTTGAGCGGAGATCGATCCAGCCTCACGCAGCGCGATGATCTGCGCGACCTGCCGCGGCGTGATGCCGAGATCGGCCACGGTCTTGCCAAGTTCGTTCGCTCGACGTGCACCCGCATTGAGCACAAGCTTCGCCACCGCGATGGATGCGCGCGCCCCACCCGCAGCTTCGACCGACGCGTCGAAGAATTCGCAAAGCGATGGAAGGTCCATCAGTTGGCGCAAATCCTTTTCGCCGACTCCTGCAGCGATGTACCGCTCGCGGCGCGCCGCAGGCAATTCCTTCATCTCGGCGCGAATCGCTGCAAGCCATGCGCTGTCGACTTCCACGGGCACCAAGTCAGGGTCGGGGAAGTAGCGATAGTCGTGCGCATCTTCCTTCTCGCGCTGCAGGACTGTCACCATCTTGATGTCGTCCCATCCGAGAGTCGATTTCATTCCACGCCCCTGCTCGCGGCCAGTAGCAATCCACTCCTTCGCCTGCCGATCGACTTCATGGTCGATCGCGCCGCGCACAGCTCGAAATGAATTCAGGTTCTTGATCTCACAGATCGGCGTGCGAACCTCTCTGCCATCCGCAAGCGTCAAGGCGAGGTTCACGTTGGGCTCGAATCGCATGTGCCCCTTCTGCATGACTCCCTCGGTGACTCCAAGAAACCTGCAGAGATTTCGAAGTTCTTGCGCGAATGCCACGACCTCGTCCGCGGTTGCGAAGTCGGGCTCGGTGACGATTTCAAGGAGCGGCGTTCCCGCACGATTCAGGTCCACGAGCGATCCCTCGAAGGGCAGTCCTCCGGGAAGTTCGTGCCCCAACTTGCCGGTGTCTTCTTCAAGGTGCGCACGGACGATTCCGATCCGCTTGACTTCGCCGTTCGGCATCAAGAGGTCGAAGGATCCCTTTGCACAGAGCGGCATGTCGTACTGACTGATCTGGTAGCCCTTCGGCAAGTCGGGGTAAAAATAATTTTTTCGATCCCACTTCGATCGCTCGGCGATGGTGCAGTTGAGCGCAAGCCCGACCATGATCGACATCTCAATCGCGCGGCGATTCATCACGGGAAGAGTCCCCGGAAGTGCTGCAACAACTGGATCGACCAGCGTGTTCGGAGCGGCCGCCGCGAATTCAGGGTGGGCCAGATTGGGGCAGCGCGTGAACATCTTGGACCGCGTTGAAAGTTCAACATGAATCTCAAGCCCGACGATCAGTCGAGTGCTCATGATCTGGGAAGGGCTCGAAGCGCTCATCCAAGAATCATACGAGTGGAATCACGCCCGCTTGTGATAGCGTGAAGTCGTGAGAGTGACGCTCCAACTTGCCGTTCTCGCTGTGGCTGCTTGGATGACGCTCGGCGCTTCGCAGCAATCGCAGTCACCCCCGACCGATCGCCCTTCGCGAACCGAGCGTGGCGCGAGGAGGACCCCGCCTCCACCGCCAGCGCCCAATTCCCCGAGTGTTTCAGAGAGGTTGCGCCACTTCAAAGAGGCGCCAGTCGATGATGATGCCTCGTCGCGAACATCCGTCGCATCAGCGCGACCCACCAAACTTTACGCACCACCGAACGGGCCACTCGAAGTGGTCGTTCGCCGGACCGATGATGGGGTCCCGCTGACACTCTTCCTGATTGACCGCGCTGGCGAGGTGCTCGGGATGGCGACGGATGTTCAAGGACGAATCAATCTGCTCGAGGTCATTTCCGGTATCGGATCGATCGATCGCGCTGCGTGGGTGCAACTTGCAAATGGCGATCAGCCGATCGGGCCGCCGATTGTCGTGGTGCCCATTCGCGAGCCGCCGCCAGTCAGGACCGTGCGTGCAACTCGACCAGACAACACGACTGCATTCACGAAGATCGTCGGGTGGGGCGATCGCCCGCTCGATCCCGATGACACCACGATCGACGACGCGCGCAAGTCGTGGATCGCCCCAGACCCACCGATCACCAGTGGATTCAAGATGTATGTCGACATGGACGTGCTTGTCAGGACAGATCATGGAGAGATCCTTGTGGCACTTGCGCCTGACGAAGCGCCGAGCACCTCGTGGAACTTCCGGACTCTCGCTCGAGATGGTTTTTATGACCGCGGTGGTTTTCATCGGGTGGTCCCAGCCGACCGCGAAGGTCGACCATTCGTCATTCAAGGGGGCGATCCGACACTCACTGGCAATGGAGGCCCGGGATACGCGCTTGCGCTCGAACCCAGCGCCTTCCCCCACGATTACGGAGTGATCTCGATGGCGCGCGCCGATGAGCCGCACTCTGCAGGATCGCAATTTTTCTTCGCTCTCGGAAGAGAAGGCACTGCGAGGCTCGATGGTCAATACTGCGCATTCGGATACGCGGTCTCGGGAGCGCGAACGGTCGACTCGATCGCGGCGACACCCATCGCGAACGTCGCCGAAGGGCGCCCTGAGGCAATTCCGGTGATCCTCTCGATGCGACTTGTCGAAGCGCCCGCGCGCATGCCGGGGATCGATCGACGTGACGACCGGATCAAACCGCTCGCCAAAGCAGGCGAGGCGCCGCCGACTGTTCGCTGAACAAAAGCGGCGCGTCCGTTACGCCCCAAGCGCTTCACACGCTCGACGCGTGGTTCAAAGTTGATCGTATTTGTCGCTTCGGCCGCGGGACTTTTCAACTGGGTACTTGGCGGCGTTGACGGCGATCTTGTCGTGCGCTGCGTCAATCAGGTCGATCCCGAATGAATCAGCCATCAGGATGCAGTAGAGAAAACAGTCCGCGACCTCTTCGCGCACCTTCGCCTGCGCTTTCGGATCATTGACCGCTGCGCGCGAATCGCTTGTGGTCTTCCAGAGAAAGACTTCAAGCAACTCTGCGGCCTCGATGCTCAAACCCTCAGCGAGGTTCTTGGGGTCGTGAAACTGACCCCACTCGCGCTCATTTCGAAAGGCGATGATCGCGTCTCGCACGCGCGCGTATCGATCTTCGCCGCTGCGTTCAGCTGGCGCGCCGTTTCGCGCACGCGGCGCTGACTCAGTCACGTCGCCGTGACCTTGATCATCTTGGGAGTGTTCTTCGGCTTCCCATTTCGATCGCACTGAAGTGCAGCGATCTTCTCGACCGCATCCATTCCTGATGTGACCTTGCCGAACGCCGTGTACTCACGATCGAGGTGCTTGCAGTTCTCGCGCGTCAAGCAGACGAAGAACTGGCTGCCTGCGCTGTCAGGGTGCGCCGACCGCGCCATCGAGAGCACGCCTGGTTCGTGTGGACGATTATTGAATTCTGCCTTGACGTTCCAGCCGGGACCACCCGTCCCATCGCCAGTCGGGCATCCGCCCTGAATGACGAACCCTGCGAGGATGCGGTGAAAGGTCAAGCCGTCATAGAAACCCTTCTTCGCCAACTTCACGAAATTCTCAGCGTGCTTTGGAGCGACATCATTCCAAAGTTCCACCTCGAAGTTGCCGAGGGATGTTTCGATCAGAGCTGTTGGATAATCGGTAGTTTTCTTTGCCATGGGAGGGACGAGAATAGCAACCTGGCGGCGCGATGCCTGAGTGGCGGCGGATGCCAGCCTGCGAGCCGACATCTGCATCACCAGAACCGTCAGGCGCCGCGAAGCGCGCGCAAGAGTGTGACCACCTCCACCGACGCAGCCTGCCATGTGAGTGCCTTGTCGATTCCGAAGTACTGGTGAATCACGATGTCGCGCATCCCGGCCATCTTGGCCCACGGCACGGCAGGTCGAGCAAGCCGACCGGCGTCTGAGACTCCCTTCGCTGCCTCACCAATGATCGCGATGTCGTAAAGAACAGCGCGTAGGACCGTCTCGCTCGCAGCGAACTGAAGTGCATTCATGCCGTGAATGTGCACCTGAATCCGCTCGCAAGCCTCGAGAATGTCATTGATCCGTGCGGCGTCGTCACGCGGCATAGCGGACTTCCGAGAGCACGCGGGCGCGGATGTCTGGCTTCATGCCACCGATGGAAACGACATCCACTGAGCAACCGAGCGCCTCTTCAAGAATCAGCCGCGTGCCTGAGAGGTCGAACAAGCTTGCGCTCGGGCCCATTTCAACCAGGATGTCGACATCCGAGTCCGCGCGCGCATCCCCCCTGGCGATGGAGCCGAACACTCCAGCGCGCAGCACATGGTGTTCGCGCAGGATCGGCTCGAGTCGCCGCAGGGTCTCAAGTACCTGATTCAGAGTCGCCACAGCGTCAGTGTAAGGGCTTGAGTGGCGCACGGAGTGGGTTCGCGCGGAGAGATCTTCCGGTTTGGGTCAGGCCAATCCACCCAACATCATTGAACTGTCAATGGAGAGGTCTAGGAACCTGGATGGGAACTCGCGTCGGTCGCGCTGTCTTGAACACAATCGGAACACCACGCGCCCGCTACGGTTCGATCCACTTCCCCGCAACGAGTGGCTGCGCGCGAATCGGTCGCAGATAGTTGCGACCGTTGAAAACTGTGATGTCTCCTGTGAGGAGCACGGTTGCTCCAGTCACGCCAGTTCGCGCCTTCGCTGCAAGTTCGGTGAGAAACTCGCAAGGCAAGAGTTCGAGTGCAATGTCGCCTTCGTCGCTGTGACCCGACGCGAAGATGAATCGCCAGACACCCGTCAGCGGATCGCGTGTGACGGTGCCGCGGCGAGATTGAATCCGCATGGGTGGCAGCAGCGCCAACGAGACCGACTGCGCGTCGGCGGATGCCAGCGATTGGTCGCCATCACCAGCGACAGCGCCGCTGCGCGATGGTTGCTCGATGCCAGCGGCTGCCGGAGCAGCAGCAACGGGGTCTCCACTCGATGGAACGACCGCGATGCGCTCGCTGAGTCGACGCTCGAGTTCTTGCGCGAAAGTCTCTGGATCGACTGGCGCGACGGCACTCGCGCGAGTTGCTTCCGTTGAGAGCGCCGATGTGGGCGATGCGGTCGGCGGTGGCGTCACTGTTGGTGCGGGTGCTGATGGTGGTGCTGATGGCGCCGATAGTGCCGTTGGTGTCGTCACTACAAGTTGCGCGAGCGCTTGCCGAGACCCCGGCGGCAGCAATGGCGCGGCAACTGGCAGCGGCAATCGTTGATCAATCGGCGCGGCGAAAGTTGGAAGCAGATAGTTGACTCCGCGAAACAAAAGAACGTGACCGCTCACTTCGAAACGCGGCGCGGTCGACCCACTCTTGATCGCCGCTTCGTGCGTTGCAATCATGTCTCCCAGCGGCTCCGCTGGCAGCAACACAAGCGAACGATTGGCCGCGCCATCCACCCAGTCAGTCAGTGCGAAGTTCCAGACCCCAAGAAACTCGTCGCGCACAAGTGAGCCACCGGCACGCACGAGTAATCCACCTTCTGGAATCAGAGGTGCAAGAAACTTCTCCGACACAATCGCTTCGGGCGCCTGTGCCAGAACCACCGTCGCCAACGCGAGCGAGATGAGCGATGAGAATCCGATGGGACCAACGATGCGCACGCGAGCAGTTCAGGCTGGTTCGACCGTCACGGTGAGACCACGCCCGGACAATCGATCACAAATCAGTTCGGCATGTTCGCGGTGGGTGTGGGTCACCTGCGATGCTCCCTCGTGATGAATCTCATTCGTCTTCGCCACTGCCATGTTGGGATCAAGCCGCGCAATCTCGCGAAGACACCGAATCACGAAGTCGAATGTGTTGACATTGTCATTGTGAACCACGACCGCCCAAGGACCGAGAGGACCCGCTCGAAGCGGCGCCGGAGCAATCACAGTTTCGGGAGAGTCTTGGGTCAGTTGGCTCATGGGATACAGGTTAGGCGAATCTGCCACTCGAGAACAGTGAAATTCAAGTTGACGCGGGGAGCGTTCCACGCCAACATAGCACCCCCTTGGCCGAGTACCCAAGTGGCCCAAGGGGACGGATTGCAAATCCGTTATTCGTGGGTTCGAATCCCACCTCGGCCTTTCAGTCAGCGCACCCCCTTTTCGCCACAGGGCGGGTGCGGCAAGGAGGAATATCCTCCTGCTCGTGCTGCGAATCATGCTCCATCGCCGCGTCCAGCACTTGATTGTCGCGTGCGCCGCGTGCGCGGGGCTCGCTTCGATTGGGGTCGTCGCGGGGCCGAGGGGCGACGCGCCTTCCGCGACAGTCAAGCGCACCTCGTTTGCGAATCGGTCGACTGGCGCGGAGAGGTCTTCGATTTTTCGCAAGACACATCGATCGCCCATCTCAACGGCGGCGGCAAAGATGGATTCATGGTGAATCGAATCGGCGACATCAAACTTGCAGATGCGATCACGCTCGATTCGGATCATCCAAGGGCAATCATGGACAGGATCGAGTGGAAAAGGTCGCAAACGCGCGCATGACCGTCGTGAGGAACCGCGTGCTCGTCCACGACAACATCGAGGTTGTCAATCAGACGGGGATGAGTGAAGCAGAGGCGCCTGGTGCGCTTCCGATACTCGTGCAAGCGCACCCGAGCGACGCAGAGGGACCTGTCCTATTCAGAAACACTTGGTGCGCCGAGCCGAAGGCGATGCCAGCGAGACCACTGCGCTGAGTGTTCTGAGAAACGAACCGAGCAGGTCCGCGCCGCCTACTTGCTCAGGAGTATGGAAATCTTGTCGAGCGACCCATTCATCGACCAGAGGCTGCTCGCGATACACGCGAGCAATCCGATCAAGACGAGTTTGAACAGCATCCCGCAGAGCCGCCCCTTGCAGCAACTACCGCTTCCACTGCCACTTCCACTTGTCGAGCAACATGACTGTCCTGCTTCTGTACCCATTGGAGTCCTCCATGCGGCGAAAGTGCCGCTGTGCCTTCATCGGCGATTTTGCAGCGCCAACTTGATTGCCGCGCCCCCGATTGACGTCGACACGCTGGTCTTCACGAGGCATCGTCGGGGCGGGACCGATCCACGCGCCGCGCGGTTCTCCAGCACCACAATCCGGCGAAGATTGCAACCAGCGTCGGCCAAACCACGACATTCAGGATGAGAAGTCGAAGGCCGAGCGCATCGACTTCCTGGCGCAGCCCAAACTGGACGCCACGAAGTTCCTTGCGGTAGGCGTTCACTGTCGTTTGCAGTTCGGCGAGTTCCGCCTGCTGCTCTGCTGAAAGCAACATCTGCCCACTCTCGGACCCACCACTCTTGCTCTGCAACTGAGCGATGTTGATTTCGGTCTTGCGCACTTCCAGCTGCAAATCCTTTTCACGTGCGATGTAGCGCTGCTGCGCCAACTTTCGAAGTTCCTCGACTCGTTCAAAGGGACGGCGAAATCCGCCGCGCGACCGAAGCGTTGCGACAGCGGGATCACCCGCCATTCGCTCAAGCAGCCCGATGATCAGCGGACCATTGTCTGAGAACGCCAACTTCATTCCCGAGTTTGGATCATCCCGCACCCATGTCTCGTCCGCCAGCAGGTCTGCGTCCGCGATGACGACGATGTTTGCATCGCCAAGCTTTGAACTGAACGCGCTACCGATCGGTCCAGTGATTCTCGCTGCGAATGTGCGGTGGACGCCATCGGGCTTGCAATCTCGCAGCAACTGCTCTGCGTCTCCGAAGTAGCCGAGTTTCAATGTCTGAATCAGTTGCGACCGATCGCTGGAAAACACGAGCGGTTCGATGCGCGGCGCAATCGCTGGATCGACATCCTTCGCCCGCTGGATCTCGCCGACGCTCTTGAAATTGATCGCTTCGAACCCACCCGTAATCGGATCTTCTTGGCTCAACGCCGCCCTTGTCAGGCTGAGCCACGCGATGTAGTTCAACTGGCGCATCGTTCCGCCAGGACCTGCTGTCTGGATGACCGTTGTGTAATTCAAGTCGCCGACCGTCATGTCGCGCGGAATATCGAGCCCCCACGCGCGAAGCAGCGGAAAGTCATATGTCGTTGCGGCGACCTTTGCCCCCATCGCACGCGAGTCGGGATGCTGATCGGTTTCCGCGAATGGATCCGCGAGCACGATGAGGGGCTTGCCAGCAATTGCCCACGCATCGATCGAGCGCAACATCGACTCGGAAAGGTTTCGCGGCTGAACAAGCAGAACGGCGTTCACGTCGGCAGGCAACTCTGCCGCCTCGACTGAAATCTCCACGAGATTGAAGAGTTCACGCATTTGCTCGACGACGAACGGCGCGGGCATCTGCCCCGCTGGCGATCCATCTTGCGCGGTGCGCGGTGGTTGAAGCGGCATGCAAGACAACAATCCGACCTTCGGCTTGCTCGACCGCCCGACGGTTGCGATCGCCTTTGAGACTTCGTATTCGATGAAGGCGTCGCGATCAGCCGAAAAGATCGAAATCGACTTGGTTTGCCCCGTTGGACCGACCGCTACCAATCCGAGGATCGCAGTCGCCCCGCTGTTGTTGACAGGCGTCACGACGAGCCCAGCCGCTCGCGCATCATCTTCGCTCTCGCTGAAGGGCTCGGGATTGATGACGCGCAGTTCAAGCGAACCATCCGAAAGATCAACCAGTTCTTCCAAGTACTCCTCGACACGCTGCGCGTGCGCGCGAAGTTGCGGCATGTCTGCGATGGACTCTCGCGACGCATACAAGTCGAGCCGAACGGGTTCATCGAGCGTCTTGAGAATCGCACGCGTCCCAGACGAGAACGAGTAGAGCCCTTCGTGGGTGAAGTCGATCCGCCAGCCAATGAGGCCGAACGCAGCCGCAGCATTGAGGACGACCAATCCGACCAAGATCGCCAGAATTGAAGTGAGGCTCCCGACTCGCCGCTTGCGCACACTCATCGCGAACCCCTCCAGTCAAGGATGAGTGCATTGATCCAGAGGAACGCGCACACGACGGAGACCGGATAGAGCAGATCGCGCGCATCGAAGACGCCACGCGTCAGCGCGTTGAAGTGCACCATTGCGCTCATCGCTGCAATCGCTTCGATCACCTCCTTCGGCGCCCACTGCGCGAAGAAATCCAGGACCAGCGGAAAGCCGGTCAGCAGTAACACAAAGCACGCCGCAACACCCAGCACGAACGCGACGACTGCGTTGCGTGTGCATGCTGAAAGGCACGTGCACACGGAGAGCATCGTCGCAAAGAGCAGCGCGCTCGCCACATAGCCAGCGAAGATCACCCCATGATCGGGCGTCCCCAGCCACGAAATCGTGATCCAAAGCGGAATCGTCATCACCAACGAGACGCACGCAAACGCCCACGCAGCGAGGAACTTTCCCAGCACCATGTCACGGGTGGTGAGCGGAAGCGTCATCAGGAGTTCGATCGACCCGCTGCGTCGCTCGTCGCTCCAGAGTCGCATCCCAAGCGCTGGCATGAAGAAGAGTCCGAGCCACGGCTGCCACTGAAAGTACGAACGCAAGTCAGCTTGACCTCGCACATACAACCCGCCAGCCTGAAACGAGAGGAGCGCGGCAAGCGCGACGAACATCACAAGAAACACCGCGGCAAGTGGCGTTGAAAAATACGCGAAGAATTCGCGTCGAAAGACGCTCGCCGTTCGCGCCAAAGACGAGGGGGTCGCAGGAGGACCGCTCGATTCGCTGGCACCGCGCGCAATTCCGTGCGAACCTCCGCCCGCAGCTGCCCGACCCTCGCGATGCGGCTTGCTCAACGCTTGCCTCCGCGGACAGCGCTCGCCGTTGACTTGCCCTTCGAATTCGTCAGCGATCGAAAGATGTGGTCGAGTCGATTGTGCGCAACGTTCGCTGGCACTTGCGCATCGAGTTCCTTCGGTGTGCCGTCGAAGACCATCACACCCCGATTGATGATCACGGCTCGCGTACACACCGCCTCGACCTCCTCGAGGATGTGCGTCGAGAGAATGATCGCGCGGTCTGCACCGAGGTCGCGAACGAGTTGGCGTACCTCGAACTTCTGGTTGGGATCGAGCCCATCTGTCGGCTCATCAAGGATCAGCACCGGTGGATCGTGCAGCAGTGCTTGCGCGATGCCGGTGCGCCGCTTGTATCCCTTCGAGAGCGTCTCGATTCGCTGACCTCGACAGGACTCAAGGTGTACGCGCGCCACCGCTTCATCGACGCGGCGAGCGACCTCGGCGCCGCGATATCCACGGACCCGCGCTGAGAATGCGAGAAAATCCTCGACTCGCATCTCGGAGTACGCCGGAGCCCCCTCTGGCAGGTATCCGATGTTGCGCTTCGCACCAAGCGGATCGATGGCAAGATCAACTCCAGCAATCCTGATGGACCCTGCGTCGGGCTCGAGAAAACCTGTGAGCATGCGCATCGTGGTCGACTTCCCTGCACCGTTGGGGCCGAGAAACCCAAGCACCTGCCCGCGCGTGACAGCGAGATCGATCCCCCGCACCGCCTCAAGCGATCCAAAGTTTTTTCTGAGTCCGATCGCTTCGATCAGCAGCGTCGATGAGTCCACTTTGGTGTTTTACCACGCGGACAACAACTGCGTGAGATCCGCCCCGTTCACAAGCCCGTCATCGTTGATGTCTGCCTGCGCGTTTGATGTACTCCAGGCTCCGAGCATGATGGCGAGATCGATCCCATCGATATGTCCGTCGTTGTTGATGTCCGCGGGATTGGTGGCGGGCGGGTTGTAGGTCACGATGAGTTGTGGATTGTTCACGGTTGACTCTCGCGAATCGAACCGCTTCACGGACTGCAGCGTGACTTCGTTGCCAATGATCCCCCACCCGAAGTTGATCGTCGGATTGTTGATCCAACTCTGCACGTCCGCCACCATCTGTGTCGTGGATCCCCAGACGTACCAGCCTATCGGGCCGACGGCCTTCGACGCTGAGATGGTTGGGCTGAACTCACCTCCCGGAGTTGGCCACGGAGTGCCTGGATAGAAACGGTTCCACCAAGTCGCGTCGTTGGGTTGCGCGAGCGTGCCACCGCCGCCGAACGCAAACGACGCACCCTCCCCCCATGAGAGGAGCGACTTCTTCAGGTTGATCGTCTGCGTCCCAGCCTGCGTCGCACTCATGTAGAGCTTCAGTTGCACGCTGGTCACCACCGAACCGAGCGGGATCGAACTGAAGTTGAACTGCATCAACCCCCGGCGAAGTGTGCTGTTGCCCTGCGTTCCGACACGCCCCGAATAGACGCTGTACGCAGCGCCGAGCGCGAGTTCGGGAGTTTGATCTGAGATGAGTGTCGCGTCTTTCACGGACCCGAGGGTGACGACTGCGCCGAGCGCAGAAGCGCCGTCAAGTGCAATGAGTGCCGCCGCACTGCAAGCCGCTGCGATCCACACTCCTCGTCTCGTCATCCAGTCCATCCAGAAAAGAGCGCGGTGAGATCCGCGCCCCCAACGACTCCGTCGAAGTCAAGGTCGCCCGCTCCCAAGCCTCCCCAGTTGCTCAGAAGCGTGGAGAGATCGAGACCGTTGACGAGCCCGTCGCCGTTGACGTCAGGCGAGAACGTCTGGCGAGCCGTGATCGTGACGGTCACACTCTTCTCGACGAACGAGCCGCCCGAATCCGTTCCTCGCACCTTGATCACGTGTGTGCCGGGATTGAGTGCAGACGTGAAAATCTGCCTGCCCGTGCCGATCGCCCCAGCGATGGACGATGTCCAAGTGAACCCGGCAGTGGCGAGGTACTGATCTTCGAGGTCCCAACCCGATGCGTGCAACAGGATCGACGCGCCATCGGGGTATGACTCGTTGTTGTTGGGCGCAATCAGGTGGATGTCAGGGTTGTTGATCAGCCAGAAGTTCGACCAGTCCGACTCGCCAGCAATCGAACCCTCGCTTTGCCCATCTGGCCCGAAGAGACCGATCGCAGCTGGCATCTCGGCGTCAACCACGTTGAGCCCGTCGCTCACGCGCACCTTCACGATGCCCTCGCCAATCGGCGAGACTGGAATGTCCGAGAGGGAAAACTTGATCGACGACCCACGCTGATCCACGCCAATTGCAGACCACGATTGCCCACCGTCGCGGCTCAGCAGCACATCCGTTGAGAGCGAGTCTCCATCCGCGTCGCTTGCATCCCAGAAGAGTTCGACGAAAGGCCCATTGCCCGTGTGGCTGGCCACTCCAACTCCATCGATGAGTGTGCTGCCAAGGTTTGCAATCCGCGGACTCGATTCGCTCCGGCTGCGCGATGCCAGCAATCGACCGCTGCGCAAGTCGCGAAGTTCTATCCGCGCAGGCACCTGATTGCCCACGGCGGCGGGCACCAAGATCGATACTGGAGAACTCTCATGCACGCACGCCTTGCCTCGAACGCACTGCGCACAGGACTCGCGCGTCGTGCCAGATCGCCAGCGCAGACTCGAGAGCAATTCGCCGTTGCCGGCAAATGTCTGCAGAAGGAGATCGCCGGATGCATCGTCCGTCGTCGGCGACGCGAGATCGATTTGGTGCACTGGGAACAGTTCAATGACACCTGCCTCGTGGCGATACGCACCGCTCACCTGCAAGACCATCTGTGCATCTGATGCGGGATCTTCTCCGCCTCCTGGTGGCGCAAACGCGCTGCACTGCGACCGCGTGTCGGTGAGGCAATCGTTGTAGGTGCCAGTGTCAACCCACGCCTGATTTGTCAGCAATCCCGCCACCATCACATCGTTTTGGGATGTCGCATGGGTCTGCGCAAGATTGAGCGGCGCAACAAGGTGGTGCTCGACATCAAATCCAACAGTACCAATCGTCGAACTCGTGTGGCTTCTCCCCCAGCAATGCCCAATCTCGTGGCCGAATGTGCGCTGAAATCTCGACGACTCCGTGTTTCCGAAAGCGGCATCGCCTGGAATTCCGCTCGCCTGCCCATTTCCGCTGAAGGGATTTCCCGGCAACCATCCGTAGATGAACTCTGGGCGCGCGTACCCAGCTGCAGGTATTGACGTCACCCGAATCGTCTGGAGGTTTGCCAGCAGTGTGCTACTGGTCGAGTTGATGTCGGTCGAAAATGTAAGCGGGCCGAGCGGCGACCTGTGGTAGTTGAGGTCAGCCATCGCATAGATGCCGCGCATGAATGCATCGCCATAACCAGGTTCGATCGTTGCGGCGACGGGCTGCCCTCCGCCGGGCGTGTAGTTCACGGAGACATACGCGACATCAAGAGTCTTGCGACAGGAAAAGACTTTGTTGTTCACGACCAGTACGTTGTTGGTCTCGTCAGTCTCAATCACCCGATTGAGCGGATCGACGATGATATGGAAGTCAACATCAGTGCTGACCGGAGCGACGATCGTGAAGTTGACCGTGTCATTCACGAGGGCAGAGGCCGGCGCGACCGGAGCCGTGATGGGACCGTTGCGTGAGAACATCGGCGATCCCGCGACCTGCACGCCACCCACATACATACGAAGCACCGCATCGACATTCGCCTGCGGAGTTGTCTGCCCGGTCACTCTCACCTTGACCCGCACCATCGTCGGGCGGCCGCCGACGAGAGTTGTTGTTCCGAACTGCGCTCCTTGGATGAACTCAACACTCAATACCCCAAGATCGACAGCAAGTGCGCTCGACGAGATGAGCGTTGCAGCGATCGTGCCAAAGCAGGCTGTTGTCCATCCGCTACGTTTGTGTATTTCTGCCATTCATGCTCCTTCTCTGGTGGAGATTATCCCCAGTTGCTCAGCAGTATTGCCAAATCTCCGCCGTCCACCGATCCAGACGAATTAATGTCGGCCGATCCAGAAGTACTCCACTGCGCCAGCAACATCGTGAGGTCCGACGCGTTTACAAGTCCATCGCCGTTGAGATCGCCTGGGCGCGGCGGCATCCCCCCCACTGTGATCGCGATCGAGATGGTGAGGGTCGTATCACCTTCACCTGGAACGTTCTCGTCGCTTGTCAGAAGCGTTCCGCCGACGGTGGTCAAGCCTGCGGGAAGGCCAGTCGGATTGATGCGCAGGCGCAACACGCCCGGAGTTGCAGCAATCGAAGTTGGTAGCGGACCCAAGAGTGACACCGCAGAACCAGTCGGGAACCCGATCCAGTCTGCATCCAGTTTCGATTGCAACGACTGCCACGCAATATTGTGAAGCGGCACGTCGACGTCGACGTTTCCGCCGCCAGCAAGAATTGAGATCGGCACCGAAATGCTTGTCGCAACCGCCGCGGACTGCCAAGATGGTTTCGCTCGCGCGAGAACCGTGCACTGAGCCGGAAGGACGATCGCACCGTTCTGAACTGCTTCGGATGAACTTGTGACCTGCGCCTCGAACGCCAGCACCCCGACGCTGCCGGTGTTGATCGCAAGCACCGCACTCGCGCTTGCAGGCGCGAGCGGCGCAACCCCCGACGCCGATCCAAGCAGCCCGCCCGCGCCGGTGACTGTGTAGTCAAGTTCATCTGCGCCGACTGCCGTCACGACGCTCGCGGTGTTCTGCACGGCAATCGCCGCACTCGCGCTCGCCCCTTGAATCACGCGCGCTGGCACCGCACCGAACGTGGCCGCCATCACTGCTGGCACTTGATAGTCAACGAGTACGGGAATGTGGTCGGACGCATTAAAGATGTTCGTGGCGAGCGTGTTGGACCGCGTCCGCTCGCTCGGGTAATAGGTATTCACCCCCGTATTGATCGCGATGTCGAAGTGATTCCCGTCATTGCCAAGAGCTCGGTACGTACCCGCGATCACACTGATCCCTTCATCGTCCGAGAGTTGATTCGTCATCAGGTGAAAGTCAAAGCGGTCGTCCATTCCGCCACCGACCAGAGTCCCCGAAGCCAACCGTGGGCTCTGCGTGTGCTTCCACGCATTGGATGATCCACTCCAAGATCCTGTCCCAAGTTCGTCGTTGCCCTGACCATTCCCGGCAGCGAGGAATGCGAGATACGCGGGCTCGGTGTTTGAGTAGAGGTTGTAGTCACCAACGTAAATCGCACGAACTCCCACACCGAGCGCGTTCGAGTTCTGGCGGATCGCAAGTGCGCCCGTTTCACGCTCGTTCTCAAATCCGATCGACGCCTTCAGGTGAGAGCTGTATGCGTAGACCGACGCGGCGGACGACGAGTACCCGACCAACTTGAACAGCCACCGATCAGTGTTTCGGCTTGCGCCAGTTGGAATATCGACATGACCAGAGACAGTCTCTGCGATGGTCTGGACTCTGTAGAACGCGCACTGCGCACCTGCCGCAGAGTCCTCGGTCCCCGAGGTCGTATATGTTGCGCGCGCGTAGGACGTGCCCACTGGAGCAGCCAAATTCACAGCGTCCTGCAGCGCGCCAACCGTTGAAGCGCTGACCTCCTGAAACAGCATGATGTCAATCGGCTTCGCCCAACCAGCCTTGTTATCGGAATGAGCGGCTGCGATGACGTTCGCGATGGCGGTCGGATCCCCGCCAATGTGCGCGATGTTGTAGTTCATGACTCGCAGTTGGGCTGACGCAGATGCAGCGACATAGAGCGCGGCAAAAGCCGTGGTGGCGCGAAGTCCAAGACTCATGCGTGAAACATAGTCCCAAATGGGCGCTTGGGCGCATTTTGTCTCGAAATCGTCTACAAATATCCTCCCCCAACAAGGAGAAATTGATGTCAAAGAGAATCCCATCAACCCTCGTGATCGCTTTCGGCGCCGCAATAACCCTCTCTGCGCAAGCGCAGCAGTTGTCGCCCGAGGTTTTCACGCTCGACAACGGAATGAAATTCATTCTTGTTGCGCGCAACGACGAACCAAACGTCATCGCCGCAGGATGGCTGGCGAAGGTCGGCAGCGTCAACGAGCGCCCTGGGATCACTGGAATCTCCCACTTCTTCGAACACATGATGTTCAAGGGGACGAACACGATCGGCACAGCGGACGCGACCAAAGATGCTGAGTTCCGCGCGACGCAGAAGGCCCTGCGTGATGCGATGAACAATTACACATGGACAATGCAGTACGAGCGCTTCTTCCTCGGCGAGATCGACGACCCGTGGAGCGCGGCGAACGACACGCCTGAATTGGCCAAGATGCGGGCAGACCTCAAGACTTCGATGGACAGCCAGCAAGGTCGAGTCAATACATCCGCACTCTCTGAACTCAAGACCGAATTGGGCAAGGTCGATAAGGCTGCGCCAGGCGCCACTGAGGTGAGCGCCCAACTGAACGGCAAGATCGCCGAACTCGAGTCTCAGCAGAAGGCAATGGGTTCGATCATCAAGGACGAATTCGACAAGATCTACACCAAGGGTGGCGGAAGTCGGATGAACGCGTTCACGTCGAACGACCTGACCTTCTACTTCATCAATGTTCCCAGCAACAAGTTCGAACTCTGGTGCTGGATGGAGAGCGATCGGCTCAACGACAGCGTCTTCCGCGAGTTTTACAGCGAGCGAGACGTCGTGCACGAGGAGCGCAGACTTCGCACCGAGAGCACGCCGACCGGCGCGTTCCAAGAACAGTTCGAGGCGATGTTCTTCATGTCGAGCGGATACAGCTGGCCGGTCATCGGTTGGACGAGCGACCTGAACTCGTACACGATGGACGAAGCGCAGAAGTACTGGAACATCTACTACCGCCCGAACAATCTCGTCGGCATCATCGTCGGCGACTTCAAGCCTGCAGAGATCAAGCCGCTGATTGAGTCCTACTTCTCAAGGTTGCAGCCAGGGACGATCACGCCACCTCCAGTCATCACCCTCGAAGCGAAGCAGATGGCGGAGCAGCGCATGAACGCGCAGGCTGATTGCCAGCCGCAGGTCGAAGTTCGATACCACACCGTGCCATTCAAGCACGCGGATTCGTACGCACTCGACATGTTGGCGCAGATCCTGAACGGTCGCACGGGTCGGCTCTACAAGTCGATGGTGGAAGGAAGCAAGATCGCAAGCAACACATCCGCGCAGCAGGACAGCCGTCACTACGCTGGCTTCTTCGCATTCGGCGCAGAGACCAAGGGCGACGCCACACCAGCGCAACTCGAAGAAGGCTGGTACGAACAGTTGAACCGGCTTCAGGACGAGCCCGTGTCGGATCAGGAACTGCAAAAGGTCAAAAACCAAGTTGCGGCGGATTCGTTTCGGAATCTGCAGGCCAACTTCCGACTCATGGTGGGAATCGCATTCTCAGAAGCACTCGGCGGATGGGAAGAAATCAATGAGAATCCCAAGAAGTTGCAGGCCGTGACCGCAGCGGACATCCAGCGAGTTGCTCGAAAGTATTTCGGCGAATCGAACCGATCGGTTGCCACATTCGTGCGCAAGGCTGGCGCGGAAACCGCAACCACCGATGACCCAGAAATCGCGAAGTTGCCGGCACCGTTGCAGGCGCAGGCGCGCCAGCTGGCCGCGCAGGTCATGAAAGAGACAAATCTTGCAAGACTGCAGGAGGGATTGGCGGCGATGGGCGCACAGGCTGCGGATGTGCCGCCGCCGATGAAACCCGTGTTTGACTTCATGCAGAAGAAGATGCAAGAAAGAATTGCCCAACTCGAGTCAACAGGAGGTGCGAAGTGAATTCAACCAAGACTTCTATCGTGGTCGTGTCTGCCGTCGCTCTGATCGCAGCCACGTTGAACGCGGCAGACAGGCAAGCAACCATCCCCCCTCGACCAGAAACGCTTTCGTATCCACCGTTGAGATTTGATCCGCCAAAGGCGAGCGAGTTTCGGACCAAACTCTCGGACGGCACTTCGCTGTACATGATTCCCAGCCACGATTTTCCGCTGATCACTCTCTCCATTTCTTGCATGGGCGGCAGCAATCTTGATCCCGCCGACCGCGTCGGGTTGGCAGGAATGACGGCGGCGATGATCCGCCGAGGTGGCACGCTCAACAAATCTGCCGATGAAGTCGATGAAGATCTGGAGTTCATGGCGACGAACCTTGGGGTTCGAAGCGCCGAGTGGACGACATCCGCATCCATTGACTGTCTGAAGTCCAACTTCGATGCAAGTCTGGCGATCCTGATTGATCTCCTGCGGAATCCAAAATTCGACGAGGCGAAGTTTGCCATTGCGAAGTCGGACGCCTTCGAAGCGCTCAAACAGCGCAATGACGATGCCGCTTCGATCAGCGCACGGGAATGGGGTTACCTCGTGGGTGGCGAAGACCACTTTGAATCGCGCCAGCCCACGGGAGCTGGAATTGAAGCGATCTCTGATAGCGACATGCGCGAGATGGCTGCGCGGATTTTCCACCCGGGCAACATGATCATCACGATCACGGGAGATTTCGATCCGAAGACGATGCCTGCGACGATCGAGAAAGCGCTCGAGGGATGGAAACCGGGCGCGCGCAACGCCCCACCGGTCGGTCCGACCCACGAGATGACGCCTGGTGTCTACTTCGTTCAGAAGGACATTCCTCAAGGCAAGGTCTCCATTGGATTGCGCGCGATTCGGCGCGACGACCCAGACTTCTACGCCTACACCGTGATGAATGACATCCTCGGCGGCGGCGGATTCTCCAGCCGCATCATGACACGCGTCCGCAGCGATGAAGGACTGGCATACAGCGCCGGCTCCAGTTTCAGACCAGGCGCCTTCTATCCGGGAGTGTTTCGCGCGGCGTACGAAAGCAAGAGCCCGACAGTTGCGCTGGCTGCGAAGTTGATCTTCGAAGAGTTTGATCGCATGCGAAATCAGCCAGTGACTTCCTCGGAACTTGAGATCTCGAAGAACTCGTTCATCGAGACCTTCCCGAACACGTTTGCGTCAAAGGCTGGAACGCTCGGAGTTTTCGTCAGCGATGAGTGGACGAATCGCCCAACAGAGTTCTGGGAGACCTTCCGCGACAAGATCCGCGCAGTAACTCCTGAGCAGATTCAAGCCGTCGCGCAGAAGTATCTCAAGCCTTCTCAGATGACCATTCTCATCGTCGGAAACTGGCCTGACATCGCAAAGGGCGATTTGCAAGGTCGTGCGAACATGCAGCAGTTCGGCAAAGCCACTCAATTGCCGATGCGCGATCCGATCTCGCTCCAGCCAATCCAAACTCCAAACAGCGATTCGGATCCTGCGCCCAAGCCGAGCGCTACGAATACGACGCAAGAATTGGCTCAGCCTGCCAAGGGGAGTTAAACGAACGCTGCGCTGCGCGACTTGTGGAGTTCACCGCTTTCCAAGCGCCCAGCGCAGTTCGGGCATTCGCATCAGTTGTGCAGCGCCATAGACGACGCCTGCTCCGACCGCGACTCCGACGAGCAGAACGGCGAGGGTTTCAAGCCAGCGCGTGTCCGCTGGCGCAATGAGCAGCAACGCAGCGAGGACCGCCCCCATCATGATTGAGACAGTGGCTGTCTTCATCCAACTTCGAAGCACTTCGCCCGTCAAGAGTGACCCGACCCGCCGCGCGAGCAGCCGCTCCAAGATGAACATCTGCACGACCGAACAGAACGCCGTTGAGAGTGCGAGCCCCGCCGTATTGAGTGGCGTCCAGATGAGCGTGATGTTCAACAAGAAGTTCAGCCCCACCATGCTTGCGCCGACGATGACCGGCGTCATCGGCTCGCCCCTCGCATAAAACGCGCGCGTGAGAAGATGATTCGCGCTGTAAGCCCAGATCGCTGGCGCAAAGGCAAGCAAGATCGTCGCAACCCGAGCGGTGTCTTCCGCCGAAAACGAGTCCCCTTGAAAGACAGTCGCGGTCAATGGAACGCGAAGCAGCATGAGCCCGACGCTTGCTGGAAGTCCAATGAACATCACCAACCGCAGAGCACGAGAGATCGAAGCGCGAAACGCGGTGAGATCGCCTGCTTCCCGTGAGAGTTGCGGAAAGATCGCAGTCGCTAGAGAAATGCCAAAGACCCCCAGTGGAAACTCGTACAGCCGCTGCGCATAAGAGAGCGATGCCATCGATCCCTCCTGCAGCGGATACGCAACGCCGAAAATGGTTGGCCCGACAAGCGTTGGATAACTGGCGATCAGACCGTCAACGAAAGTGTTGACTTGCAACACGCCAAGTCCGATCCCCATCGGGATCGCTTGGCGAATGACCTGGCTGAACCGTGCCTTCGACGCTTCGCATGGCACGCCGCGGTGGAGTTGAAGGGAGCGCAAGCACCATGCGCTCCACGCCCACTGCAGAACTCCCGCTGCGATGACGCTCGCCGCCACAATCATGATGTGCGAATTGGGATCGATGGCTTCAAAACCAAGTTTGCCCAAGACCATCGGCGAGAACCCGACGGCGGTTGCCACGATCATGACATTCAGAATGATGGGTGCCGCAGCAGTCGGACCGAATCGATGCTGCACCTGCAGGATCGCACCCATCAGTGCGACGAGGCAGACGAGCGGCATGTACGGCAGCATGATTGCCACAAGCCGCGCCGAGAGAACCGCAGACTCCTGTGCGCCGTCCGGCCAGGCAAGCGCGAGAATGACCTCGCCGAGCAGGCAGATTCCTGCAAGCAAGATGCCCACGCGGGCGAGCACCATTCGCGCAAGCGCCCGCGCGACGGCGGGGTCGCGCTCATGTTCCTTCGCATAGACCGGGAGAAAACTGGCCGTGAGCGCACCCTCACCAAAGAGCCGGCGAAAGAGATTCGGAACCATGTAGGCGAACGAAAATGCGTCGGCAATCGCCCCCACTCCAAAGATCCGACTGAGCGCAGCATCCCTCGCCAAGCCGGTGATCCGGCTCAGAAAGGTCAGCACCGAAACGGTGCGTGCGTGGTACTCAAAGCTTCGAGCCATGGGCAGCGTGTGAAGAGGGTAGATTTCTCCCATCGGCACAATGCGCGCTCTTCCAACAATCATCCGTCGCCTGCTCGCCGTCGGCCTCGTCGGACTCTCGCTTGCGAATTGCAGCAGCGAGCCGCCCTTTGTTTTGGACAGCGATGTGCCCAATGTCTCTGGGTTCGATCCCATCGTGACACGCAACATCCAGCACTCGGGATCGACACTTTCGTCCGTCGAAGTGATCTACCGAGGCGACGTTGTCGACACCAGGGTGAATGTGGAAGCAACTCGCCAGCGATTCGCTGATGCTGGATGGGCACTTGTCTCAACCCAGGCGCGAGGGGATAGCACGCTACTCAACTTCACGAAGGACTCACGCGCAGCCCAGGTCGAGGTGGCGATCAACCAAATCGATCCGATGATGAGCCCCGCGATACTGCGGGTGCAACCTGCCGCGGACGGGAACCCACGCAACTCGAGCGCGCCAACTGTGCAGAGTGCGGGGGCAGTCCCGAGTTCCACGGGCAATCCGACCCGGTCGGGTGGAACATTCTTAGAAGGCTTCGCTCCACCGCCGGTCAAGCGATAGTTTCGAGTCGGACAAACGCTCGTCCGCATTCTGGGCAAATCCCCTGCTCGCGCGGCGCCGCGACGAGGTGGACATCGTGGTCGCACGCAACGCAGCGCACACCCTCCTGTTCGCGAACTCGTGCCTGTGCTTGCTTGACTGAACGCATCACAAGCCCGATCGCTGTCACCGCGAATCCGTAGGAAAAGAGATCTCGCATCGAAGCATCGAGCGCGAAAAGCACCCCCGATCCGACCTGACGTCCGAGTAGTACGACACCCGCTGCGACGCTCCCCAAGATTGCAACGGAGCGGAGTCCACCCCGCAAGATTCCAACATTCGTCGCTCGACGGCTCGGTGATGTGACCGACTCATGCACGACGCACGGGACGACCCACTGAGCGCTGCGCCAGATGTCCATGCAGTGGCTGCACGATCCAGACTCTGCCGCCATGACTGTGATCGAATCGCCGCATGTGAAACACGCTCGGCGCTGTGTGATCCGCCGCACCGCGCCACGCAGTGCGAAGTGCCAGCTCCACGCGATCGCACCGGCGCAGAACACAACTCCACCGAGGAATGCGGTCTGCCACGGGCGCTGGTCAAAAAGAAATGTCGTGCTGAGTGCCACAGTCAGCGGAATTCCGACAAGCACGCCAAGCGCAGCCGCTGCAGCGAGGCTCGCCCAAGTGAACGGACGATCGAACATGTCGCGATCAGCAGCATCGTCGAGCCTTGCGCGCATGCGGGCGACGCTGGATCGGGGCTGCGCCGCTGGCGCAAACAGCAGTGTGGCACAGAAAATCCCGGCGACATCCGCGATCCAATCATTCAGCGATGTGTGACGCTGGATGAATGGCAGCATCTGCGTCGACTCGTCAAACGCAGCGAACGCAAACATCGCACCGCACGCGATCCAAGCCTTCGAGATCCATCGAGTTCGCCAGAGCACAAACGTCAGCACGCCAAATGAAATTCCATGAATGAGTTTGTCGCTTGGCGCGTCTGCGCTGAGTACCAATCGCGGCCAGTGCGTCGCGATCACCACGGCGACAAAGGCAAGACATGCCAGAACCCGCCACCACCGAAGCCCGGCAGCGCCGAGTCGATGCCCGATCAGATTCACGATGTCGTCAATCCGGCAGATTCGGGCTGGGAATTGCGTACTTCGACCGGCTTCCACCGCCGCTGCAACGCCTCGGCGAGCATCCGGTAGTCGGCGGCGCCAGCGCAAGTTGGTGCGTAGTCGAAGATCGTCTGGCCAAAGCTCGGCGCCTCTGCCAACTTGATGTTGCGCCGAACAGCTGGTCGCAAGACCACCGCATCCTGCCATGGCAGACCGCTCCCGCGGAACTTCTCGAAGAAACTGTCCATCTCTTCGACGACGGCCTTCCCATGACTTGACTGCGACTCGTGCATGCACAGCAGGACGCCTGCAACTGTAAGCCGCGCATTGAGCGCACGCTGCACGAGCAGAACCGTCTCGAGCAGTTTCTCGAGCCCGCGCAGCGCGAGATACTGCGCCTGCGTCGGAACGACGACTTCGTCGGCAATCGTCAGCGCATTGACCGTTAACACTCCAAGACTGGGCGGACAATCCAGCAACAGCACATCAAACGAGTTCATCACGGGTGCAAGGCGCTCCGCGAGAATGTGCTGCATGTTGGGCTGGAGCGCAAGCTCACCCTCGACAAGCGCAAGTTCTGTATCGCTTGGAATGAACCAAAGGTTTTCGCGAGCAGACCGAACCAGATCGGCTGGCGCAATCTCTGTGTTCATGAAGAGGTCGCGGATGGTCGGCTGGTCTGGGGCCGGCTCGTGCCCGAAGTGCAACGAAAGATTCGACTGTGGATCGAGGTCTACAACCAGCGTTCGAAGTCCTGCGAGTGCAAATGCGGCTCCAAGATTCGCTGTTGATGTTGTCTTGCCGACACCACCCTTCTGATTCAGGAGCGCGATTACTCGAGGGCTAGCTGGGGCTGGCGAGACCACTTCCTCAACGGCTTCCTTTACTTCACTTGAGGATCGCGTGCGCCGCTTTGACTCGGTCGTCCGCTTCGATTGGGCGGCGCCATCCTCTCGGTCCTCTCTATTCATGGCGCGAGTGTAACGCTCGAGAGTTCCCAACTCGATAGTTCGAGCGGCAATCTCCGCGCGCGCGGATCGCTGCAAAGAGGTGCAAATCCAGCAAACTGGCGGCGCGCGAAAACTGGGGGGGCAACGACCTCGCGTGCCTCGATGGCGCGCTCGACCGAGATTGCTAACCGACCAGGTCGACCTGTTGTCGTCACGAGCCAACTTTCCGGTAGCGGAACTCGTGCGCGCCAGCGATCCAATCCCCGATGGACAGCGGTCCCTTCACGGGCAATGGGGTGTGCCGCATCGATCGTGCCGTCCGATTGGACAGTGACGGTGTTGACAGTCGTCCCCTGCACGACAATTGTGATTCGATCCTGGTCTGGTGACGAGTCTGCAGGTCGGCGACATTCCACCAGAATCTCCCAGCCGCTGGGCCGGCGGCGAATGCCGGCACTCGTCGACCATTCAGGCGGTGGTGGCTGAAGTGACTCTGCGCGGAAATCGCAGAGCCGCCCTGCAGGCCGAAACATGCCAAGCCCAAGCCCAGGAGGGCGAAGTGCAGCTCGACCGAATCCCACCTGAATTGCCAGAACATTGTTGGCGTGTTCAAGCAGCAGTGTCGGCACTGCCTTCGCTTGCGACTCAAGCGCCTCGAGCCCTGAGTGTCGGCCGGGGACTGCACCGGGAGGAATGATCGACCCAAGCCCGCTCTCCTCAAGGGCGATCGAGAGTTTTTCGTCGACCACCACCGCCTCGACCATTGCTGATCGCGCGCGAGGGACAGTGAATGACTCGAAAGACTCGGGACCAATCTCTGCCGACAGCGCGGGCTCCTTCTGATCCGGCCAACGAAACACAATCTCTTGGGCTTCCGCGCGGGGGTTCGCCACGCCGATTGAAACTGATTCGCCATCGTCGCTTTCAACCCAGCACACAAGCCCAGACCGATTCTCCAACCACAACTTCGCCCCCTCTACAAGCTCGATGCCATCGGCATGGGGCGTCAGGAGCGCTCGCAGAAGCGAATCGAGTTCGTCCAGATTCGTCTTCCACGCCGCCATCGTCACAGTCTTCGAGTCAACCACTCCGTGTGCACGCCCGATGAGATCAGCGACGACTCGCCGCGCTGTCGGCGCATCATTTTCTGCGAGGCGTGCTATCGCGGCGGACCACAATCCAGCAACGGCACGCGCATAGAGGGAATCGCCCTCACCAAACGCTGGCGGCGATGGCGCCGTTCCTTGCCGATGAGCCTGCAAAACCGCTCTGAAGTACTCGCTTGGAGCAGTCGGATCGGGCAGGTCATCCACTCCCAATTCAAGGTCTGCCCGCGGGGCTGCGAGCGATACAGCGAGCCCGTTCATCCAGATGGGATCGAGCCGCTGTTCGCCAAGATAAATCTCGTCGCTGCCATCAACGGGCAGCGGTGCGAGCAGCACGATGTCGTCGTCGCCGATGGGTTCTGCCGTCTCTGTGACGACTCGCGGAGAAGTCCAACTGAACTGAGTCGAAACGCGCGACTCGACACGGACGACGCGACCAACGACCGTTCGACCATCGTTCAAGCGCAGGTTGAGCGTTGCTGGCCACTCAACGGTCGCGCTCTTTCGCATCAACGGAAGCATCAGGACCGATCCTGGCACTGCAATCGGCGAGACGAGAGTTGTTGCGAAGAGTTGCTCTTTGGGCAACGCTGCGAACGCGCTCAATCGGTCGGCTTCAAGCACATCGGATCCGTCGTCGAAACCAGAAGCGGGCGTGCAAAGCAGCGCACCGATCAATGCGAACACGAGCATGCGACTACCGCTGAGCCGAGCTGCCAGCGCGCTCGATGAGGCTCGAAAGTCGTTCCTGTCGATAGAAAAAGTCGGCAATCATCCTCGGTCTCACAGCGGCGCCGTCGCCGACGAGGAACGACCGATCCACTCCAAGTGGGAGGGTGCCGGCCCACGCAGCGGTGTCCGGCGCTGCAGATGCGAACGAGACTGGAAGTGCTTCCTCGGTCGCTTCGACGTGCCTCTGCGACTGCGAGTGCGCCTTTCCATAACCAACGCGCTCTGGGCCGACGGCAGGAACTTCGCAGTCGATCGGCGCGAGTTGAGTTGCATCGCACTCTGCGTCAACTGCAGCACTCTCGGCGGCGACCTCATCATTTCGTTCGGCCACGACGGCGGTGCGAGCGGACTTCTTGGACTCACGATCCGCCTGGTGCGATTGAACGCTGCCCGCGATAAAATCTGATGGTCGCAGAATGGTTGCCCAGTCAGGCTTGCCGACGTAGTAGGTCGCGCCAGCTGGCGTGACCGCGATGACGGTGCCTTCCTTGTTCTGTCGATACTCCCCTTCTTCAAAGACGACGTAGAGCCCGCCGCTCGCTCTATAGAAAAGCCCTGGCCTACCAGGAACTGCGTAGACGCGGTTGAAGCCGATCGGCATTGCCAGTTCGTATGGCATGATTCGACTTTCCCCTGTGAGTGCCCCACGGTCGGCGACCCTCGGTTCGATGGGATGGTTCACGGACGTGTCGATGCCCATCGTCGATCGGTCGATCTCGCCTGGCTGCGAAGTCTGCGCGGACACTGCAGCGACGACTGCACATGCCACCGCGACTGATGCGAACAAAGCGGTATGCGTGCGGCGGAACGACATCAGAGGCAGGATACGGTGCGAAGCGTCTGCAATGCGTTTCATGGGAAGTCGCAAAACCCTAGGCACGGTCGATCGGCTCGACACGGTCGTCCTGAACGAAAACACTCGTTGTAGCGGCAGGAAGGATCTGATCTCCACGGCTCGTTCGGACTGAGATTCCCAGCGACGGATCGACTCGCGAAACCAACCCAGTCACGATTCCACTCGGCGTCCGGAACGAAATGACTCGCCCGCGCAAGGCGTCACGCGTTGCGTAAGCACTTTCGACTTCCTCTTGGCTTGCCGCCATCCACCGATCGACGCGCGCAAGCATCGACAGGGCGAGTGCAAGCCGGTCGACCTCAAAGCCCCACTGCACGAGGCTGGTTGCGCGTGCTGCGAGCTCTGCAGGAAATGAGCGCTGCGAACAATTGATGCCGATGCCAATGGTCACGGCGCGCTCGTGACGTTCCATCAGAATTCCGCCCAGTTTTCGCTCGGCAATCAACAGGTCGTTCGGCCACTTCAGCCGAATATTGGGAGCGCCGGCCTTCGACGCGGCGCAGACATCTTCAATCGCCTGGGCCGCCGCGACGGCAACTGCGAGCGCGACCGACTCATGGCAATCCGCCGCAACGTTCATGCTCATCGCCAAACCATCTTCGCCGGTGTCGAGCCAAGATCGACCCAGCCGCCCGCGACCTGCAGTCTGCCGACCTGCGATCACGATCGCCCCGACCGCCAACTCTCGTGCCGCATCCTGCGTCGAGGCGGTCTCTCGCAGGACCGTCGCAGCCTTCCAGATTGTGCACTTTGCAATCGTCGCGGCGAGTTCAGCCGACCACTGATCGAACGGTGTCGCGCGCGTTCCAACAGCCCCGCCGTCGGTCATGCGAGTCGCTCTCGGATTCGCGCTGCGAGTTCCCGAGACTCTTCGGAGGTCTTCGGTGCTGCCTTCCAACCAATCCCCAGCCCACTCCCGTCAGAGTGCTTTGGGATGACGTGAAAGTGCACATGAGGAACCGCTTGGTGTGCGGCCGAACCATTGTTCTGGAGGATGTTGTAGGAAGTCGCTCCCGTCGCAGCGAGAACTGCCCGAGCGACGCTTGGCAGCGCACGCCCCAGCGCGGCCGCGCTTTCTTCGCTGAGTTCGTGAAGGAACTCGCACTCTTCAATCGGCACCAACAGAACATGCCCTCGTGAAATCGGGGCGATGTCGAGGAAGGCAATGACGTGATCATTGCGAAAGACCTCGTCACATGGGATTTCGCGCCGAATGATTCGTGTAAAGATCGACGGCATGACACCTCGCGTCAGGGAAAGATCCCGCGAAGTTCGTAAACCCGACCGAGATGCTCAACCGCTGCTGCATATGCAGCTGTCCGCCAATCGCATTCGAATCTCAGTTTCGAGAGCTTGACTCGGCGCATCGCAAGCACCATGGTCTGCTCGATCTGCTTGTCGAACTCTGCATTCGACCAAGGGATGAATGTTCTGTTCTGGGTCCACTCGAGATACGAACCCACGACAGCACCGGCGTTGCACAGCACGCTCGGCAACACATCGACGCCACGCTGGAAGAGCACGTCATCGCTGTCCGCAGTCCACGGAGCGTGCGCTGTCTCCGCGACGATGGGCGCCGCAACCCACTCCGCGCGTTCGCGTGTCATCATTTGTTCGCCTGCTGCCAACACAAGAAGGTCGACGGGTTCGCGCATGAACTCTTCCTCTGAAACTGCACGTGTACCTGCAACACCACTGAGCTTGCCGTCGATGCGCATGCGCTCTGCGGGCGCCTCTGGTTCGATGCTTGAACTGGAAATGATGCCTCCCTGCCGATCCAGCACGCCGACCAACTTCGCACCATGCGCCGTCATCATGCGGGCGATCTGACTGCCCATCATGCCGTATCCGCACACCGAGAAACGAAGTCCGTTCAACTGTTTGTTGTAGTCCGGAAGGCAATCGCGCAGCAAATGAACGAATCCGGAACTCATCGCGTTTTCCCGTCCGTTCGCACCGCCAAGTTCGACCGGTTTTCCGGTCACGATGGGTCTCATTCCTTGTCGCGTGCGGTCTGGGGTCATCTGCGCAGCGGTGTCCGAAAACCACGCCATCACCTGTCCATCCGCGCCGACATCTGGACCTGGAATGTCATAGTCGGGACCAATGTGATGGCCGATGGCAGCGGCGAATCTGCGAACGACTCGCATGAGTTCGTCTCGAGAGAGAACATGAGGATCACACACCACACCCCCTGCCGCGCCGCCAAAGGGCAAGCGAAGCAGCGCACACTTGAGCATCATCAGCATCGCGAGGCCACCAATTTCGTCGCGTGTCGTGAGCGGTGCGAATCGCAGTCCTCCCTTGAAGGGTCCGAGCGCATCGTTGTGCTGGACTCGATAGCCGGTGTACATCCGATAGTCGCCGTCATCCATCAACACTGGGAAATGGACGGCAATCTCATTCTTTGGACGGGCCAAGATCATCTGGATGTCATTGGGGAGCCCAACAACTTCGGCGGCGGCGAGCATGCGCTGGACAACCTGCGAGTAAAGGCTTCCGCCAGATGTCGCAATCCCGAGTTGCTCCATGATTTCGCTCTGATGTCGAACTGGATCTTCAGGGCCTGCTTTCGCTTTCATAGTCGGTTCTCCTTCGCTGCTTCGACGAACTTCACACGTCCCCACCACTGTGGCACATGCATGTCAACAATCCACTGAGGGCTCCACACCCAATTGTCCTCGGGCTTTCCTGGCACTTTCGTGTATGAATTCCCCATTTTTTCGAGGGTCCACTGCACTCGCGAGAAATTTATGCGCCAAGCGTCACCAACATCGGGCGGCCGCGATGTGACTTGGAACGAGCGGATCCCGTTTGCTACGACGGGCTCGAAGATCGACCACGGCAGCGCCATCTCCACAGTCCAACCGCGATCGATGTCTGTCGAATCGTTCAGGGTTCCGTCGAGACCGATTGCGAGCGACATCGCGTTCGCGTTCCAGCCGTGATTCGCTGTCGTGCCAGCGCGGTAGGTTTCTGGAAGATAGAGATCAAACACAGTACCGAGCGCGTTCACCTCGATCTCGTAATACTCGCGCGTATCGCCATCGGGATCTACGAAGATTTCGAAATCGTTGTCTTGAAAGACGATCTCATCGTGTTTCTTGAGCACAGCCCACAGGTCCGTCTCTGAAAGTTCGGCGAGCACATAGAGCGCGCGATCATCCCACGTCATCTTGACCCGAGTTCGCTGACGAGGAACCGCGCGAGTTGGTCCCTCGATGTCGGTGAAATCGTCGGTCCACGCTGCATGCTCCCACTGCACGTCACTGCCATTGCCATCGATGATCAGCGGGCTCGCCACCCGCAGTGCGCTGTACTCACGAGGAGCAGCCAACACAGCAGTCGAAAGCGTCGGCTCTTGTCGACGGTACTGTGGCACGGGATCACCTGCGACTGAAGTGTGAATCGCCGTGACATCGGATTGGCAAGCGACGATCGACCACGCCGAGAGCGCGAGCAGCATCGTCGTCGCGGTTGTCATTTCAGCGCCGCCTGTGCCGCAGCAAGCCGCGCAACCGGAACGCGAAATGGCGAGCAAGAGACATAGTCGAGCTTGCAGGTTTGAAAGAAGCGAATCGACGCTGGGTCGCCGCCATGCTCACCGCATACGCCGAGTTTCAGTTTCGGCTTGACCGATCGCCCCTTCTGGCACGCCATTGCCACGAGCGCGCCGACACCGCCGACATCAATCGACTGGAAGGGATCGTTGTCGAGCAACCCTTGGTCGAGGTATGCGGGAACAAACGAGTTGATGTCATCGCGGCTGAATCCGAAGGTCATCTGCGTCAGGTCGTTGGTCCCAAACGAGAAGAACTCGGCAACTTCTGCGATTTCGTCTGCGACGACTGCAGCGCGCGGGATTTCGATCATGGTCCCAATCGGGAGATCGAACTGCTTCATGCCCTGCTCTTTGAAGACGAGATCTCGAGTTTGCTCAGTCAGGGTTCGAAGGAGCGCGAGTTCCTTCTTCGTTCCGACAAGCGGAATCATGATTTCTGGTCGCGCGTTCACCCGACCTCGGCGGCATTCGATTGCGGCCTCGACGATCGCTCGCACCTGCATGACGAGAATTTCTGGGTAGGTCACTGCGAGACGGCATCCGCGATGCCCGAGCATCGGATTCGCCTCATGAAGTTGCGTGACTCGGCGCTGCACATCAACGAGCGGTACGCCCGCCTCATCAGCGAGTACCTGCTGCGCTGCCTCGTCATGTGGAACGAACTCATGCAGCGGCGGATCCAAGAGCCTGACCGTGACAGGAAGCCCATCCATCGCAGTGAAGATTCCAATGAAATCTCCGCGCTGATAGGGCAGCAACTTCGAAAGCGCGGCGATTCGCTGCGACACTTCGCTCGACAGAATCATCTGACGAACTGCCTTGATGCGGTCTGGCTCGAAGAACATGTGTTCCGTACGGCAAAGGCCGATGCCGATCGCGCCGTACTCCCGAGCGCGCCGAGCATCCGCGGGAGAATCCGCGTTGGCTCGGACTCCCATCGTCGCGTACTTCGTCGTCCACTTCATGACTTGCGCGAAGTCACCTGAAATCTCGTCAGGTGTGGTGCGTTCGACCGATCCTGGCATGACTTCACCAGTGGCACCATCGATCGAAAGTGTGTCGCCGCGACCGAACGTGCGGCCCTTCACAGTGAGCGTGCCCGCCTCAGTATCGATGGACAATTCGCCCGCTCCCACAACGCAGCACTTGCCCCAGCCAACTGCGACGACCGCTGCGTGACTCGTCTTGCCGCCAGTCGATGTCAGAATTCCCGCAGCCTTGTGCATTCCAGCAACGTCCTCGGGCGAAGTCTCGCGCCGGATCAGTAGAACGGTCTCGCCGGCATTCGTTCGGTCGACCGCCTCTGCCGCAGTGAACGCCAATTTGCCACATGCAGCGCCTGGACTCGCGGCGATCCCCTTGGTGAGCACCTCGACTCCACGTTTGTCCTCTGGTCGAAAGTACGGCAGCAGCAACTGCACAAGGTCGCCGGCAGGAATCCGTTTGATCGCGGTGCGTTCATTGATCAAGCCCTCGCGCACCATTTCGACCGCAGTACGCACCGCTGCAACTCCGTTGCGCTTGCCGTTTCGCGTCTGAAGCATGAACAACCGACCGCGCTCAATCGTGAACTCGATGTCCTGCATGTCGCGGTAGTGGCGTTCGAGTTTCTTTCGAACTTGCAAGAGTTGCTTCCAGACTTTGGGATTCCACTTCTGCATTTCGGTCAGTGGCAACGGAGTTCGTATGCCTGCGACAACATCTTCGCCTTGCGCATTGATGAGGAACTCGCCATAGAAAACATTTTCACCCGTCGATGGGTCGCGTGTGAAAGCAACGCCAGTGCCTGAATCGTCGCCCATGTTGCCGTACGCCATCGCCTGAACGTTGACGGCCGTGCCCCAATCCTCGGGGATGTTGTTGATCTTGCGA
>CAYHHO010000004.1:54125-57408 GCA_964356445.1 uncultured Singulisphaera sp. | reverse complement strand
AAATCGAGCCTCACATCCTCTCGAGAGGCCCACGCATCAAGAGCGCGCGAAGCGAGCTCTGTGCCGGGGAAGTCATCGAGCAGTCTCGGCAAGTGCGTGAAGTAGTCCTGCACGTCCTGAGAGCATCCGCTGTACGCGTTTTTCAGCCCGGGTTTCGACTTGATCTGTCTGGGCATTCGTGGGATCCGTCGATGGTCAATTCGCACGAAGACTCGATCACTGCCGCTCTGATCGCGCCTGGCGCATCGAGCAAGCTCAGCGTGCCGCAGGCAGTTCGCTCGAAGCGGGAGTGGATGTCTCCAATTCAACCGTGCTCGTGGCTGGGGGCAAGAACAATGTCGAACCTTCGCCATCGAGGATTGCAGCGAATCGCGCGTCGATGGCGACATAGAAGTCGCGCACAACTCGGGCCTTCCGGGCAACAAGCGAGTCGCCCGCAAACATCCGAAGCAGCCGAGCCGGACGGACAAAAAGCTCCTCAGCATAGGAGCTCAAGTCCTGCTCCAAGTTGCGCATGGCCCGGGGCTTCAGGAAACCGGCTTCGAGGTACACCAGTGGCACGACCGACTCCCACGGACGAGCCGGGGCAGAACCGTTGACGTCTGGACGCTCGTCCTCGTAGACGAATCTCAGAGGGAGCGCGGCTCGAAATCGCACTTCGTCGAATGTGCGCCGGTATCGATCACGGAAAAGACTGGAAATCTCGTGATGCAATGTGATCGCCACCCGCTGATCGGTCGCGCGCCCAAGATCCTTCTCTCCGATGGCAATGAAAACGAGGTTGAATAGATAGGCCCCGTCCACTGGCCGACCCGAATGCGAGACTTCGCCGCCGATGATGATCAGGTCGACGAGCGAGTCCAGCGTCCCTTCGGGATACCGCGCGAATTCGCTCTGAACCACCTGACGGATTCGCTGTTGAAACGCCGCGTCATCTGGGGCCGGTGTGAGTTCGATGTACTCAGACGAATCAGGTCGGGGAGAGAGTTCCATGCGAAACGGGACTGGGCGCGCAGAGAGGAACTCGATCTCGACTACCCGCGGTTCTGCCCCCTTGGTGGTGGTGGTGGTGACGGAATCGGACGCCTTGGCGGGAGGATCGCCACGAAGGTTCGCTCCCGAGGCAGGCACGCCTGCCGCCGCTTGGATCGGGGTGGAACCGTGTGAGGTGGAACCACAGACTATTGACATCAACAACAATCGACATGCGAGATTCATAGAATCAACTCCGAATTGAGGATGGATGGCGAGATGGATGGCTACGGGAGCTGCAGGGGGTTGCGTTGAGTCTTGCAACCGCGATAGAGAGCCTTCGCCTAGTTTGGGTTCGGCATCGTGTCGTGAATGCGCTGCAGGCGTTCGAGAATCTCGCGAAGCAATTGAAGAATCTCCTCCACCCAAGCTGGAGGTGGTGGATCGATTGGTGAAGCTTCTGGGGCGCACCGCGCGGCCCCAACGATGCAGGCTTTGTCGCTCACCCCCTGCCGCGGGTCGCCGCAAGGCGGTGCAGGATCGCGACATGCGTCGCACGCCGCGCCGAGGCAGAGACATGCTGCATCGTGCTGCACCGGGCAATGAGCCGCCGCGACGTCGCAGGCATCGGTGTTTGGCGCCGGCACAACAAGTACAAACCCGGTATCGCCAATCGACTCTTGGGCACAGCACAACTTCAAAGATGCGGCACACATGTCGGCGTGATCTGGCATGACTGCGAGCATCTCCGCGATAAATCCCCCGGTGAACCAGACGCGTGTGATCACTCCCTTGCTCCAAAGGCAGATACCGCAGGTCCCACTCAGTGTTCGGACGATGCTGACATCATCGTAAATCTGACCGACGATTGCAGGACTCGCTTCTCGAATTGCTTCCGTCGGCGCGACACCCATCGAAGTCAGCGCAGCGCTTGTGGCAAAGCGCAAGCGCGTGTTTCCAAAAATCACACCCAGTTCGCCGTTGAGCGCCGTTCCTGATACCGCCCAGAAGCCACTGGTGGCATTCCGTACCAGAGCAAGTTCGTAGGTCAATCCGGACTTTGCGCGAAACTGGAGTGTCATTGCTTCTGATGTCAGAACACTCGCCGAGAGTGTCTCGACTGCGAGAACCGCTCTCAGTGAGTTTGGTGCTGGCGCTGTGAACCCGACCATTGCGGCAAGGAACAGGAACATGAGCTTGGGCGCATTTCGTAAACCCACACTTTGAGCGAGAATGCTCGCGAGGGCGCGTTTCATCGACAAGGCGCCAGCGCAGACGCCTCGGTTTCGAACATGTGAGGTTCGCTGCTCAGTTTGAATTCGTGGATTCAGTTGATTCGGTTGGTTCATGGGATCCCCTTTGGTGAGTTACAAGGATGAGTTCGGAGCCCGGATTTCGCAAGCGCATAGTACCGCTCTCTGGTTCCGGTTTACGATTTGCTGATTCAGGAATCTGGGACTTTTTGAAGTTCTGGCCTGACATCACGAAGGGTCGTCTTCGTTGAAAAGCACATCTACTGGTCTGAGTCATAAATACGCAGACATTCCTGCATTGATCTCTGCAACGATGCGAATCTTCTCTTGGAGGATTTAGTCGCATCTCCAGGATGAGGAGACCTGAATGCCACAGTCCGGGCTCGCAGACGAGCGACAGTTGACCCCACAGGGAACCCTCGACATTCTGATCCTTCGCTGCGCAGCGGCAAGTAAGGAACGAACGGACATGCTGAACCCAACCCATCTCGCGTAGCACTGGATCAAACACGGGGGCAGATCAGCGGGCACGACCAAGACCGTCAAGGAACCGAGGGAGTGTCCTCCAAGCATCTCACTTTGACTCCGGCGATGCACCCGCTCGACTGCCCGGTCACGGTCGGGCAACTACAGGTCGCAGTGATCGGGCAACAACGATAGCTATTGATTGCCACGCCGTTGCATGACTGGGCGGACGAGACAGCGCAGTGACAGAGATGCTGGTCCGCAGTGCAGACCACCGTTGGTGTTGGATCGCCTGAGCCGTCGGCAATTGCAGCCATCGCTTCATCGAGTGACAGTCCCTCGATTTCGATCGATGTGATTCCGCTCGCACCATGGATCTCCACGTGCGAATCAGAGAGTGCCATCGCGATTGCGAATCCGAAGGTGCCGTCAAGGAACCAACAGTGCTCGGCGACTTCGCACGCGGTTCCGCCAAAGTAGCAATCAGAACCGCTGACCGTCAGCGAGCTTGGTCCAGCAGTGGTGCTCGAGATCACCAACGCGTCAATGACTTCTTGAGGTACCCGAGTCACCAGAGAGTCAATGACTTCTTG
>CAYHHO010000004.1:0-54025 GCA_964356445.1 uncultured Singulisphaera sp. | reverse complement strand
GTCAATGACTTCTTGAGGTACCCGAGTCACCAGAGAGTCAATGACTTCTTGCGATACTCGGATCACGTCGCCTTCAGCCACAGGCGCTGGCGCACCCTGTCGTGCGACCGCTGCGTCGGCAAGCAGCATTCCAACCACGCACATCATGCATTGCAGTTTCATAGAGAGTTCTCCGTGTTGCCAATCTGTTTCGAATCCGCCACACCCGGAGCGACCCACGGTCACCCGCTGTGAAGGCAGTCTACACGGGTCACCCCGCACGAGGAAGCACGACGTTCAAACTCGCCAAGAGGGCCAGCGAATGGGGTGATGAATCGCTCGCACCCAATTCTCACAGGCACCGTTAGCAAGCAACGATCGGACTGCTACCTTGAGATCGCGGCGAGTTCGTTCGAACCGGCACGGGGTCTCTGGGAGTTCAACATGAACAGTTGCTCGATTGTTCGGGTTTTCGATTCATTCCACCGCTCTAAGTGCGGCAGTGGCCGGCGAGCGTTCTCCCGCGTTCAAACCCTTTGCGTCTCCGCATTGATGACAACCACACTCGTGGCTGCGAGCGGGTTCAGCGCTCGCGTGGCACCGCAAGCCGAAACGCCGCAAGCCGAAAAGCCGCAAGCCGAAAAGCCGCAAGCCGAAACACCGCAAGCCGAAACACCGCACGCCGAAACGCCGCACGCAGATTGGCATCCGCGCGCGATCGACTACTACGTCCTGCCGCAGGCCTTCGACGAACTCGTGGAGGCGGGGCAGCTGCCCGAAGGCGAGTTGCGCGACACGGCGGATGTGCTGTTCAAGGACTATCGCCAAGCGCTGCGGGCACTGGACGAGTCCACCGACCGAGACATGGACTCAGCAGGTCGACGCGCATACTTGGAGTTCATTGCCCAACCAGGCGCGCGCGGTCGCGAGGACTTTGAGGAGCAGTGCAACAAGCTCTTCACGCCGGCCGTCGAGGTCTTCCTCGAGCGCCTCAAGAGTTCTGATGCAATGGTGCGGGATTTCATCGCGTCCCTCGAGGTCTTGGTCTCTCCTCAACGGCGGTCGAGTTTCAGAGAGGTTGCAGAGCCGATTGTGGTGTTTCACGCATGGCGCGCGAGGTGCGCGAACAATCGCGAGCACTTCGGCTACGGACAGTACACAGACGACTGCGATGTCGACCGGTTGCTGACCGACTTTCTCAAGGGGATCATGGGGAATGGGGCATTGGCTGAATTGGCGGTCGATCCCAAGTTCTCGGAGGCTCACGACCAGATCGAGCGTGCGCGCTCGCAGTTTCGCGCCGAGATCGTGCCCTGTGCGCTCAAGTCGCTCTCGCTCACTCGCATGCCGCTTTCCCAGCGCTCGCGCACGGACTCTCAGGGTCGGTTCGTTGCGATCAACGAGCACCACACCAATCGTGTCGGGGTCGCTTGTGCGAACCGACGCCTGATCGACGCCGTCGCCGAAGCGCTCGCGAACGCTGGGAAGAGTTCCGATTTGGAGCAGCGCTGGTTGTCGATGGCGTGGGAAGCGGCAACGCCGGACGTGATGGCCTCGGGCGCTTGGTCGAAGTCGGCATGTGCCTGGACGGCCGAACGACAGAACATCCCAGCGCCGGTCGCTGAATCGATCGGAGTCGAGTGCAGCTCGATGGAGTCTGAGCGCTGGCAACTCGTACTGGCCGTCGCCGGTGCCGCATTCGAGCATTGGATTGCCGAAGAATTGGGCGACGCGGACCTCCAACTCCGAGAGGAGCAGTTCATGCGCGCTGCCGCCAAACTATGGAAGTTTCAAGCAGTCCACCTCACCCGCGTCAGATCCATGCTGCCCGCGGATCACGTTGCGGCCTTCGACAATTGGCTCGGGAAGAGGCCGACCGATCCCTCGCTGTTGCCGTGCTTGGACTTCGAGCAAGTGGAGTGGATTGAGACTCAGGGTCTTGGGCCCAAGCGCGACCCCCAGCGCAACCAGCGTGAGATTGAGGAGCACTGATGCAACTGTCCACGACGGCTCGTTGGTGCATGATGGCGTGGCGAAACTGCGACACCGAGACATAGAGACATAGAGATATGGAGACAATGAAGAGTGCAACCATGCGACTCTTGGTCTTGATGTCGGTGGGTTTTCTTGTTGCATGCGCGGGGCTTCTGATAGTGGTGTTTCTCGGTCAACTGTGTGCGACTGTGGCGCGAGTGACTGACCGAATGCCTCCGCAAGCGACATTCGCGTTCCGATCGGCCGACGGACGCGTTTTTCAGTACAGCATTACCGTTCGGCCCGGTGAGGGTTTCGTACCGTTGCTCCAGGTGCGCGACAATGTCGATCCCGCGCCGGTGGCTTCGATGTGGTTGTCGCCGGTGTCCGAACGTACATCGGGGGCTGCCGGACAACCCGACCAGGCAATTTCCAGTGGGGATCGAGTGATTTTTGCAACACCTGGGCTGTGGCACATCCACGCTCGTGTCGCGGACCAATCGGGGAACGTGGCTAACTATGGATCAGTGATTTGCGTGTTCAATGATCCAACGACCAGCGCAGCTCGATCAATCACAGATCTGCCAAGTCCCCCTCGGTGAGTCGGAGTAACCAATCCCGCGGATCGCTGCTCGAACCGCGCCTCTACTCCAACGCATTCATCCACCGGCGCACCCATGTCGCAGCGTCGCCCCACGTCGATGCTTCGATAGGCGTGACTCTCAGTTGGCGTGAGTTCTGATCCATCGCCTCCACTCTGTAGCGATCAGGCGCGGTGTGGACAGAGATTCGCACCTCGCGCCTTCCGCGGTCGTCGCGCGAATCTTGGCCCCCCCAACTCACCAAGTACGCGCACCAGTCCGAGTCGGTGGGAGGGCGGATCAAGATCGTGGTCGCCGAGAGCGCCGAGTGAATAGGCACCAAGGAATCCCCACCATCGGCGGATGCGATCCAGGTCTCACCTGGAGCGAGGGTCTTGCACCGTGCGCCTAGACCGGCGATGAGCCCGGTGGGCGCGAAGCCCGTCCGAACGCCGAAGATGATCGCGACTCGTGAGGCCGACTCTGGGTCATTCGTGATCGTGACTAGTTCGCTCGGGGATGCGCAGCAACCGGTAAGGCTGCTGATGGCAATCGCGGCGCGGCAGAGTTCACGCGCGGCCAAGCGAACGAGTGACGCCAGCCCCGACATCAGTCAACCGCCCACTTCGGGAAGTGGAGGAGGTGGTGGTGGTGGCGGCAACGGTTGGATGATCGGCGGCTGGAACAGCGGCGAGGCGAGCACTGGATCACTGAAGGCGAACGCGAATGCCTCAGCCGACGGAGATCCGTTCTCTATCCGGTTCCATAGGAGTGTGGGCCACTGTTTGACCGCTTCGTCCTGCGCAGAATCCAGCACTCCGTCATACGCCACTCGATCCCCAGAGCCCTGCGCAAGCACGCAGCAGGTCGTGCTCTCCGCCAGTACCGACACCGCGCATGCCAACACTATCTCTCTCATCTGCGGTGGCTCCTTGAGGCGGGCGACGAGGTCGCGCGCACCGATCCGACTCCACGCCTTCGGATCGACGATACTTCGCCACCATGCGGGAAGTCAAACCTTCGACAAGAATTTGATTGACTGGGAATCTGTGGACCTCCCGAAGCTTGGTGGACACTTGAAGTGGGGAAGTCTTGTCTCAGAACCGCGGTACCAGTACAAGTTTCCACGAGCGGCATCCGATCTGTGTGTGTTTGCCGCGCAGAATCGAGTGCATTGGCAGTTGGCGATGCGCTTTCAAATTTTTTTTGGATTTGTCTGTCACATCGGGCCGGGTCGAACGGTGTAGAGGTGATGGTTCGCAGCTTCTCAGAATTCACCCGCAGCGATGAATGGCGACAATGGCGTCCGCTCGCCTTCGACTGCTACAACAATCGTCACCACCACGAAGTAAAGTCGCAACTTCGTGACAAAAGTGTCTCAAAGGGATTGACACGTTCCGCGTTCTGTGCAATCATGCACTTGCTTTCACGGGGTCCGGCGATTCTTACTGGAGACAAACAATGCTTCTCATCATTCAACTCGCGCTTGTGATTTCGTTCTGTTCCGGAGCTGGCTTGCCGGTCGACGGAGTGCAAACGCTGCAATCCGCGGCGGTGAAGCCCGCCGATGGTGCCGCTCTTTCAACGGAAAGCCCCGCTGAAAGCCCGGCGGCAAATCCGATTCTTGCGCAGTTCGAACTCTGCGTCGCGAGATTTCGTGCTGCGGGATTCACGGCGACTGACGCACACCGCTTCGCACATATCGCGGTCGGATGGGCTGATCCGCTTGCGAAGAGTGCGCTTCCTGGCTGCCAGTATTACTTTGTCACGGCGCACTTCTGCGACAAGGTCACTCGACGATCCGAATCGGGATTTGTCGGGGCGCTTTGCATTGAGGCGAAGTTGAATCTCTGCGTCGCTCCGATCTGTCCAAAGGGACAATCGGTGTATTACAAGGTGGTGACCTCTTCGACATGTAAACCCGCGTCGACTTGCGTTTTCTTGGAGGTATCCGGACCGCTGTTCACCACTGAGCCAGCAATCTGCGATGCGCTACAGGACTGCAGTTGCTGGCCGACGCTCGCGTGCGATACGGCGGAATGTGTCACGAACGTTCCTGGATTGGGTGTTCCAAGCGAATGCCCGAAGTGCAACTGAGCCGACCTCGGTTGTAGAAAAAATCGGTGCCCGCGGAGAGCTCCACTCTATTGATAGGACTTCGCATTTCAGCGTCGAGGGCAGGCTCTCTTTCAAGGGAGAATCGGCATGACCAAGATTCGCGCAGTCGTTCTGTTCGTTCTCGGGGTTGCAGTCGTCGCCACACTGATCGCAATCGCGCCATGGTCGCGACGCGCGAGCGTCAGCGCACCGAATACGAATGCGCGTGCGCCGATCGCTGCTGCAGCAGCGGTGGCCGAATCCCAAGCGGCCAAACCACGCATCGAGATTGTGAGTCAGACTTCGACGACACTCAGCATGCGTTTCTACGACGCCTCTGGAGTGTCTGCCACGCTGGGCTTCACTCGCACCACCGAGACTGACCCATGGAGTTCAGATTCCACTGCGTCCTTGGGCACCATCTTGGGCAACTCGACGCCGGGCTATGCAAGCGCTGCGCGCTGCCGCGCCTTGGGCATCACAGCGGAACAGGCCCTCACAAGTCTTGATGTCGCGATCTGCAATCGTCCGTGCGACGACATCTCCATCTTCAAGACATACAGCGGAGTGGCGATCGGTCTGTGGCGGGAAAAGTCGATCGCCGAGATTTGGTATGCGGGCACTCTCGTTCAGGATGCCATTGCCAGGGCTCGGCAGGATCTCGGAATGCGGTTCGTGGGTGAGAATCTGAAATCCGCGTGCTGCAACACCAAGCCCAATCCCGCGGAACTTTCGGAGAACCAAGGGAAACCAATTCCAGCACCGAACCTCGACGCCTGTGCTGGCATAGTGAACAATCTGAATTTTCCGGACCAGCGCGACGCGGTGTGCGATTGCCTGATCTATGCGTGCCAGTTCTGCGTTCACCCTCCGCCCGATCAGCCAGTGCCACCATGCAGCGAGGACGGACTACAAAGCAACTCCATCCGAGCTTGCATTCTGTACACGGACAACTGTCCAGCGCCGCAGCCGCGGTCGCCGCCGCTTCCTCTGAAAGGTTGGGAGGAACTGCGGCCGCTCCTCCAGGAAATCGCTGAACGGCTCCAGTACGTCTTCGATCGAATGCCGGTTGCTGGTGCCACATTCCCCCGCTCCACCTCTGAATCGGGCAATGAGTGTCGAAAAACGACACTGGTTGCCCGGTTCAGAGAGAGACCAGACTCGCGCGCCGGCTAGGCGCTGCGCTGAGGTGTACGCGGATGCCGCGCAGGTCGCGCGATTGCATAGAGGGTGTCGCGCCACGACTTGCATGCATGGTCGGATGAGTAGCGCGCTTCGTAGATGTCTTTGCCACGCCGCCCCATCGCAGCTGCCTCATCGCGGTGGGTCGCGAGATGCTTGACGCTGCGTGCGAGCGAAGCGCCGTCACCCGCCTCGCACTGATATCCGCATGCGTTCTCTGTGATGATCGAGACGCACTCGCTCTCTTGAGGACCGATCCACAGCGTCGCCTTCCCCGCTGCCAGAACGCTGAAGAACTTGCTTGGAACGATGAGTCCCTCCCAGCCTGGAAGGAGGCTGACAAGATGCGTGTCGCCGAGGTCGAGCACGTCCGCGAGTTGCTCGCGGCGTTGGTAGCCCTTGACGACAACGTTGGTCGCGCCGCACGCAGTGATGCGCTGCTCCAGCGTCTTCTTGGACTGCCCGTCGCCCACGAAGACCCATCGAATCGAATCGTCGCCCTTGAGTTGCTCGACTGCGGCGGCGATTGCCTCCATATCGTGCCCAAGTCCGAAGTTGCCGACATACATGATCGTGAATCGATCACCGATCCCCCATTCGGCACGAAGTGGATTCTGCGACCTCGCGCGCTCGGGAAACTTCTCTGCGCCGCTCCAAACTGAAATCATCTCGACGCGACTCGGGTCCGCGCCCTTCTCGATGATTCGCTCCTTCATGAACCTGCCGAGAGTGATCACCTGATCGGCACTTCGAAGGCAAAACCGATCGATGGCGCGGAACATTCTCCAGAAGATCCCGTCGCGTCGCATCAAGCCTGCGGCACCGGCGACTTCTGGATAGAGATCCATCGTCCAATAGACCATTCGGGTTCCCTTGATCCACTTCATCAGAGCGCCGACGAGCGCGATGAATGGCGGCGTCGTGAAGCAGATGACGACATCGTGCTTGGGAAGCCACAAGCACTGCCAAAGCGCAGCGAGATAAAAGAGTGTGAAATCGACGGCGCGTGACCGCACGCCGCGCTTTCCAAAGACCTGCATGCCGACGCGGTAGACCTTGATTCCATGTCGAAGTTCGCGGCGGTCGAGCGTTGCGCGCGTTGAGCCATAGAGGGCGCGACTGGCGACGACGGAAACATCGTCGCCGTGCGACTGGAGATAACGCGCGAGATCATCCGCGTGCTGGGCCGTGGCGACCACGTCCGGCCAGAACGCTTGATTGAGCATCAGCACCTTGAGTGGTTTCGCTGGAACCTTGGTGTCCGTGTGCGCGTCAGCGGCGTGCACATCGATGGGCGTGGTCCGAGGCTGCCTGAGTGCTACCGGCGCAGCCTCTTGGAGTCGAAGGACTTCTCCGCACGTTCCAAATCGAAACTCATCGAGCAGTTGATTGAACTTGCGAGTCGTCGTCTTCAGGCCCGTGTAACTCTTGAACCGCCGCACCGCGGGCATCGGCACGCTCGGGCAATCAGGCGCGAAGTCGCGCGGGTGGAGATAGACCACCGCAGGTCGCTTCGCCCGATTCACTTGCGTAAATCCGCGTCGAATCATCCACAGCGGCATCGCGCGCAGATAGCCGCCGCCTGAAAACCCAACAGGTGACGTGAAGAGATCCATCACGCTCATAGGGAGTTCGGGCATCGCGCGCTTGACTTGCGAATCCTCAAACATGTGTGGAGCACGGTCGCAGGGATACCCGCCGTGACCGCGACTCGCAGGAAAGAGGCTGGCGTCATATTTCACATCAAATTCGTGCAGAATGTCGAAGACCCACTCCGTGCCCGGAATGACTGAGAAACTCGGCGCGCGGTACCCAATCACCTTGGAGCCGGATGCGTCTTCGATTGCGACGATGCTCTGACGTAGATCAGCGCGAAACTCTGCGCGCGTCAGCGAGTAGACGGGACGATGCCAGTATGAGTGGGTTCCCAGTTCATGTCCGCCTTCAGCGATCCTGCGGATGAGCCCTGGGTAGCGGTCGGCGATCCAGCCAACGATGAAGAAACTCGCCTTGATATCTCGCGCAGCGAGCGTTTCGAGCACATGATCGGTGTACTTCTCGACGATCGATTCGCGCTGTGGCCACGTCGCAGGGTCATCGAGCCCCTCGATCTCGATCAGGTGAAACCAGTCCTCGATGTCGAAACTCAACGCATTGAGGATCCTGCCATCGCCGCACTCGACTGGATCGATCCGCTTCATCTAGATGAACTTCCTGTTCCGCGAGCGAAAGAGTCGCCCATCTGCTGCGGTCGGCATCGTGAAGTGGGTCGCCTGCGATGCATCGTTTTCGATCAGCGTTGGATTGCCACGCTCGACCAACTCGATGGACTGAAGAATCGCCTGCGCAGCGATTGCCTTCGACTTCGACATGATCGACTCGAGCGAGTCAGTCGGCGCGATGTCATAGCGCTTCTGCACGACGATCGGACCGTTGTCCAGCTTCGCGTCGACGAAGTGCACCGAGACACCTCCCTGTGTTTCCCCGTTCAGCAGCGTCCAGAAACTTGGCATGAGTCCTCGGTACTTCGGCAGGAGCGCTCCGTGACAATTGACGATTCCAAGAGGCATCTGATCGCGCAGGGCCTTGCGATAGAACTGTGTCCCGGAGATCGAGACGACAAACTCGATGCCGAGGTCCTTCAGGTGCGCTCGAAACGACTCGCTGTTGACATCGACTGCCTCGGTGGTCGCAACGCCATATTTTCTGGCCACAGCCTTCACGCTGTAACAACGATCCGTCTTGCCCAGTAGATCGTTCCAGAGTTTGGCACATGCCTTCAACCAAAGATACTTGCTCAATTTCCAGCAGAAATAGCGGGTTCCATAGATTCGGTAGAGATCCCACGATGTCTTGAGGATGCCTCGACCTCCTTGGCCAACAGACTGGATGTTGATGCCCATCGTCGAATCGCCGTACTTCGCCAGCACCGTGTCGAGCACCTTCGGCAAGTAGAAGGGATCGTTCTGGATGAAAATGTACTTCTTGGCCATAGATGGATCGATCAGCGGTCGGCTGAAGGAGCATACTTCCGTGCGCGCAGTGAACTTGTTCAGTTGACGGCGAACAGATCTACGACCGGGGGGGTCAGTCAGTGCCTTGTCTCGAAGCCGTTGAATGACTGCATGCGTGCGTCTGTGATCGGACTGTGATGGACGCAGACTCGATGTAGAGATCTGCCAGTTGACGCAGACTACGGAGTCCTCGCGACACGGAATCCCATGCGGCTATCGGCGTGGCTGGGGGTGACCGCGGCGCGGCACGACGCCCGGCAGTTGGAGGGGGAGCCGTACCAGTCGCCACCGCGCAGCAGACGCTGGGATCCCTCCGCTGAACCTGTCGGATCGACCACACCGCCTGTACAGGACTTGTAATAGTCGGCGCTGAACCAGTCTTGACACCATTCAGCCACATTTCCGAGCATGTCGTAGAGACCAAGTGCGTTGGGTTGAAGTTGGGCGACGGAGTGAGTCTCGCGGCCAGCCGCGCTCTGGTGCCACGCGATGAAGTCGAGATCGCCATAGGTCGATCCGGTCGTTCCCGCCCGACAGGCATATTCCCACTGTGCCTCTGTTGGCAATTGAAGTCCGCTTCTCGCTTTCTTCAGGAACAGTCTGACGTTTTCAAATGAAACCTGCTCGACGGGAAGTGACTTGCCCGGACGCTTGCTCGGACTGCCATCCATTACTCGCTCCCACTGCTTCTGCGTCACTTCGGTGCGGCCGAGGTAGAAGGCTTTGGAGATCGTCACCTCGTGGGCAGGACTCTCAACTTCGGTTGCTTGTTCATCCCCTGGACTCATGCCCATCACAAACTTTCCCGGTGGAACGAGCACCATCTCGATGCCCGTCGACTTGTCTCTCACCATCCATGGCAAGTGTGTCTCGGTGATGCGCTTGAGCAAGTCTGCATCGGTGATCACCGCGGGATCTGGATTCTGCACCAGAACTTCTGCCCATGCGAGCGCGGATGATGTTGCTGCCGATGCGGGTGGAGGTGCAGGTGCGGGTGCGGCCGCAGGCGGAGGTGCAGGTGCAGGCGTCGGCGGCGGAGCCTTCTCGCCTTGGCGTGCACCAACCAGCGCCGCCACCCCCACCAACAGAAATACGATATTGCGCCCAGAATTTGTCATCGCGAAATCGTATCGCAGAGCCATCGCACGCGGTGGGTGATTCGGCTCTTGCGTGGTCGCGCAGTCCCGCCTCGCGAGTGGCCACCCCTTTGGAATGGTGGGATAGTGTCGAAAAACGACACTATCCCACCATTTCAACGGGAAAGTTCAAGCGGGGAAGCAGCACGCGCAGGCGATCACGCCGCGGACGATGCGCGCGTGGTGAGGGTGGCCAGCGCGTCGAGCATGCGTCCCGCGAGAATCTTTCGGTCGTAGTGGGCTGCGAGCCGCTTGCAGCCGTCCTGCAGTTTTTCGTAGAGCGACTGATCGCTCATGAGTCGGTCGATCTGCGCGAGGAACTCCGTTTCGTTTTCCGGCTCGAAGCAGATGCCCGCGTTGTGTTCGTCGACGATTTGCTTCGCCTGCCCTTCGACTCCGAGCAAGATGGGCTTGAGCATGCTGGCAGACTCGAAGATCTTGGATGGAATGACCGTCTTGAATGTGTCGCTCTTGGCAAGGGGAACAAGGCAGATGTCGAGGATCGAGAGGTAGTCGGGCACCTGGTCCTTCGCGACAGCGTCGAGGAAAGTAACGCTCGACAGTTGAAGCGACTGTGCGAGGGACTGGACGTTCTTTTTCTCTGATCCATCGCCGATGAAGAGGAAGTGCACGTTGGGGTTCTTGCACTTGGCGATGCTGCGAACGATGAAGTCCAGACGATGCGTCAGGCCGTGCGTGCCGATGTATCCGACGACGAACTTGCCTTCGAGTTTCAACTGCTGGGTCAATTTCGGGCACTTCGGCCGAGCACTGAAGAGTTCCATGTTCGAACCATTCGTGACAACCTCGATCTTGTTGGCATCAATCCCTCTTCGAATGAGGTTCGCCTTGAACGCGTCGGTGACCGCGACGACCATCGTGCAGTTTCGATAGAGCCAAAGTTCGATGCGCTCGAGCAGTCGAATGACCGCCATGTTCTTGATGGCACCAACTGCAGTGATCGTCTCCGGCCAGAGATCGCGAAGCTCAAAGACCCAGGGCTTGCGTCGAACGAACGCGATTCCTGCGCCGGCCCAAGTGGTGAAGAACTGCGGAGAGGTGGCGACGATCACATCGGCCTTCTGAAAGAGCCCAGCCCAGAATGCCATGAACGCGAAGCTGCAATAGTCGATGACGCGCTTGGCGAATCCTTCGTTGCGCGCCATGTAACTCCACAGACGGATCACTCTCACGCCATCGATCATCTCGACTTGATAGAGCTTGTTCTTGTAGCCGCCGAAGACGACTCCCTTCGGAAAATTCGGGAAGCATGTCAAGACTGTGATCGATGCTCCGCGCTTGAGCCACTCCGCGCAGTGCTCCTGCGTTCGCGTCGCTGGCGCGTTCACTTCAGGTGGAAAATTGTCGGTGATGAAGAGGATTTTCATGCTGGTTCAACCGCTGCGGCACGAGAGGGAAATCGCGCCACACCTCACTTGGCAAAAAGTTTTTCCAGATGCTCGACGATGCGCGGTCCGGTCTTGCCATCCCAAAGCGGTGGGATCGCGCCACTCTTCCACTTTCCCGCGAACAATCGCTCAAGCGCGGGTGCAAGTGCAGCCGGGTCGGTACCAAGCAGTTCGTTCGTTCCCATCGTCACCGTCTCGGGGCGTTCTGTTGAGTTCCGAAGCGTCATGCACGGCACTCCCATGACTGTCGTTTCTTCGGTGATTCCGCCCGAATCGGTGATGACCGCCTTCGCGTGCTTCACGAGGTAGTTGAACTCGAGGTACGGCTGAGGATCGACAAACTGGAAGTTCGAAGAGAGCCCATCGATCGCCTTCAGCGTCTTCGCGGTCCGTGGATGCACTGGGAACACGACTGGCAGCCCGCGCGCGCCATCGCCCACCGCTCGAAGCATCGCGGCGAGCGTGTTTTCGCCGTCCACGTTGTTGGGGCGATGAAGCGTCAGCACGATGTAGTTCTTCTCGGTCAATCCCAGTTCGTTCCAGAACGACGGCGGCTGCAGGCGAGTCATGTTCGACAGCAGCGTGTCGATCATCGTGTTGCCGACGAAGAAGATTCGATCGTCGCTGACACCCGACCGACGAAGGTTCGCATTCGCGACTTCGCTCGTCGTGAAGAAATAGTTGGTGATCGCGTCGGTCACCATTCGGTTGATTTCTTCGGGCATCGTCCAGTCGCCCGAGCGAATTCCCGCTTCAACATGCGCGACTGGGACGCAGAGTTTCTGAGCAGCGATCGCGCACGCCATCGTTGAAGTGACATCGCCCACGACGAGACAGAGCACGCTGCGCTCCTTCAGCAGGAGTTCTTCGTAGCGCGTCATGATCGTCGCTGTCTGCTGCGCCTGGGTACCAGAGCCGACCTCAAGGTTGAAGTGCGGCGCGGGAATGCCAAGTTGCGTGAAGAAGTCACCCGACATCTTCGCGTCGTAGTGCTGCCCGGTGTGGATCAGTCGATAGCGCAGCCGTCCGCCGCGCGCCTGAGCTGCTTCGACGGCGCGAATGATCGGCGCGATCTTCATGAAGTTCGGGCGAGCTCCGGCGATGATGTCGATCGTGGGATGAGTGGTCATTTGGTCGAACCTGCGATTTCAATACTGACGCGCGCGACTTCAAGAACTTCTTCGAGCGCGATCGGAGGCGTCCCGCCGCGACGCACGGCGTCGACAAACGCAGCGGCGCACCCGCGCTGCCCCTTGTCTTGCTTCCACAGGTTCATCTTGGTGAACCCGCGCCATCCAAATCCCGTGAGCTTGCGGAAGTTGTCCAACTGCAGCACGGCGCCGCTCGCGAAGACTTCCAGTCGTTCCTTTGGAAACGCTTTCGAACCGTTGGCGAAGTAGTGCACCGTGCCAAGCGAACCGTCCGCGAACTTCAGGGTGATCGTTCTCGTGTCGCCCATCTGCGATTTCATTTGGACTGACTCGTGCGACGCAATCGGCGACGCAGCGAGGAACCGAAGCAGGTCGATGAAGTGGCAGCCTTCGCCAATGATCCGACCGCCGCCTTGATCCGCGTCTTGTGTCCAGTGATCCGCAGGAATCGCGCCGGCATTGACAGTCATCACGAACGACTTCGGGCCAGGAGCGCCGGCGAGCAACTGCTTGATCTTCTGAACCTGCGGCGAGAAGCGTCGATTGAACCCCACCATGAGGAGCGTCTTGGGAGTGCACGCGTTCATTGCCTGCTCGATCTCGGCAAGTTCATCAAGCGTGAGGCACAGGGGCTTTTCGACAAAGACATGCTTTCCCGCAGCGATTGCCTTGAGGACAAATCCCGCGTGCGAGTCGTGGCGCGTCGTCACCACCAGCGCATTCGTGTGCGAGTCGCCGAAGAGACTCTCTGTATCGGTCGTCGTTTCCTCAAACCCAAACTTGCGCCCAGCATGCACGCCGCTGACGCCTGCGCTGGACGCGACACTTCGCAGTCGCGCGCCCGCCTCCTTGAATGCCTTGATGAGCACGGCAGTCGCATAGTTGCCAGCGCCAATGAAACTGACGACGGCGCTCCCCTCGCCTCGCGTCGTGTCGATCCCACCCGACAATCGCACCGTGCGTCCAGAGTCTCCGTGACCTGTGGCGTGCTGCGGATACTCGAGCACGATGCCAAGCGATGGCTCGGATCCGCCGACAACTTCGTATGCCGCCTCGGCATCACTGATCGCGTACCGATGCGTGATGAGCGACTCGACTTCGAGGCGACCATCCGACAACATGTCCAAGACTGCTTCGAGATTTCGCTGCTCGGTCCACCTGACAAATCCGACTGGGTAGTCCTGACCGAGTTCTTCGTAGTTGGGGTCGTAGCGACCCGGTCCGTACGAGCACGAGACTTGGAATGTGATTTCCTTCTTGAAGAAATCGTCGCGAGAGAGTTCAAGCCCCGTCACGCCGACAAGCACGATGCGCCCGCGCTTTCTGCACATGAGCGCAGCCTGATGCATCGGCTCGTTGCTCTTCGTTGCAGCAGTCACGATGACCGCATCCACACCGCGACCTCGAGAGAACCGCTCTGCTGCAGCGACTGGATCCTGCCCTGCCGAAAGATCGACCGTTTCAGCGCCGAATCGCCGCGCGATTGCCAACTTCGTTGGATCGAAATCGATGCCAAGCACGCGACAGCCGTGCGCCCGAAGCAACTGCGTCGTCACGATCCCGATCAGTCCCATGCCGGTGACGACAACTGCCTCGCCAAGCGTTGGCTGCACGAGTCGGATGCCTTGAAGCGCGATCGCGCCAAGCACGGTGAACGCCGCGGCCTCATCACTCACGCCAGCGGGGACCTTCGCGCAAAGATTGACCGGCACGCTGACGACCTCTGCATGCTTGCCATTCGACGCAACGCGATCCCCCACTTCGAATCCGACCACTCCGGCGCCGACTTCGATGACCGTACCGATGTTGCAGTACCCAAGCGGAAGCGGCTGATCCAACTTGTTGAAGACAGCTTCGATCGTCGGCATGACGCCGTCGGTCTTCATTTTGTCGAGCACCATCCGAACCTTGTCGGGTTGCTGACGCGCCTTCGAGATCCAGCCCGCCTTGCCGAAGTCGACCATCATGCGTTCGGTCCCGACGGATACCAGTGTGCGTGACGTACAGATGAGCAACTGCCCGCGCTTCGCACCTGGACACGGCACATCGGCAACTTCCGTAGCGCCCGTCTTCAACGACTGCAGGATCTGCTTCATCGTGCCTTCCTCGCTTCGATCAGCATGAACAATCCCGATGTAGGAAGCAGCGATTGGATAAGTCTGCGCGGCCAGATCTTTCGCGCGAAGTCGATCAACGCGCCGCCATGCCTTTGACCGGCTCGCGAAGAAAGAAGATCGCCGTGGGTCATGACCGTCCAGAGCTTGGTGTCTTCGAATGACTTCATCAATTGCTGCGCCTGCGCAATCGTGTATGCCTTTGTGCCTGGGCTCTCGAGATATCGCGAATAGATCTGCGTCATCGTCGTCCATGGACGCAAGCGCAACAGTCCGTATCGCACCCAGAGCATGATGCCGACCATGCTCCACTTGGAATAGACCATGATCCGCGCGACTCCGCCTGGCTTCAGGACGCGATGCACTTCTTGAATCGCCTTCGGTGTGTTCGGGCTGTGATGCAGCACACCCCACGAATACACGACGTCAAACGTATCGGAAGCAAATGTCAGATTCTCGGCGTCGCCCTTCGCAAGCGTCGATTGCAGATTGAATGCACCAAGCCGCCGCTTCGTGTGTTCGATCGCTCGGTCAGTCAAGTCAACCCCGAAGAGGTCTGCGCCTGCCTGCGCAAACTGCTGGTGATCGGCGCCAAGACCGACGCCAATCTCTAAGACACGCTTCCCACGCGACTGCGAAAACTTGGCAAAGTCGGGAATGAAGGGTTCAAGCTCGTAGCGAGACTTCGCTTGATCTTCGTAGCCCTGCTTCTCGGTGCTCGTGAGATACAGATCTTCGCCGCAAGATGCGTTGTTCCAAAACTCGAATACCTGTTGCTTATCAGTCGTCATAGAGAACTCGCAGATTGTCGGGGGGCAGAGGGTATGCCGTCGAGAAAGTTCCTGCACCAGATCTCGATCCCAAGCAGCCCCAGCAGCGTGTATGCGGCGTCGACGCGCCCGCTGTCGTTGGCGGCGATGAGTCTCTGGATCGCCAGACCATCGAATAGTCCACGTCGGTTGACCGCATCCACTGAGAGCAAGTCGTTCAGCATCGGCTTGAAGTCGTGTCGCATCCAGCGGCGAAGGGGCGCGGTAAAACCAGACTTGGGGCGATAAATCACATCGTGCGGGAGGTATGGCTCCATCGCCTTCTTGAGGATCCACTTGCCCGTGCGACCGCGCTGCTTGAGCGAGGCGGGAATTCTCGCCGCGAACTCGACAAGTTCGAGGTCGAGGAACGGAACGCGCGCTTCGACACCGACGGCCATCGACATCTTGTCGGTGTACGGAAGGTTGTGATCGCCGAGGAAAAACTCCTGCTCAAGCGCGAGCATGCGATCAATGCTGCCAACGGACTGGGGCAACGGACGAAGAAAATCCACCATCGGATCAACCGCGTGAGTGCCAGCAATCGCCGCTCGGAAGTCGCGCGAATACAGATCCATGAGCGCAGACTCGCGCGCCCAAACAAAGTAGTTCGCAAGCCGCGCGTCGCCATCGAGGCCTGCACCGCGCAGAAGTTTCGCAAGACGACGCTTCCACGCATGTCGCAGGTCGAGGTTCATCGTTCCCTGCTCAAGCGCGCGGCGAATCGATCCCGGCAGCCAGCTCCAGCATGGTTCGTAATTGACGGCGACATGACGCCGATATCCAGTGAACAAGTCATCGCCTCCGGCTCCTGACAGCAACACCTTCATTCCTGCATCACGCGCGAGTTGGCTGATGTAGAGAACATTGAGTGGCGCAGGGTCGGCGAGCGGTTCGTCCAGTTGCACGATCATTCGCTCGAGGTCGCCAGCCATCCTCGACGAATCGATCCTGACAACATCAAGCGCAACACCAAGATGCTTGGCGACTCGGGTCGCATACGGAAGATCGTCTGTCTCTCCCGCATCGATCCCGCCAAGCGCCTCGATGGTGAAACAGCGAAGATTCGGATTCTGTTCTCGCGCGAAGGCGACGACTGCGCTCGAGTCGAGCCCGCCAGAGAGAAATGCGCCGAGCGGAACATCCGAGATCATCTGTCGCTTGACCGCTGCGCGCAAGTGAGAGACTGTCCCCTCGATGGCAGATGTCTCGTCGAGGTCGCTGCGGACCGCGCGAAATGCAGGAAGCCGATGCCAGATCCATTTGCGCTCAATCTTCCCGCCGCGCAGGGTGATCGCCTCGCCAGGAAGCACCTTCCGGACTGCCTTCAGCGGAGTCCCTTCGCCCGGGCACCAAAGGAATGTGAGATAGCGGTGCAGCGACACGGGGTCGAGGTCGCGCGCCTCTGGCACCAGCGGCAACAGTCCCTTGATCTCGCTGCAGAATGCAAATCCGCGCGGCTGAGCTGAAAAGTAAAGCGGCTTTACTCCCATCGCATCGCGGGCAACGAACATCGACTTGCTCCGCTGATCCCAGATAGCGAAAGCGAAGATGCCATTGAGCATCGGAAGCATCGCCTCGCCTCGCTCGAGGTAGAGATGCAGCAAAACTTCAGTGTCCGAGTGCCCCTTGAACTGGTGACCCTGCGCTTCGAGTTCCTTGCGAAGTTCGAGGTAGTTGTAAATCTCGCCGTTGAATGTGAGCGCAACCTTGCCGTCGAGCGCAGTCATCGGCTGATGACCAAGTGGAGAGAGATCAAGGATTGAGAGGCGACGGTGACCGAGCCCAACCCCTGCTGCCTCGTCGAAGAGCACTCCCGAGTCATCGGGACCTCGGTGCGTGATTCGGCTCAACCCTGCTTCGAGAGCCGAGCGGTCAAATTGACCGAAATAACCGATTATTCCGCACATGTTGATGAGCTTCGAAGAAGCGGATTGTCAGTACGGAGCGTACCTGCGGTCTGTTCATCGGCGGATCTTGCGCATGACTTGAGCGAAAGCCCCCCCGCAATCGCCTCGGAGAAAACCACCAGACCTCGCCGCGCGCGTGGCGAAAGTGAACCCTAGGGTTTCAGTTGCGGACGGGCGATCTCACCATGGACGAGTTCGCCATCGAGCATCGCCTCGTGCTTCGCGCGATCCGCTGGATCTGGAAACCGTTCGCTAATTTTCTTCGCGGGCACGCCACCGTGAATCTCAAACGGCGGCACATCGCGCACCACGACAGCGCCAGCCGCGACGATCGCGCCTCGCCCAACCCGAACTCCCTGCATGATGATCGCTGCATGCCCGATCCACGCATCGTCTTCAATCACAGTTTCGAGAATCTCTGGTCGACCACTGAAAACATTGGGAACCCCCGGCAGGTTCGGGCGGTGATCTCCGCCTACGACAGCCACTCGCGGTCCGAGCAGGACGTAGCGCCCAAGCACCACTCGAGCTTGGAGCATGCAGTCGTTGTTCATGAACGAATACGGACCCGCAACGAGATCCGGCGCAACGATGCAATTGGGCCCCATGTAAAACGTCGGATGAACATGCTTCAGTCCATGCCGAGCGCGGCGCCATGCCATGATCGCGCCCCGCAAGAAGAAGAAGACACGCCCACGACCGAGCAGTCCTCGAATCATTGGGGCGCACTCCGCTGGGGCAGGTCTCGAAGAAAGAACAAGTCGTCCGAAGGATAGCCCTGGACGGCGCGCTCGATGACCCGAAGCTGGAAATCCGGGGACCAGAATCGCTCAACCATCTCGATGCATGCCGCCCGAGTCTGTGTGCGATCTCGGCTTCGATCAAGCCACGGTCGGATGACCCGAGCCAAATCCGCTGCGTCGCCGATCTTGAAGAAGTCCCCAGTGATCCCTGGCGAGATCGCTTCGGCTTCTGGACCCTGTTTGCTCATGGTGCCATGCGAGATGACTGGCACGCCGAAAGTCATGCTGTGAATCGCGGTCAAGCCCACGACACCCGGCGACACCGTGACATCCGACGCACTGAAGTACAGCGCGAGTGTCGCGTCGTCGTAGCACGCACCTGTGAAGTGCGCACCGATTGAAGACTCGCGCGCGAGCCTCTCAAGGTCAGCGCGGCACGGACCGTCTCCAACAATCAGCACATTGGCGCACACCCCCGACGCGCGCAAATGCGCAACTGCCTGCAGGAGCAAGTCGAGCCCCCTCATCGGAATCAGACGACCCGAGCAGAACACGATGGGCAGCGTTGGATCCTTGAAGAGTTTCTTTCGAACTTGATCCACGCTCTCGGCACGAACGAGTCCTCGTTCCTTCGTTTGCGCGTCGAGGTGCAAACTGTTTGCCACCACGTGCAAGCGATCAGGATTCCAGCCCACTTCTATCGCGTGCTGCTTCGCCCATCTCCCATAGAAGAGATGCGCGTGAGCCAATCGAAAGAATGACCTGCGCACCAAGCCTCGGACACCGAGTGGCGGGCCGAGGAACCCGTGACTCCAGAAAAGCACACGCTTACCCGTCAGCCGAGCTGCGATTGCAGCGACCCATGTTGCGATCCAATACGGATTCCCGAGGAAGATGATCTGATCGAACTCGCGCGAGAGTGCAATAGAAATGATGCCGCTCTGCCACATGAGAGATCGATAGACCTTTCGTGTCGGACAGAACTTGCGCTGAACCCTGTCGGTGAATTCGCCGGCCTTGACTGCGCTTTCGTAGTCGTGATCGTCTCCGCAGAACACAAAGTCGGCCACACTACTGCGCGCAAGCCGTTCGACGATTGGCTCGCGGTAGTGCGCAAAGAAGTGATAGACAACCGCCACTCGCGGCCGTTTCGCCGCCTTCATGATGATCTCCGAAGGATTCGATGGGTCATCTTCTTCGCCATCGGGACGAGCTCTGCGTACGCACTCGGTTGACTGAAGCGAGTCGCTGCAAGCGCGGCGACGAGTCCGAGTGGACCGACGACGACGAGCGCGAGGATCATGCCGACCGTGCCGAGCGGCTGCAAGAACAGCCACGCGACCCAGACTCCAAGCGCGATGGGGGCCGCCGTCAGCCATGGCGCGATGAACACGCGCGCAGCAGTCCACGTCGCTGCGGCTCGCCCGCCAATGCAAAGACGCACCGCGATCGGCAAACTGATCGCCCAGAGAATTGCAGCGCAGGCTGCGACACCGAGTGCGCCAAACTGCTTCGCCGCGAAGCAATATGCAACGACCGACAGGGCGAAGTGCGTCGCCTGCCATACAAAGTAGGTTGCGAATCTCCCCTGCGCCCGCAGGAGCGCCATCGTTGGCGCTGTTGCGAAGTAGCACCCCTCCATCAAACTCAGAACTGCAAACGAGGCAATCGCCCCTTGCCACTTCTCTTCAAAGAGAAGCGAGAACAATGGCGCGGCGAGCGCCGCCTGGAGCAACACAACTGGAACCGCGACCGCGCCAATCACCCGCACGACGCGAAGGAATCCATCCACTTGCCTCTGCATGTTGGTTCCGATGCGCTCGAATATGGGTTGGAGCACGGTTCCAAGTTGCGACGCGATCAAGCCATTCGCCTGTGCAGAGAGCATAAAAGCGAAGGCGAAGAATCCAGTCTGTTCTTCGGTTGAAAAGTAGGCGAGGATCGGAACGGGAAGCAGCACGAGAATGTTGTGTGCGTACTGCGCGATTGCTGCGAGGGCAAACTCGCGCGCGATGCGCCCGCGCACCCGCTTGGAGTGCCGAGGCGTCCACTCGCGTCGGGCTTGAACTGACGACGTGTCAGCCCTCTGCTTGGATCGGTACATCACTGCCTTCGCGAAGCATGCAACGACCTGAGGAAGGACGAGCGAAAGCGCAGAGCAGCCCAGGAATGCCATGACGACCGTCGCCGTCGTCGCGACGAGTTGTATCGAACCATCGACAAGGGCGATTGTGCGATAGTCGAACCCAAGGCGCAGGTGCGAAAGCGGGATCGTCGCGAGTGCATCGCCGACAGGGCGCAGAGCGACAACCCAAATCAGCCCAGTCAGTATTCCAGTCGGGTACTTGTCATAGATCGCTGCGACGATTGGCGCAGCGATTGCGATCACTGCCATGCTGGCCACACCCACGTACAAAGCCAGCCGAGTCGCCATGGGTGCGATCAATGCGAATCGCCTTCGATGAGTGACGGCGACATCGCCCACCGTCAACGGTGGAAGAATCACGAGAAAAACGCCAGCCGCGAGTGTGAATGCGGCCATTCCAAACTCGTCTGGAGTCAATCGCAGAGCCACAACCCACATCGCTCCGACTGTCAGGAATTTGTTGATCACCGCTTGAGCGGATGTCCAGCCCGTCCCCGCGGTCGCGGTGCTGGCGAACCCGGATTGTTGTTGCGACTCTGCCATCGGTGTCAGTCCGTTCTCGGCGCATTCGCCGCAGCGCGCGACATGCCTTGCGCCCAACACTCCAGCGTCAACATGTGCATCAGCAATGGATACGGACGACCGAGCCAGTCGGTTGTGCTACGAATGCCATCAAGCGAACCGCGCTTCAGTATGCCGGAATTGACGAGCGCGCCGCCCCGCAGGTCGGCGCCATGCTTGGCAAAGATCGCTTCATTCCACTTTCGCCAAGGCGCCGAAAACCCGCGCTTTCGTCGCTCAAACACGAAATGCGGCACGAGATCCTTGCACGCATCTCGCAGCCACTTCTTCGGTGGCAGATGAAGGTCAGGTCTCGCCTTGCGAAGTCCGATCACGGTCTCGATGAATCTGTAGTCAACGAGCGGCAGTCGACTCTCGACGCTCGTCGCCATGCTGAGTCGATCACCTTGGGCGATTCCGTTGACCACCATATATGTCTCGCTGACGAGCTTGGTCATCGAGATATCGGTGCGCGGGAAGAATTGCTCGCCGCGAAAGATCGCCGTCGGATCGGTCTGCCGCGCTTCCTCCCAGCACTCCAGAATGACAGGTCCCATCGCGTCAGCAAACCGCCATGTGTTCTGCGGATTCCAGCATGGGAGTTGGTGTCGGGGACCGGTCGTGTCCTCACGCCAATCTCGCCAGCCGCTGATCACACCTGCGCCCTGTTCGAGCCAATCGATCGCACCAGTCCAGCTGATCGGCGGTCGTCTTGGCTTGAGATAGTTCAAGAGCCCTGAGCGCGACCCAGAACGCAACATCTCTTCGCGCCGCTGCGCGCGAAGCGCTGCAGCTCTCATCCACCCGTATCCCCAGAACATTTCGTCGCCGCCATGCCCCATGAGCATCACTGGCACCCCGTGCGCGCGGGCCATCTCCATCACCTTGAGATAACTCGACCCAGAAATATCCGCAGTGGGATCATCGCGCTTGAAACAGACATCGGCGAATCCATCAGCGACCTCCTGCGTGTTCATTTGATGCACATGCATCTTGATGCCAACTCGATCGGCAAACTCCTGCGCCATGCTGGTCTCGTCCTGCCATGCGCCTCCTTCATAACCAATCGAAAATGCAGTCAGTTTGTCCTGCAGTTTCCCCTTCGCCATCATCGCGACGAGGCTTGAGTCGACTCCGCCCGAGAGCGCTATTCCAACAGGGACATCAGACCGAACAACGAGTGCCGACATGTCCTCGAGCACGCCGCGAATCGTCGAACCCGGATCCGCGTCAATCGCTGGAGCATCTTCCATCTGCCACCAGCATCGCTCCTTGACACTCCATGGGTCGAGGTCAATCTCAATGAGATGTCCGCCAAGCAACTTGCGCACGCCGCGCACTGCGGTGGTTGGCTCTGGGACGAATCCATAGTGCAGGTAGAGGTTGACTGCTCCAGGGTCAACTTCGAATGGAACCGCTCCCGATCCGACGAGCCCACGCAACTCGCTTGCGAACACCAAGCGATCACGCTGCCCCTTGTCCCACGCCAGACACAGCGGCTTTTCGCCAATCCGATCGCGGGCGAGCAGCACGCGGCGCTTCGCTCTGTCGTGGAGCGCGAACGCGAACATGCCTCGGAGGTGGTGCACGCACTCCGAGCCATACTCCTCATAGAGATGAATGATGGTCTCGCAGTCGCTGCCCGTGCTGAAGCGATGCCCGCGTGACTCAAGATCCTTCCGCAGTTCAACGAAGTTGTAGATCTCGCCGTTGGCAACAAGCGCGATCGACTTGTCCTCGTTCCAGAGCGGCTGCCAACCACCCTGCAGATCGATGATGGCGAGCCTGCGCATTCCCAGCGCGACTTGCTGAGACTCCGCAAAGCCCTCGCCATCTGGACCGCGATGGACAAGTGCAGCGGCCAAGTTGCGCAACAACTTTCGATCGCTGTCGCCGATTCCAGATGCTGAGATGATTCCGAATATGCCGCACATGGGGTCTAGTTCTGCGCTTCTTCCTCGAACTGCTGCTCGCGCTCACGCTCAAGTTCATGCTCGTGCGCTTCTTGCATCGCGAGTTGTCCTTCCTCAGACATCGCCCACTCTGTATCGGCTGCCTCGGTACGTTGCCTGATCCGTGTCAGAACGACCATGAGCAAGAAGAACGTCGATGCAGCCCAGAGGTATCCCTGCTTGTTGACAAGCAAGATCTGGTAGCCGAGCAACGCAAAAAGCACCGAGAGTGACGCTCTGGGAACGGGATCCTCCGCGAAGCGATTGAAGAGCCAGCGCGAATCTCTCCACACAATCAACGACATTGCACAGAACATGACAAACATTGGAATGCCGAGTTCGGTGACGATGTCGAGGAAAAGAAAGTGCGAGTAGGGCTCGTGCGATGCAGCCGTGTACGCGCTGAATGCATTTGATCCCAAGCCAGCAACCCACGCAGGTGGATAGCGGAGGAACGCGGAGATCAAATCCATCGCATTCGCCACTCGAATCTCGGTGCCGCCAGCGAGGACATCCGCGTCCCATCGTCGTATCTCGGATGACCCAAGCAGTTGCCCCGCGAGAATGAGGACCACTGGGATGAGCACAACTGCGCCAATTGCGGTCCAGACAAATCCCATGATGTTCTTGATCTTGGTCGACAGTGGATAGAACACCAGCGCGAGGACCACCGCGAAGAGACTCTGCCCGCGCGATCCAGACTGCAGCGCCAGAATCGCGCCGAGAAAGAAGGCTGCGAAGCGCAGCAGAGTCAAGTACGCGGACCGCACCCCAATTCGAAAGAGCACGGCGACCAGCATCAAGCTCCCGCCGAGTTCTCCCATGGCGAGCGGGTTGGATCGCACAAGCGCCGAAAGATCGACTCCAAGACGCCCGAGTTTGAATGTGAAGTTCGGGTTGATGAGGATGACGACGACAACAGCCGATCCCAGCAGCAGGTAGGCGCGCAGGAACGATTCGATTGAGTCGATCCCATCGACGAGCAGCGGCGCGAACACGATGAAGAGGATGAGGTATGGGATGTTTGATGTCGTCAGCGATAAAGCAGCGACGTACGCCGGAGTCCACAGGAGCGTCGCGCATGCCCACAAGTGAAGCGTGATAACCCCAATCCACACTGCCGACGCGTATCCAAGGAACGGTCGATTCTGCTGCAAGAGCGACCGCGACACACCAAATCCGACCGAGAGCGCGACGAGCACATTGGCGAGTGAAAGGAATCTGAGAAAGATCGGAGACGACGCCTGCAACGCCTGCTCGAGAGTGAACATCGACATGACGAGTGCAAGCCCCCAGCCCGGCCTCAGCACTGCCATGAGACAACCGATTCCGAATACCACCAGTGTCAGGGTCTGCGTCACTTGGGATCCTCGTTCTTCGACGACGACGGCGGTAACTGCGAGATTCGAATCCAACGGATTGCATCAAAGATCGACGTGGACACCTTGCGAATGAGCGTCGCGCGTAACTGAGGGTCATCCCACTGCGCAGGCGGTCGATTGTCGAGATAGTCACGGATGAACGCGTCGCGCCACACCCGCGTTCCGAAATTCTCCTCCTGCTGCGGGTATTTCGCGGTTCCACCGATCGCAAGATCAACGCTGTACTCGATCCCTGTCCAGATCGCTACGCCGTTTGCTCCGGCAGCGACCGCTGGCGCAATCTGGTCTTCGACGAATTGGTCCTGGGGCACGGTTCTGCCTGCGTTCGCTACGCCATTCGGTTGCCAGAAGGGACTGATCGTCGGAATGACTGGCTTCCCCGCTGCGAGAATCTTCGCGATGCCAACCTGCGAACTTCGCCACGCCCGCCCGCCTTCGCGCACCGCCGCAGGTGACTTGGGATCGAATATCGCTGGGTCGTAGATCGGATAAATGCTCGGGCTCACCCAGTCTTGCTCTGCAACGATCGGACTGTAAATCTTGTAGGTCTTGTCGAGCAGTTCTTTTTTTGCTTCGGCGCTCGCAGTCGCCCAGTTCTTGTCGGTGAGCCAGTACGACATGAATGGCGTTCCGTAGTAAGTCCACCTGATATTGGGATAACGCCCGCGCACCGCGCGCATGGTCGAGACCATCGACTGCACGGTGGATTGGTATTTCGGTGAATCGACCCCCGCCTGCAAATTGGCCGTAAAAGGATTTTCGAAATCCAGCATTCCCCAGACGATCGACCGCCCTTTCAACTTCCGATCGATCTCTGCCAGGACAGCGTCAATGTCGATGGATCCAGAACTCATCGACTGCGGGTCACACCCCTGATAGATGATCAAGTACTCCGAGGCATCGAGCCCGCGAACGCGCCGCGCTACATCAGGGTCGGGTATCGAGTCGTAAATGATCTCGAGTTGAGGTGGCGGTGCCGCGACTGCCAGCAAGAGCATGGCAACGAGTGCAAACATCGAACGAGCGATCGTCACTGATCGTGCCCGACCCCCGCGGGCAATGCGTGCCCCGCATCCCGCAAGGTCTTCTCGCGCCGCGCGAGTTCGAGATCTGCATCGACCATCATCGCCGCCAACTCTTCCACAGTGCACTTCGACTGCCAGCCAAGTTGCTTTCGCGCCTTCGATGCGTCGCCCTGCAGTTTCTCGACTTCCGCTGGACGGAAGTAGCGCGGATCAATCTCGATGAAGTCCTTCGCGACCAGACCGAGTCGCGCGAACGCGAGATCGCAGAACGTGCGCACCGAGATCATCTTTCCCGTCGAGATGACATAGTCGTCGGGAGTGGGCTGCTGCAACATCCGCCACATTGCGTCGACGTACTCACCGGCAAAGCCCCAATCGCGCATCGCGTCCAGGTTGCCGAGGTAGAGCTTCTTCTGCAGGCCGAGCTTGATTCTGCCGACAGCACGCGTGATCTTGCGAGTCACAAATGTCTCGCCGCGCCGAGGGCTTTCGTGATTGAACAGGATGCCGCAACTTGCGTGCATGCTGTAACTCTCGCGGTAGTTCACGGTAATCCAATGCGCGAACACTTTCGCACATCCGTAGGGCGATCGTGGGTGAAAGGGCGTCGTCTCTCGCTGCGGTACTTCCGCAACCTTGCCATACATCTCACTCGAACTTGCCTGGTAGTAGCGAATCGCTCTTCCCGATGTTTCCTGAAACGATCGAATCGCCTCAAGGAGACGCATCGTGCCAGTGGCGACGGTGTCAACCGTGTAGACCGGCTGGTCGAAACTCACCCGCACATGGCTCTGCGCACCGAGGTTGTAAACCTCATCCGGATTCGACTTGCGCAAGATCTCCGCGAGCCCGTTCCCGTCATTCAAGTCGCCGTAGTGCAACTTGAGCCGAGCGCCCTTCTCGTGGGGATCCTGATAGATGTGATCGAGCCGCTCGGTGTTGAAGCTAGAACTTCGGCGAATGATGCCGTGAACCTCGTAGCCCTTCCCGAGCAGGAGTTCAGCGAGATAACTGCCGTCTTGGCCGGTGATGCCGGTGATGATTGCCTTCTTCACGATTCGCACCTCACAGGTGAAGGATAGGCGATTCCCGCACCTCGCTCGGCGGCGCGGAGGTGGTCTGGTTGAAAGTCGATACCTTTTCAGCGTTGATGATGACCCCATCCAAACCGAGCCCGTGGAGTGGACAGCGCATCGTCGTGACCGGGGGTGCGGGGTTTCTCGGTCGAGTCGTTGTTGAGAAGCTTCGCGCACGTGGTGCGAGCGAGGTGTCGGTCCCGCGCCGATCAGAGTTTGACTTGACGCATGAGACGGAAGTCGCGCGGATGTACCAGACGCTCCGCCCAGATGTCGTCTTTCATCTCGCTGCGGAAGTTGGGGGCATCGGCGCGAACCAAGCCAATCCGGGGCGGTACTTCTTCGCGAACATGGCGATGGCGCTTCACCTGATCGAGGGCGCGCGGCTGCACGGACTGAAGAAATTCGTTCAGGTGGGAACGATCTGCGCCTATCCAAAGTTTGCCCCGGTGCCGTTTCACACGAAGGACCTCTGGAATGGATATCCCGAGGAAACGAACGCGCCGTACGGCATCGCCAAGAAGGCAGCGATGGTGATGCTCGATGCATACCGTCAGCAATACGGGCTGCGATCCGCCTATGTGCTGCCAGTCAATCTCTACGGGCCTCACGACAACTTCGACCTCGGGACTTCGCATGTCATTCCCGCGCTGATTCGAAAGTGTGTTGAAGCAGTTGATGCGAAGGCGAGCCACATCGAGTGCTGGGGGACCGGCGAGGCAAGTCGCGAGTTTCTCTACGTGACAGATGCGGCAGAAGGACTCATTCGCGCAGCGGAAGTCATGGATACCCCTGAACCGCTCAATCTTGGCACGGGCAAGGAGATTTCGATTCGAAGCCTTGTTGAATTGATCGCGCGTCTCTGCGATTTTCGCGGAGAGATTCGCTGGGACGCATCAAAGCCAAATGGCCAACCTCGGCGATGCCTCGATGTCGAAGCAACGGCCGCGCGAATTGGTTGGAGAGCCACCGTTGGATTTGAGGACGGACTCAAAGAGACGATCGACTGGTATCGACGAAGCCGCAGTTGAAAAATTCGTCGACGCGAGATTCAAGTCCAGGCTGCAAGCACGGCAGCGAGGTCGCTTCCGTCGACGATCCCATCGTCATTGATGTCTGCATCTGGATCGTTGGTTGCCCACGCTGCGAGCACAGTTGAAAGGTCAGCGCCATTCACGACGCCGTCGCCGTTCACATCGCCAGGGGTTCCCGGATTGCTGCCCACAAGTCCATCGTCGCCGACACGCTGCGCTGCGATTTCGGTGTTGCCGATTGCTCCATCTGGCCAGACAAAAACCGACGCGCTCGACTGGCGGACGGACACCATCATTCCCTTGTCGGTCGGACCATCGACCCGCGCGGCGAGAGCCCACTGCGCAGCGCCTGCTGCACTGACGCGCTGCGCGTAGACCGAGTCTTGCGCATTCGCGCTGGATGTCTGCCACGCAAATGTTGCGCCACCGCTTCCGGCGGTGACCGACACAAAGTCTGTCGAATACTGCGCGACGATTGGCGAGAGTGAGAGTCCAGATTCGCCCCACAGCCGTGTGCCAGTGCCAGAGAGCGCGAACGCCTGCGCAGAAACGCCGTAGTTTGAACTGTTCGCAACATGCTCGGGCCACACGGCATAGATCCGGTCCGCTGCTGCATCAACTGCGAATCGAGGCGAGACGCGTTCAAGGACTGGAGTCGTTGCGACGACCGCTCCACTCGGGCCGAACTTCGCTACCCCTTGCAAGTCGAGGAACTGAACCGAGCACTGCAGCGGACTCGACGTGTACCAGCAGAAGACATAGCCGACGCCGGGGATGGACTGGCACGGTGGGTAGTTTCCAAACTGGAGCGATCCCGTTGAGAACACCACTGCAGGCGCGGTGCTTGAAGTCGTCCAGCCGAGGACTCCAGCGGGTGAGACTCGCCACGCCTTCAGCGTCTTTGCGCCAGTGAAACCGACTTGGCGAACGCACGAGACCATCACGCCGCCAGCAGAATCCGCGGCTGGCCAGAGATCGGTGTTCGTCGTCTGCGCCGTTCCATCTTGGATTGCAACAGCTGTTGCCCAGAGCTGTGCACCAGTCGCCGGATCGAGCTTCTGCAACTTCGTAGCCGACCCCTGATACCAAGAGAGATAAATCGAACCGTCGCTCGGGTCTTCGCGAACCTTTGGATTGGCGACGTAAGCACCGAGCGGGTCAATGGTCGTTGTCCAGAGAATTGCGCCCGCGGCCGAGAGCAGCGACGCGCTGATGCGATCGCCGCCGAGCCGGTCATCGTTGTATGCGACTGCCAACTTTCCGCCGGACACCGCCGACGAGTAATAGTCGACGGTCGACGAGTAACTGCGATCAGCGACGAGCGTGCCGTTGGCACCCCACATCGGCGCACCACTCGCGTCGAAGAGATTCGCGCGGACGTCGTATCCACCGGTTGCGTTGTCGAACCACGACATGAAGAATCCGTCGTTCGCCGCTGCCGACATCTTGGGCTGCACCTGATCATTCGCGCCAGTCGCAAGAATCGTCGTCGCGGTTGGAGACCATGCCAACGACAAACCAGCAATGACAGCGGATGAGAAAACAACGATAGAGAGGGATTTCTTCACAGTCGTGAGTATGCCACAAGCCCTCCGCCACGCAAAACAAACCTCAGGGAATATGGTCCAGCGCGGGTCCTCGCGCACCCATTCTCACCCGAATAGCCCTTCTTCTTTCGCATTCTGCGTCGGCAAAGCACACGGCGAGACCCTGCCGCCGAAATCGGCGTAGTCCGCGTTGGGGTGCTCGGCGATCCAAGCAACAAAGAGGACGACCTCTTCGCTGACGCAGCCCTCGCGCCAATGCTCGCCAAACACGGTCTTGATGCCCAGCCAGATGTGTGCATAAGCGTTGCGGCGAGCGAGCCCGGGCTCCGGAAGCAGTTTCGGTTGGATGTCCGCCCCCACCATCGCAACCTGTTCTCGGATGGTCTTGAGTTGCGACGGGTTCATGCGTTCAAATTACCCTGTGCGGCATGTTGATCGCCGTCATCTCTTCGGCATTGGCGTGTTCGCCGCCTCCCACTTCGCAAGCAGAGACCGCACCACCTCCCGCACCGCCGATCGTGGTTCCCGAAGGATTCGTGAGCGCCGTGTATGCACGGGAGCCGCTCGTGGCAGATGTGGTGGCGTTCGAGATTGATCCGCGCGGAAAGATCTATGTCGCGGAAAGCGAACGACAGGAGCGTGGCATCGAAGACAATCGATCAAGCAAATTTTGGCTGATGGACGACTTGGCCGCGCAAACCGTTGCAGATCGATTGGCTTACTACGAGAAGTGGAAAGAAAAGCGGCTTGGTGGGATGGACTACTACCGCGCATTTGCTGATCGCATTCGGTTGATTGATGACACAGACGGCGACGGGATCGGCGACCGCGTCTCGCCATTCTCGCGCGACTTCAGAGAACCACTCGACGGAACCGGCGCAGGCGTAATGGTCGATGGCGAGGATGTCTATTACACATGCATCCCGAATCTCTGGAAGCTGCGCGACACGAACGCGGATGGCGTCGCCGATGTGACTGAGTCGATCTTCGATGGCTTCGGCGTTCGAACTGCGCTGCGTGGTCACGACATGCACGGACTCACCATCGGCATCGATGGGCTCATCTACTGGTCGATCGGCGACCGTGGATACAGCGTCACGACAAAGGAAGGAAAGATCCTCGCAGATCCGAAGTCGGGCGCTGTCTTTCGCTGCCGTCCAGATGGATCGCAACTCGAAGTCTTCGCGACTGGGCTTCGAAATCCGCAAGAACTGGCATTCAACGAATTCCACGACCTCTTCACTGGCGACAACAATTCTGATGGCGGCGACAAGGCGCGCTTCGTCTACGTGATGGAGGGCGGTGAAACGGGCTGGGACATGAACTACCAGACACTTGAAGGCGCGAATCAGCGTGGACCGTGGAATCAGGAAAAGATCTGGCATGTCCGCACTGGACCAGACGAGGCCTATCCAGCGTGGAGTCTTCCGCCGCTCGCTCACGTCGGTAGCGGCCCTTCTGGTCTTGCGTACGCGCCCGGCACGGGCATGCCGCCAAAGTGGGATCGACGATTTTTTATGTGCGATTTTTTAGGCAGCGAGACTCATAGCGGCGTGTTGTCGATCCGCGCCGAAATGGATGGCGCTGGATACAAGGTCGTGGATGTTGCGCCGTTCGTGGAGGATGTCCTCGCGACAGACGTGGCGTTCGGTCCAGATGGACGCGTGTACATCAGCGCGTGGGGCGGTGGCTGGTACTCCACGGGCAAGGGATCGCTTCACGCTGTTTGGGATCCGACCCTACGTGATGCGCCAGAGTCGAAGCGGGTTCGAGAGATTCTCGCTGAGGGATTCGATCAAAGGCCGGTTTCTGAGTTGATTGAATTGCTCGCTCATGCAGATGCGCGCGTGCGACGAGGTGCGCAGTTCGCACTCGCGTCGATGGGTTCGCTCTCGACGCTTCAGTTGCTTGCGCTCGCGCAGGCGGGAGAGTCGGGCGAGACGACAGATCGACTGCGGCAGTTCGCGCAGATCCATGCAATTTGGGCGCTACAGATGCAGGCAGTTGGTGTGCGCTCTTCTGTCGTGTCGAGTCCGGATCCGCTGGCGCCGATTGTTTCGCTGCTCGAGAGCGACGACGCTGAGGTGCGCGTGCAAGCGGCGCGCGCACTGAGTCAGGCGCGCTATGCACCGGCACTCCCGAAACTGGCCGAGCATGTGCTTGATGAGAGTGTTCGCGTGCGTGCGGCGTGTGCGATCGCGTGCGCAAAGTTCGGTCCGCAGCAACTTGGCTCGCCGCTCGACGCGGTCCCAGCGATCTGCGCTGCACTCTGGGAAAATGACACGAACGATGCGTTCCTCAGACACGCGCTCGTGATGGGACTCGCAGGATGCGCGACCCCGGAACGATTGGAGCAACTCTCGGCAGACCAGTTTCCAAGCGTGCGCCTCGGAGTGCTGCTGGCCATGCGACAACTGCGCGATCCCGCAATTCAACGGTTCCTCTTCGACCCCGACTTTCGAATTGCGACCGAAGCGGCGCGCGCGATTTGGGACGTGCCGATCGCTGGCGGATTTGAAGCGCTTGCTGCAGCCTGCGGACGACTGAGCAAAGCCAGCGAGACATCAGCGGCAACACCATCCGCGCCCGCACCATTTCAGTTTCTGCGCGAGGTGTGGAAAGAGCAGAAGGTGCAATCCTCAGAGGCGCTTGAGAAGAGCCCGGTCTTTGACCAGCCGGCCGATGAGCGCGCTGATGTTGGTGAAGCGTCTGGATTCAGCGCGTACGGCAACGACTACGTGCAGCGGCTCAGTGGCATCATCACGGCACCAACCGACGGTGCCTATCAGTTCTCTATCACGAGCGACGATCACTCGGTGCTTTCAATCGAAGAGGTCGGCGTGCCGAAGTCGAAGCAGTTCATCGCTCGCGTGGATGGATACACAGACCCAACTGCGTGGGATTCCGAGCCATCGCAAGTTTCCGCGCCGATTCAGTTGCGCGCCGGAGCGAAGTACAAGATTGAAGCGCGCCACGCACAGGGTGGTGGTGGGAATCACCTCGCTATCGGTTGGAGGCTGCCCAGCGGCGAATTCGTGCGCCCGATCGGACGGGTCGAGATTGACCCGAACACTCTTGCATTTTCTCGGCGGGCGATTGCGGCGAACCTGCAACTTGGCGGCGATGGCGCGAAGGCCATTGCGAGCATTGCTGCAAACTCCGGAATGCCGAAGGCAATTCGAACGGAAGCTCTCGCGGCGCTCAACGAGTATCAGGCGCCCGCACCGCGCGATCGGGTTCACGGTCGCGTTGGGGGCATGCCAGCGCCACGCGACACAGAGTCGCTGCGAAGGACACTTGCGACGGTCGTCCCCTTGCTTGCAGTCGATCGCGACGGCGACATCCGAACCGCGGCGCTGAAGCTGGCGACTGAAACCGGAATCGCACTCGATCAGTCCGCAAATCTTGAAGCTGTTCTAGACACGACGCGGTCGGCACCCGAGCGCATCGCATCTCTGGGTCAACTCGCCGCGGCGAAACATGAGTCGCTCGCGAAGGCAATCGATGCGTCGCTTGTCTCGAGCGATCCCGATTTGCGCATCAGCGCTCGGCAGTATCTCGCCTCGCTTGACCCTGGTCGATCTTTGAAGGAAGCGAGCGCTGCGATCACCAATGGGTCCGAGCGCGAGCAGCAGGCGGGCGTGCAGTTGCTTGGGATCTTGGCGAAGTCGCCGCATTCGCCGACTCGTGGCGATGCCAACCAAGCACTTGCGACGATGCTCAGTCAACTCGACAAGGACACAATTGCGGCGCACATTCGACTCGACCTCATCGAATCCGCGCTCGCAAGCGGAAGCGAACATGACGCCCGACTTGCAGCAGCGATCACGCCCGCTGCAGGAACAAGCCTCACTGATGCGCTTGCGCCTCGGGTGCTTCAAGGCGGCGACGCTGCAATCGGCAAAGAGATCCTCAAGTACCACTCTGCTGCGGCGTGCTTGCGCTGTCACGCAATCGCGGGCGTTGGCGGCCACGCGGGACCGGCGCTTGATGGCGTTGGAGCGCGCCTCGATCGCCGAGCGCTGCTTCAGTCGCTCGTCGACCCACAAGCCATCGTTGCGGAGGGCTTCGGAAGCGTGTCTGCGATGCCGCCGATGGAACCGCTTCTCAAACCCAGAGAGATCCGAGATCTGATCGCATACCTCGCATCTCTGAAGTAACGCGCTTGCTGTGCGGCTCAACTGCGAAGCGAAGCAGAATCATGCGAAGCCCGCGAAAGGACCTCCCGGCGCTCAAACATGCTCGCCGGCTGCGCGGACGCTTGCCGGCTCCGCAACTCGCGCGGGACCTTCTTTCGACGGGCTACACGGTTTGTGAGATACCACTTTGTGGATCACGACCAGCGATCGGTCGGGCGCTGAGAGCCCGCGTTGCTGTGCGGCGCAGTCAAGCCCCAGGCGAGTTCCGCAGGCGACCGATGGAACTTGCATTCGAATTTCGTTTGCTGATTGGGTTCGGTCGCCGAGGACTGTCTGAGTCCTGGGGGATGCACTGCGCCGCGCAGCTCGCTGTTTGCTGTTTGCTGGTCGCTGTTCGCGCGCTGCTCAGATCCCAAACGCGGCCAGCACCGTCGCAAGGTCGAGTCCATCGACAAATCCATCGCCATTCGTATCCGCGCTCCCTGTTGACGATCCAAACGCAGCAAGCACGATGCTGAGATCGACGCCATCGACGTGTCCATCGCCATTGAGATCTGCAGGAATCGGCGGTGTGCCTGGTTCGGTAAACGTCAGCGTCGGTCCATTTCCAGTGTTGTTGGCCGCGTCAACTGATCGAACCGAGTAACTGACAACCGCACCCTGCGCCTGCGCCGGAATAACGCCTCGCCATAGATTGTTGCCAGTCAATCTCATGGGCACGGACTGAGAAAGCACGCCGCCCGTTCCATATCGCAGCGTCACGCTCTTGGCATGAAAGCCCATGTGGCTCGTGTAGGCATCCCGCAGAGTCACTCGCACTGGATGCGAAGTGCCGATCGCGCCCGGCACCACCTGTTCGGTCCGCACTGCGATGGGCGCAAGAGTGTCCACCGCACCGTTGTTCATATAGATGCGGTTCTGGAACGCGCCGCTTTCTCCCTGACCCGTGACGATGTCGTAGCGACCGTCGCCATCGAAGTCGGCGACCTTCACGTCGAGCGATGAGTCGGTCGACGCGGTGATGACATTTGTGGCCTGCGTGAATGCGCCTGTTCCACTGTTTCGATAGATGCGCTTCGTTCCACCGAGCACTGCGATCACCAAGTCGTAGTCACCGTCGTTGTCCATGTCGAAGAATTTGCTGTCGTTGTCATCGACCGATGGATTGGGAGAGATGGAACTCGAAATGTTCGTCCAAGAAGTTCCCAGCCCGTTTGCATTGCGCGCAAGCAGTTCGGCATTGCTCGTTCCGGCGTTCGTACCAATGAGATCGAGGTCGCCGTCGTTGTCGATGTCACCTGCGTCATATGCGTACGAAGTTGTGTCGTTTGGGAAATTCCCGCCCGTCGCGAAAGTGCCTGAGCCATTATTCAGCCAGAGCCGACTCATGTTCGGAGTCGACGCGCGTGTTGCGATGAAGAGATCGAGGTCGTAGTCGCCATCAGCGTCAAGAAAGAGCGCGTCCATCTGCTCAGAGATGTTGCCGACCGGAAGGCGAGTTGAAGTGACGTCGGTGAATCGGCCCGTTCCGTCGTTGGTGTAGAGCCGCGGCTGCCCGCTCCCGAAGCGGCTCGATGCCCCAGAGTGACACTGAGCGATATCCAGGTCTCCGTCGCCGTCGACATCGCCGAAGGTTGCGCGTGCGGTTGAGGTTGTGAGCACCGGCATGCGCGAAGCGGTTTCGTTCGCGAAAGTTCCACTGCCGTTGTTGATCAACAACATCGTCTGTCGATTGAAGTCCTGACCCAAGAGCAGATCGAGGTCGTTGTCGCCGTCGACATCGCCGAACTCGGCGCTGCGAAAGCACCCCGTAATGCCCGCGACCCGCGTATCGGTCTGGTCGCTGAATACGCCGGCACCATTGTTGACGTAGATCCGCGGCTTCAGAAGCGTCCCGAGCGCACTGTAGCCCTGACCATTTGCGAAACACATGTCGAGGTCGCCGTCGCCGTCGATGTCGCCAACGCCAATCTGATTTGTGTACTCGGCCTGCACGGGGAACCGCGTGCTCGTCTGGTCGACGAATTGGATCTGGGCCTGCGCCGAAACAACAGCGAGGAGGGGCAGAATGCAGACGACAGCGTTTAACCGAGGATTCATCGTTGTTGGAAAACTATCACGAGAACCGACAAAATCGACCAGAATTCGCTCGATTGGCAAGTTTTCGCGCCGCTATGCGCGTCGGCGCATCCTCGTTGGAACCCTGCTTCCCGGTCGCGCTGGGGGCGCCGATCGCTGCGACGAGCCCTTGGCGGCATTTTGCATCTGCAGGTTCAACTGGCGAATGCGCTGCCGGCTTCCAGCGACGCCATCCGCTCCCCCGCCTTGCAGGAATGCTGCAGCCGCTGCATTCGCCTCCGAGAAGAGTCCATCGAACGTGATCGTGCTCGTTGCGACATCGATGCTGATCCCAGCAACACCGAGGTCTGAGTTCAGCGTGACAATTGCGTCGATGCGCTCATCGTCCTTGGCGATGCCGCCGGCGATCATCGATGCGAGCGCACGCGTGGTGGTGATATGAATCGGCTCGTTCAATCGACGCATGTCAACGACAGCTTGGATCGCAGGCTCCATCTTGTCTCGTGGCAGCAATTTCACTTCGCGAACCTCTCCATTGAGTGTGAAGGTCCTCGTCGATGCATTCGCGAGCGACACAGCAAGCGCTCGACCCGTCGCAATGTTCCCAAGCGAGTAGGGATCGGAACTGTCTCGCGCGCGCTCCTCTTCGGTGAGCACCTTGTCGACAGACCCACCGCTGCCTCCAGGCGCAACCGTCAGCGCGCGAATTCCCATCTCATGCAGCAGCCACAGACACGCCTGAATCTTCGGATCAGTTGGTGCGAGTTCCATCCCGAGTCCTTGCGCAAGCACCGCTCCGATCGATGGCACAAGCGCTTGTCGCGCGACAATCATCGGAACAAGCGCGTGGGCGAGTGCGCTGAGGGACTCCTGCGTCTGAATTTCGAGATCGACCTTGGCGTCATTGAGCATCATCGAGGGCATACAAGAAGGCTAACCATTTCGTACCGTGCTCGCATGAAGTGGGCCGCGCTCATCGCTTCGTTGATCTCGTTCACGACCTCGCACGCCCTCCCGCAATTCGCGGCGCCTGATTTCGGCTGGTGGACGCAGGCGCGGTTTGGAATGTTCGTCCACTGGGGGCTCTACGCAGAGGCGGGAGGCGTCTGGAAGGAAAAGTTCCTTCCAGGTTGGAGCGAATGGATGCTGAATCGAAAGCAGATTCCTCCGAATGAGTATCACGCGCTGCTGACGCCGCGTTTTGATCCAGTTGACTTCGATGCGGAGGCGTGGGTGCTCGCCGCCAAGGCTGCGGGGATGAAGTACATCGTGATCACGACGAAGCATCATGAGGGATTTGCGCTGTGGCCGAGCGCTGCGAGCGAGCAGGACATCGCGGCGACGCCGTTTGGAAAGCCCGTCGCCGAAGGTGGTCGAGGTCGCGACCCACTGCGAGAACTTGCGACCGCGTGCAAGAAGCATGGCATCAAACTCGGCTTCTACTACTCGCTGCTCGACTGGTCGCATCCTGATTACTTGCCGCGTCGTGAGTGGGACAAGCGACCGACGGAGGGTGCCAACTATGCGGCGTACACAACGTTCATGCGTGCGCAAGTGAAAGAACTCCTCGACGGCCGATACGGCGAAATTGCCGTGCTGTGGGGCGACGGCGACTGGGAACACGGCGCACGCGAACACACGAGCGACGAGATCGTGGCGATGGCTCGGGTGCTTCAGCCCAACATTCTGGTCAATGATCGCTGGGCGCAGCCGGGCGACTTTGCAACACCCGAGAACAAGATTCCCGAAGCCGGTCCTGATCGACCATGGGAGACCTGCATGACGCTCAATGGATCGTGGGGATTTGCGCGCGACGATCATGACTTCAAGAGCGCTGCGGTCGTGCTTGCGAACCTCGCAGCCATCGTTTCAAAGGACGGGAACTATCTCGTGAACATCGGTCCAGACGGAAAGGGGCGTATCGATCCCGAGTCGATGGCCGTGCTCACTTCAATTGCGGAGTGGATGGAGACGCACGCGAGTTCGATTCACGGCAATGGGCGCGCGCCGCTCCCGGTGCCAGGGTGGGGCAAGTGGACGATGGCAATGCCGACGACCAAGGGTGCAACCACATTCAATGCGCACCTGCTTGCGCCGCCCGCAAGCGGCGAGATCAGACTTGCCGGGGTTCTTGACGATCCGATTTCCGTGCGAACGCTGGGCGACGAATATCCAGCCCCCACAGTGCGCCGCGACGGCGCCGATGTTGTGCTTGAACTGCCCGAGTCATCGCGCGAGGCGAACGCGAAGTGTTCGCCGCACTCGGTGATCGCCGTCGAATTCGCATCGATGCCGCGAATACTCACTGCACCTGTCATCTTGTCAGATGATCAGTTCTTCATCGATCGCATCAGCCTGCGATTCATACGGCCTCCCGCCGACGCACTGCTGCATGTCACACTTGATGGAAGTGAACCGACACTTGCGACCTCGCCTATCAAGTGCGAGGAGAGTGGCGACTTCGTCATCACGCTTGACAAGTCTGCGACCGTGCGCGCCCGCATGAGCTGGCAGGGACAGTTGAGTTCTGCAGAGACCACTCGCACGTTCGAGAAAGTGACCGCGCTGCCAGACTCGCCATGTGGCGAGGGCGACTCGGGGCTCTCTGCGCGGATGATTGTTGGCGAATTCGCAGTGGTTCCCGCCGCACATGCATTCGACTCTGGCACCGCACTTCCCCACGCGACATCGGTCGCCATCCCTGTTGGTGTCCCCGCAGAGCGCTTCGCGGTGCAGTTGGTGGGGCTTGTGAAGGCACCCGTCGATGGCGTCTACCGATTCGAACTCTCCAGCGACGACGGAAGCGAACTGTGGATCGACGATCAGCGCATCGTCGACAATGGCGGGCTCCACGGCGCGCAACCGAAGACTGGCGATGTTGCCCTCGAGGCTGGCTGCCACGAATTCGAGGTGCGGATGTTTGAATCAGTCGGCAGCGAATCGCTTTCGCTGCGATGGAGAGTGCCGAAAGCACTGCAGTTCACGAGCATTCCGGCTAGCGCGTTCCATCGGCAATAGAGTCAGCGAATCGGCTCAAGCGTGATCGACCGCAGGTTCATCACCGCAGACTTCGCCTTCGTCATCGGTTTGATCAGAATTGTCTGCAGTCCTGCCGCGAAATCCAACTCGCCAAGCGCGACCGACTTGAAGTCGCACCAATTTTCGCCAACGGGAACGACTCCCATGACGGCGCCATTGCCGTTTGAGACAATGAATTGGCTTCCCTCTTCGCCTTTCGCGGCGACGATCTGCGCAACGACCTTGTACTTGCCTGCGCTCGCGACGCGAAACAACCACTTCGCGAAACCATCGACATCCGTCCAGTACCCGAGATTGTCACACTTCTCTTCGTAGCGCACGCTTCCAGAGAGATCTGCGTCGTGTGCGGTGAGCGTGAATGTGCCGGTCGCATCACACGAAATCGTGAATGGCGCGATGACAGGTGCGCCGACGACGTCAACCGCGACGACGCTACTGACTTCGTCTGGCGCTTCGACCGGAATCGAGATCGACCAGCCATCGTCCTTGCGCGTCGTCTTTGACTCGAACGCGGTCGCTCCGAGAAGGCGCGATGCGACCACTCCCCCACTCACGCCCGGCACGAAGAGTTCGTTCGACTTCCCATCCGTTGACTTTGGCCAATCGAAGACATGAAAGTACAAACGCGTGCTCGATCCTGGCAGCGACTTCTGCGTGCAGCGTCCCCACGGCAGGCGCGCGAAGGGACTCGCCTTCGTTCCATAGATCGCGTCGCCGTTGGTTTCCATCCACTGACCGATGCGCATGAGTCGCTCGATCGATGCCTGCGGAATCTTCCCGTTCGCTTGAGGACCAACATTGAGCAGGAAGTTTCCCCCTTTGCTGGCGATGTCGCAGAGCATGCGAATCATTTCTTCTGCGCTCTTCCAGTTGCGGTCGCTTTGCTTGAAGCCCCATGTGTCATTCATGGTCATGCATGTTTCCCAGTCGCCGGAGATCCCCGTTGATGGAATCTCCTGCTCGGGTGTGCCGTAGTCGCCAGCCCAATCACCCTTCGCATTCATACCGGCCATGCCGGATCGACCCTTGTCGACTCGATTATTGATGATGATGTCGAGATCGATCGCGCGCACAAACTTCGCAAGATCGAGCCCGCGCTCGTGCGTCCATGACTCCTCCCACTCGCCATCGAACCAGAGAATGCCGATCTTTCCATACTTGCCCGAAATCAATTCTCGAATCTGATCCTTCATGTAACCGACGTAGCGGTCGAAGTCTGCGTCCTCCGCGCTGCGAGGATCCCACGGCCGGTGCGGCAAGTAGTCGGCGTGGGTCCAGTCCATGATGGAGTGGTAGAAGCACAGTTGGATTCCGCCCCGCTCGCATGCGCGCGCGAGTTCGAGCAGGATGTCGCGCTTGAACGGAGAACCCATCGAGTCGTATGTGGTCGTACGAGAATCCCACAGCGCGAAACCGTCGTGGTGTTTGCTTGTGATGACGATGTACTTCTGTCCCGCAAGCTTGGCGATGCGAACCCACTCATCGGCATCGAAATCGACTGGATTGAACTGCGATTGAAGCTTCACGTATTCGGCTGGCTGGATCTTCCCCGTCTGCAGGATCCATTCGCCAGCACTCGGCACCGGCTTTCCATCCCATTCGCCGGCAGGAATCGCGTAGAGCCCCCAGTGAATGAACATCCCAAATCGTGCGTCGCGAAACCATCCCATGCGTCGGTCAAGGTCTGCTTGTGCGGCAGTTGGCGCTGACGCGATTGGCTGCGGTGTCGTTGGCTGCGGATCCGTTGGCTGCGGAGCCGTTGGCTGCGGATCCGTTGGCGGTGGTGCAGTGGGCGCCACCTGCGCGAGTCCTGCATTCGAAGAGATTGCGAAGAGCAGGAGTAACGCGAAGGGTCGTCGGTATCGCACGACGATCAATCTACTTCTGGGCGCCAGTTGGAGCGCCTGCGCTTCGCATCGCCGCTTCCAACTGATCGAAGCTGTGCGATCCGACCAGCGTGTCCGCGAGCGAGCCATCTCGGCGAATCACAAAAATAGTCGGGATCGATCGGACTGCTGAGAACGGCATTCCCATCGGCGCAGATGTTGCAACCATTGGATAGGTGAACGACTTACCGGAAAGGAATTTCTCGACTGTCGCTTTGGGCTCGTTCGAGACGCCGATCACGACCACATCATCCGGATAGGTCTTCACGATCCGCTCCAGATGCGGCATCGTCGCCCTGCACGGTCCGCACCAAGTCGCCCAGATATCGATCATCACGATCTTGCCCTTGAGCGCTGCGGGAGTGAGCTCTCGACCGTCAAGCGAAGTGAACGAGTACTGAATGATGCTGCCGCCAGTCGCCCCAGAAGTTGTCGCGCTCGAACTTGACTTCTCTGCCTGAGCGCCACCCAAACCCGTAGCAGCAGGCCCGCGCCGCGTGTCCAACACAGCGAGTAAGACAGCCGCGCCGACGGCGGCAACTGCTGTGAGTGACGCGATGATCCGGATTGACTTGGATCCTTGTGGCTGCATGTGCGTCTTATACTCGCTGCATGAGCGACGCGAGTGGCGCAGACCGACGATGGCTGACGCTCGTCGCAATGACGGGGTCGCTTTCGATGATCATGCTCGACTCGACAGTGCTCGGGGTCGCGCTACCAAGTATTCAACGTGACCTGCACTTCACGGATGCCCAGCAATCTTGGGCCGTCAACGGTTACCTGCTCGCGATGGCATCGTGGGTTGCGCTCGGAGGACGAATCGGCGACTGGATGGGCAGGATCAACGCGTTTCGCCTTGGAATGCTTGGGTTCGCGATCGCATCGGTCGCATGTGCATCCGCATCAAGCGCCTGGATGTTCGTCGCAGCGCGAATCGCGCAGGGCTTGTGCGCAGGCACCATGCAGCCAGCGAGTGCCGCAATCGTCATCGACATTTATCCCGCGCAGCAGCGCGGACGCGCGATGGCGACTTACGCCGGGATCTCGCTGCTGTTTCTCGCTGGTGGTCCGCTCATCGGTGGAGCGCTTGTGGAGTACGCCTCATGGTCTTGGTGCTTCTGGCTGAATGTGCCGATCGCGATCGGATCAATCGCGATGACGCTGGCACTTCGGATGCCAAGCGTGCGAAGTGCGCCCCGATCAACCGATTGGCCCTCGATCGCGCTGCTGCTTGTAGGAACACCGATGTTCGTCACCGGTCTTCAGGCGCTGGGAGTCGATTCTCCTCGCTCGCCTGCGGCGTGGATACCGACAGTGCTTGGTGGACTTCTGCTCGGTCTCTTCGCATCGAGACAGTTTCGACTTGCACAACCGACTATCGACCTGCGGTTGTTTCGAGACCGCGGCCTACTCGGTTGCTCGTTCGTCCTCTTCTGCTTTCAGTTCATCAACGTCGGTCAGGGCATTTACGGCAGTCTGTATCTGCAGACCTGCATGGGATTCACCCCGCTACAGGCAGGACTTGGAACGCTTCCATTGCTCGTGCCAGTACTCATCGTCATTCACTTCGCTGGCCGCATCTATGACAAACACGGACCGCGCAGACCAATCCTGCTCGGCCTTTGCTTTGCGCTCGTCGGAACAGTCATCGAGGCGATCGGTGTGTTCACCGCGAACTATCCGATTCTTGCGATCGGGATGGCTGTCCTTGGCACAGGTTGCGGGCTCGCGATGAGCCCATCGAATGCCGAGTGTCTGTCGCGTGTGCCATCGTCGCAGCGCGGCGAAGCGAGTGGCGTCGTGCAGATGATGCGGCAGTTCGGCTCAACAATCGGGATCGCGCTCATCGTGCTGGTGATGCACAGCGCGAGCGGAACGATCGGCAGCGATGCAGCGGGCGCGAACGCGGCGCTGCCTCAGGCGTCGCTCACAGTCCATCAGTTCGGACTCGGATTCACGCTTCACGCCATCGTTGCTGGCGCCGCGGTTCTCGCAGGCTGGCGGATGATTCACTCCTCGACGCCGACCACTTGATCGGCTGCGACGAAGAGGCAAACTTCCTTGCCAACGAGCGATGCGGTGCGCGGATTCACCTCGACCACCTTGATCCGGTGGCCTTTCACATCCACGATGTGCTGCACGTTCGCGCCGAGGTAGACCGACTCGAGACAAGTTCCGCGAAGTAAAGTCGAACCATCCGGTTGCTTCACGCTGCTCGCCGCGTCTTGCAACTGGATCGCTTCCGGGCGAATAGAGAGCGAGATGCTCCCGCCGCCACGCCGCGACTGAGGGATGTGTGCGCGAAGCAGACCAATCTCCGTCGCGACGCTCGCGATCCCTGTTGCATCGCAAGTTCCCTGCACTTCACCTCTGATGAATGTGGTCTCGCCGATGAACTCGGCAACGAAGCGAGTTCGTGGTCGCCGATAGATCTCGCTGGGCGATCCAAGTTGCTCGAGGCGTCCCCCATTCATCACGGCCACTTGATCAGCCAGCGAGAGCGCCTCCTGTTGATCGTGTGTCACGTACACCATCGTGATGCGCAGTTCATTGGATATTCGGCGAATCTCAGCGCGCATCTCGAGGCGCAGCTTGGCATCGAGATTCGACAGAGGTTCATCGAGGAGCAGCAGATCTGGGCGAAATGCGATCGCACGCGCGAGTGCGACGCGCTGTTGCTGTCCTCCCGACAGCTGATTCGGGACCCGATCCGCGAACTGGCTCATGCGAACGAGTTCAAGTGACTCACCGATGCGCTTTCGCTTCTCGCTCTCTGGCATTCGACGAACATCGAGGGCAAAGCCGACATTCTGCGAAACAGTCATGTGCGGCCAGAGTGCGTAGTTCTGAAAGACCATGCCTGCGTTTCGCTTCTCGGGCGCAAGGTTCGTGACATCGCGGTCCCCGAATTGAATGCGCCCCGCGGTTGGGTGCACGAAGCCCGCAATCATGCGCAGGATCGTCGTCTTGCCGCAGCCAGAAGACCCGAGCAGGAAGAAGAGCGACCCCGAGGGCACTTCGAGGCTGACGTCCTCGACCGCAACCGTCTTATCAAATGACTTCTTGAGGTTCGTTAGGCGCAGGCTCGTCACGCGCGAAAGGATAGTGACAGCCGAAGTTGGTCGTTCGTGTCGGAGTGGGTGCGTCGTACCATCGGTGCCGCGATGCCGATACCAATCGATCACCTTCGGGATTTGCAGAAGTGGAAGGGGCCCAAGGGGCGCGCAGCGATTCCAAGCGATTCGATCCGCAAAGATGTGTCGCAGTTGAAGTCGACAGTCGAACGACACGCTCAGCGATTCGGGAACGCCGCGGAACTCTGGGAGCAGTTCATCCCTGACAACATTCGCAGCGACACTCGACTCTCAGGACTCTCTGCAGGAGTCTTGACTGTGGTGACCAGTTCTGCATCAACGAGTTACGCGCTCGACAGGTTGCTTCGAAGCGGAGTCGAGGACGAGATTCGCCAAGCGAGCCGCGGAAAGATCACGCGCGTGCGAATGCGCGTCGGGCAAGTCAACCAGTAGCCAGAGGCGCGGCTGAACCGCCAATCCAATCTGGCGGCAGCGCGCACGGCTTGCCGGCTTTGTCGATGCATGCAATGGTCGTTTCGCCGACGACGAGTTCGGTCGCGCCTCGCATCAATCGATAGGTGTGCTCGATCTTGACATGACCGATGTCGCGCAGCGTTGTCTCGAGCGTGAGCACCTCGTCATATCTGGCGGGGCTCCGATAGCGGACCTCGAGGCGCGTCACGACCAAGAAGAAACCCTTCGCCTCCATCTCTGCGTAGTTCGATCCGGTTTGGCGGAGCAGTTCGGTCCGACCCATCTCGAACCAGATCGGATACACGGTGTGGTGTACGACCCCCATCGGGTCGCACTCGCAGTACCGAGCGCGGACTTCCATGCGGTGTGTCGTGGACATGCATCCTTTATATATGAGGGTGACCGGATGGCACAGAGGGTGGTTGGGGACCCCGCCGCTCAGTGAAGCGAGCGCGATGTGTGAACAGTGAGAGGGGATGGCACAGTCGCCTTGAAATGGTGGGTTTGTGTCGTTTTTCGACACGATCCCACCATTTCAAGGGGGTTGCCGCCGCGCGACGTCTTGCCGAGTGTGATGCGCGCGGCGCGGCGGAATCTCGGGAACCGTGTGGCCCGGCGAAAGAAGGTCCCGCGCGAGTTGCGGAGCCGGCAAGCGTCCGCGCAGCCGGCGAGCATGTTTGAGCGCCGGGAGGTCCTTTCGCGGGCCTCTCGCTTCTGGGCTTCAGTGCTTCGGTGCTTCGGTGCTTCAGTGCTTCGCGTCGCACTCGAGACATACGCCGCCTTGCGCTCGGCTTCGAATCGCAAACCGTGTCTGCCTCACCGTCGGCGACGACCGCCGAATCCAGCAAGACCAATCACCGCAAGCGCCCCCGGCGCCGGAATCGCGAAACTACCTGATCCGAAGAGTGGGATCGTTGTTCCGGCAACTTTGTACGACATCGTCATGCTCGCAGCGAAGGACGACTGGTCGCCTGCGACTCGCGCAATCTGCAACACCGTGCGCTTCTGCGTTGCGCCAACCGCTGTCGGAGAACTCGCAGACCAACCGGCGCCGCTTGGAATGCTGCTGCCGACCGGAGGATCCCACCCACCGATGACCGTTCCCCATGCAAGCCCAGTGCCAGCCATCGTGACATACGAGTCACTTGCGTAGTTGCCGACTGCGCTTGCCGCCCACGACCCTTCGGCATCGGTGTGGACTGCATTCATCGTGCCAACCGTGCTGCTGACCGAGAACACATTGAGCGGGATGTCAGTCGAGTTACTGAAGTTCGCAAAGACTTGGTAGACGTCGTGACCGCCCGCGGATGATTGAACAACCGACCAACCCGTAAACGTCGCACTTGCAGATGAAGCAGCGAGTGCGATAGTTCCGACCACTGTGGAAAGTTTCTTCATGTTGGCTCCTTGGAAAAACAGACCCGCAATTCGCTCTGGGCGCCCCTTCTCAACACCTCGGTGGAACCCAAGACAATGTAAGTGTGTCCCTGCAATGGAACATGTCAAGTTTCTCAGTTGAGTTTGCATCCCGCCGCGCCGCTGCGCCCTGTCCGCCTACTTCCCGACGCAAAACTTCGCGAACAAAGCAGCGAGAACGTCATCTGGGGTGCGTCGCCCCGCGACTGTCCCGAGGGCATCGAGCGCACCGCGCAGATCAGACGCAATGACTTCGGCGGGCTCCGCCGAGCGCTCCCCCGCATTCGCGCAGACCTGCGCCAACTCGCGTGCGGTACCGATCCTCTCTTGCGCATGTGCGATCGCGTCGCGGTGCCTCGCCAGAAGCACCGGCGCAACTCGCGCACCTCCGATCCAGCCATTGGCATCGACTGCAGCAGTCAGTGCCTCGCGCAGTTCATCAAGCCCCTCACCCGTCACAGCACTCGTCACCACGCCACCGCGGGCTCGACCTTCGACGCGACTGCGCTCGTCCGCGCAGTCTGACTTGGTCCAGACATTGATGCACTGGGCATTCGCGTCCTTGCTCACACCTGCGGATGAACTTTGACTTCCACTCTCTGCCAGCGGAACGCAGTGAAGTTGGAGTGTGGCGTCTGCAAGCGAAGTGTGCGCAAGATCCTGCATCTGCTGACTGAGCGCACCTTGTGGATCTTCAATCCCGGGAAGGTCGACGATCAGCACCTCGCGACCTCTGCATAACTTCAGCGGTTCAACGATGGCGTCACGCGTCGACCCTGCATGCGGTGATGCAACCACGCGTTCCCGCCCAAGCAGCGCGTTGAACAAGCTCGACTTTCCTGCATTCGTCGCGCCTCGCAGGGCGATGACGGGAAGCGCTCGCAGCGACTCCTCTGGAACGGTGCCATCCGTTGCGGCTGCGAGGTCACGCTGGGTATCGGCGAGTGCGCGCGCCAAGTCGCCGGCCTCAATCGCAACCACATCTTCTTGATCACTGAAGTCAATGCCGGCCTCGACGAGCGCGAGGAGCCCAGTCACATCCTCTGCAGCCTTCGACGCAATCTGACTCACTCGGCACTTGCGAAGTTGCCGCGCCGCATCCAACTGCGCATCGGACTCTGCGCGAATCGAGAGCGCAATCGACTCCGCCTCATCGAGACCGATCGTGCCATTGAGGAACGCGCGCGCGCTGAATTCGCCTGGGGTTGCCCTGCGCGCATTCGGTTTTCCTCGCCCCGCATCGCACATCGAATCGACGACTGCATGGAGCAGCGACGGGTTTCCCGCCACAAGAATTTCGACGGTGTCCTGCGCAGTAAAACTATGCGGCGCAGGCATCACCAGCATCAGGACGGGGACCTCGACCCACTCTTTCGCAATCGTCGTTGAGAGGCGCGCGATCTGCACCCCGCGCCGCGGGAGGATTGCTGCGCCGACGAGTCTGTGGTTCACGACACGAAACGCGTCATCACCACACACGCGCACGATCCCGCGAAGCGCAGCACCCGGAGGAGACGAGATTGCCGTGATCGTGTCCGTCGCGTTCGCAATCGAATGCCACTGCACTGCTAGCGCCGATCCTTGAACTTCCTGTTGGAATCTTGCTTTTCCTGCGCGCGCTCCATTGCCTTTGCGTACAGCCGACCCATCGCATCTCGCGCCTTCGACTTCTTCACAACGACGGGCTGGTTCGCAGTCTCGAGGATGTGCTTGCGAACAAGTTTGCTCTCCCAGATTCCAACCAACGTCGAAGTCATGATGTACAGGGTGAGGCCCGATGGCGCTGCGTAGAGCATCACTGGGAACATCACGACGGTCATGATGCGCATCATCTTCTGCTGTTGTTCCTGCTCCGGTGTCATCTGGGTCGATGGCGGAGGCGCCATGTACTTCTGCTGAACATAGAAGACCGCGCCCATCAGGAGCGGAATCACATTGATGCTCGTCAGGTTGAAAAAGTAGAGATTGATCGGCGATGAAAGTGGAATGAAGCGATCCTGCGAACTGAGGTCTCCTAGGAATTCCCAGCCTCCGAAGAGTTGGAAGATGCCGAAGAACGCAGGCTGTTGTCGAAGTTCGAACGCGAGGTACAGAACGGCGTAGAGCGCCATCCAAATCGGCATCTGCAAGAAGGTCGGAAGGAATCCACCGACGCAACCGACGGGGTTGACTCCCTTTTCTTTATAGAGCCGCATCTGCTCCTGCTGCATGCGCTTTGGGTCATCGCCATATCGCGACTTCAGCGCATCGAGCTCGGGCTTCATCTCGGCCATGCTCCGCGTCAGCTTCTGCATCTGGATCTGTGACTTCTTGCTGATCGGATGCAGGAGCAGTCGAACGACAAGCACAAGCATGATGATTGCCAGCGCCCAGTCGAAGACGAGATAGTCATGAATGAAATCAAGGAAGACCACCATCAAGTTCGCCAGCCATGCGAAGGTGCACCACGAACAGCAACCTCCCATCGAATAGACGATGAGTCCCGACATTTCGAGTGCGCTGTATGGCTGCTCGGTTCGCAAGATGGTTCGATCAAGCGGACCGGCGAAGACTCCCATCGAAAAATCGACCGACTTGCCAGGCGCAACTTCCCGCTGGGGAGAACTCAAAACGGTGAAGAGTGTGGGCTCTGCGATCAGCGCCGTGGCACTTGGCTCGCCCAACTGCGCCCGAATGAACTCAACCGAATCCGAGAGCGACTTGCTCGGAGTGCTTCCTTCGCCTGCCGCCATCGGCGCATGCACCGCAATCGAGAAATAGCGATTCGTCATCCCAAACCAACTCAAGTGGAAGTCCTGAGACTCCTGCTCTGCGCTGGGCCAGACACCGAACTTCCCAGCTTCGATGTTCTTGACGACGGCTGCGCGCTCGAGCAACGCATCGTGCGTGATCACCGATGTTTGCGCGGGATCGCGATGCGTACTCATCAAGTAGCCGAACTGCAGCCGACGGATGTCCATCATCTCGTTTGCGACCCGCGTGAGATCGCTCGGCCCGTATTGCAAGACGCCGACTCGGTGAGGGGCCGCGGTCAGATTCTCGATGGACTGCGCGAGCGTGATGTCGTATCCATCGCCCTCCGTAGGTTTCACGGAGAAACTTCGGCGCACTTTCATGACCGCCGCGCCAAGTTCGTCTTCCACGATTGCCTCAAAGCAACCGGCCGAAACTTCCGTCCAAACTCCTGCGAACAGCGTCACGAGCTGACCATCGACCTCGATGGAGTGCGCCGCCAACATTGGAACTTCAAAGTTTCCAATCTTTCCGACCGGTGCAAGCACGTACCGACCACTTTCGGCGGGCATCGGAGGAACAACGTTCGCCCCCGACACCACTGCGGTTGCGTGCCGAATCGCCGCTGCGCGGTCGACTGCGTTGACCCAGAACTCACTAAATGCAATGCGCGAGATTCCTGCGCCTGTTCGAGAGAACTCGACGACGAATCGGTCCTTCGCTGGATCGAGCGACCCGAGCGATGCGGGGACTGCATCCGTCGCTGAAATCGCACGCGCCTTCAACTTCTGCGCAGTTGCCGAGACTGCTGTGGCCACAGTCGGAGCGACGACTGCTGTTGGCGTTGCTGGGTTCGTCGCCGGAACTGAAGTTGCCGGAGCAGTATTCGCCGGTGGCGCCTGCGGCGTCGACGGTGTCGGCGTCGCGCCTGAAACTGGCTGCTCACTTGCCTGACTTGTCGCGGGGTTTGCCTTCGCTGGGCCCTTCCCACTCATGACGATCGCCACGATGCTCACGGCGAAGGACACGACCAACAGCGTCAACAGAATCTTGCGTGTTCCCTTGTTCATGCTCTCGCTCTCTTGCTATCGCCCTTGAAGCAGCCGCTCGCCAAGCCAATCATTCAAGTCGGGAATCGCCTTGATCTTCTCAACCGTGCGTTCGATGTCGTACTCCAGTCTGTAGAACTGAACCGACACCGGCTCGAAGTTCTCGCCTGTCTCAAGGATCGCGTACGAAGCTCGCGGATCAAGATCGCGCGGCTGGCCAACCGACCCAGGATTCACAATGACAGGGTCCTGCGCAGAGAACCTGTACAAGCCATCCGTCATATCCGCTGCTGGAAGAAAGTCTGGATCGTCGGTGAAGACGCCAGGCACGTGCGTATGTCCAACCAAGCAGATGCGCGAAGGCTTGACCCTCGCGAAAATGTCTCGGACCTTCTTGGCGCTATTCAGCGGATCCTCGGGGAAGATGTATTCGTTGATCGGTCGCCGCGGCGATCCATGCACGCAGAGGAATGGCCCAAAGACAACCCGCACCCGAAGTTGGCCGAGAAAATCCCAGCGGCGAACGGCCTCTGCGCTGTCATATGCCGCTGGTGCCGCTCCGTTTTCTGACTGACCTTCAGCCTTCGGCGGCTCAAGCTGCCGACGTGTCCAGTACGCGGCGGCCTCGGCGGAAGCGTTGAAGTTGGTTGGTTCGTAGAGCACCCCAAAGTCGTGGTTTCCCATCAGGCTCCACTCGCAACGCTTCGCAACAAGGTCAACGCATTCCTTTGGATCAGGGCCGTAGCCGACAATGTCGCCAAGGGAAAGAATGCGATCAACTCCGCGCTGATCGATATCCGCCAGCACCGTTTCGAGTGCCGACAGGTTTGAATGAATATCGCTGATGAGTGCTGTTCGCATTGCATTCCCGCCGAAATAAGTCGGGGACGAGATACTAGCAAACGCTTCCGACGAGCCCCGTCGACGGCTCGCTAGAATCACCCCCCCTATGGCAGACACCAGGCACTACGACCTCATCGTGATCGGCGGCGGACCAGGCGGTTATGTGGGCGCGATTCGCGCAGCGCAGATGGGGATGAAGGTCTGCTGCATCGAGCGCGACAAGCTCGGCGGCGTCTGCCTCAATTGGGGATGCATTCCAACGAAAGCGCTCCTGCACAACGCGGAGTTGTATATGGAAGCGATTCGACACGGCGAGAAATGGGGCTTTGAAATCAAGCCAGAGAATGTGAAAGTCCACTGGGACAAGGTCATTGGGCGAAGCCGCGGAATCACCGGGCAGTTGAACGCTGGCATTGCGTTCCTCTTCAAGAAGAACAAGATCGATCACGTTGCTGGGCACGCGAAAATTGTTGCGGGCAAGTCGGCAGCTGGCCCCTGCAAGGTCGAAGTGCGAAAGACCAACGGGACCTATTACAAGGGGTCTGGCGAGGGCGACGCGCAGGTCATCACGGCTGACCGCGTCCTGATCGCAACGGGCGCCGCGCCGAGGCATCTTCCATTCGCGCCGTGCGATGGCAAGACGATCATTTCAAGTTACGAGGCGATGAATCTCGCCAAGCAACCGGCATCGATGGTCATCATCGGCTCAGGCGCGATCGGCATGGAGTTCGCATACTTCTATAACGCCTTCGGCACAAAGGTCACTGTGGTCGAAATGCAGGATCGCATCCTGCCAATCGAGGACGATGATGTCTCTGCTGCGGCGCTCAAGACTTTTACAGCACAGGGGATGGCGTTTCGCGTTGGCACGAGCGTCAAGGCCATCGAGAAAACGGCGAGCGGCGCAACGGTCACGCTCTACGACATGAAGGATGAGAAGAAGACCGAGAAGGTCGAGGCTGAGGTCGTTCTCGTGGCGATCGGAGTGGGCGCGCGATTCGAGGGGCTCTTCGATCCATCGCTGGGGCTTCGCATCTGCGACGCTGGTCCCGCAAAGGGGCACATCTGGACCGACTACCGCGACACGCCTGAGCCGAAGTACCAGACCAGCATCGCCGGTGTTTACGCAATCGGCGATGTGGTCGGTCCCCCATGGCTTGCACACGTCGCCAGCGAAGAGGCTGTTGCATGCGTCGAGAGAATGAAGGGGCATCACACGCTCGGCGTTGATTACGCATCGATTCCAGGTTGCACCTACTGCAATCCACAAATTGCATCGATCGGCCTGACAGAGCGAGACGCGAAAGCGAAGGGACTCAAGTACAAAGTCGGCAAGTATCCGCTCAAGGCGCACGGGAAAGCGATCGCGGTCGGCGCGACCGATGGTCTCGTCAAGATCATCACGAGCGATCCATACGGTGAAATCCTCGGCGCACACATCTTCGGCGAAGATGCGAGCGAATTGATCGGCGAACTCGGACTCGCGAAACGTCTCGAAGCAACGGTCGAAGACATCATCTCGACCGTGCATGCGCACCCAACCATGCACGAAGCGATCCACGAGGCAGCCCTCGCGACTGAGGGAAGAGTGATCCACGGTTGATCGGGGGCAGGTCAGGCGCGCACGACTCGAGCTTGCCTTCGCAGCAAAAAGCAAACTCTTCGCATGAAGCAGATCATGCGAAGAGCGCCGGAAGCCGTCGACATCACAGGCAGTGAATTGTCACGGCGAAAATTTCAGCGCGGCGGAGCAAACCCACCGCTTACGAATCAACGATCCTTCTTGTCTGGATTGCAATTCTTCTCAATCCAGGTCATGTACATCCTGCGGATCACCTGCTCCTGAACAGTGTGCATCCAGAGCCGCCCGTACTGCGTGTCCATAAAGGCGACGAAGGCCGGCGGGTAGATGAACGCACTCGTGTTCCGCTGACGACCCCTCGGCGGAATCGCACCCGCAGATGGCACAATCGCAGCGAGTGCTGCGACCGCAATCAGCGAGACGAGAGCGACCCGAAGTGCCGACGGCGTGATCGACTTTGAATCCGGCGACCACTTGTTGGAATGAAAGACTCTCATGGGATTCTCCTTCTGCTTTTCAGGCTGTGTGCAGTGATCGGGCACTTTCCAAGATTCGCCACCCAGTGTCGCGGAACGACGGGAAGCGCCCCATCGTGCCAGTCACAGTCCGTACATCCTCGTCGTCGAGCGCCCACTCAGTCGAGTAACCAAGCGACTCGTTCATCCGTTGGCGCCGTAGGTGCTCGAAAGTGAACGCGCGTTCGCGCAGCGACCAGTTCTCCAAACGCTCCGCAATCTCTGACGTCTTGTTCGAGAAGATTGCCATGTGTCTGTGCAGTTCTGGACCGCTCAACCCTCGAAGCGCGACATTGCATCCGAAGACTGCCCACCAACCATAACTCTCCAGCCAGTCACCTGGTGGATAGTTCGCCACATCAACAACAGAATCAAGGCCAGCAGAAAGCGCCTCGACTGACGCGAGCGGATCAATGACACCGAGCGCTGCATCGCATTCGAGGCACGCACCCTTACATGTGTTCGCAATCCCTGCGTAAGAGGCGTCGTCGAACTCAACCGCGAGCCTTCCATAAGACTCCATCGCAGCAACGAGGTCTGGCTTCGCAGACTCGGCGTGGGAGTTTGCACTGAGCGGATCCGTCTCGATCATCCGTCGCTTCGACTGCCCGCGCACATAGTGCCCAAACGCGGCGACGACACGCTCGACACGGCTCTCTGGCGGTCGTGTTTGAAAACGCTCCACGAGCGTGTTCGCAACAGCGCATGCCTCGATGAGGTGCCAAAGTGTGTAATGCGCATTGGCAAGATTGACCTCGAGCATCATGCGAACATGTGCTGGGACTCCCGGTTCCGAAAGACCTCGCTGGAGCGCAGCGAGCGCCTTCGTGTACTTGCCAAGCCCGTCGTGCGCACCAGCGAGCCGATTGGCAGCGGTCGCTCGTTCGCTTCCAGTCTGTGCTGCGAGAAAGAGCGCGCGCGACAGTTCGGTCATTCGCCGATATTCGCCAGCGCGATGCGCTTCGATCGCCTCTCGATCAAGGAGCGCAAAGCCGCGCTCCGCCATTTTCTCTACGTGTTCGTAGGACTCCGCTTCGTCGCGCCAAATCCCTTCGGCAACATCCCCCACTTCCCAATCAAGTGCTTCGGCGAGCCCAACGACAAGATCGAGCTTTGGATTGCCGCTTTCGGGAACGACCTTCGAAGGTTCGCGACCGAGTGCTTGTGCAGTTTGGATTCGAGTCCACCTGCGGTAAATCCGCGCAAGATCGACAAATTGGTTGAGTCGATCCCGCCGAACTTCATCTCGTGACATGATTACCCCACTTTCTCACGGACGCCGGGTCCGAATCCGCTGCCTGCGCATGAACATAAGGACCGCCCACGATCCTGCATTACAGAACTTTGCGGTGATTTCTGAATTACGGACCCTGCCTTTGAAACTCGGCTTCAAACTGAGAGCGGGAATATCAAACCGAATCGCACCCGAAACCATTGGGCTACAAGGAGTACCGTGGTGGGATGAACGACGCCGCGCCTCCCAATCATTCTTCACAGGATTGCGCGCAACCGAGTCTCGCGATCGACGAACTGGAAAAGCAGATCGAGACTCTCAGGGCGCAATTGGTCACCCTACGAAGAGCGACGGCTACCGCTGTGCGAGAGGACTACACATTCGTGAGGTCCGATGGACAGCCCGTGAAGTTGAACGAACTCTTTGCAGACAAGGACGACCTCATCATCGTTCACAACATGGGAGAGCGCTGCCAGTACTGCGCACTCTGGGCGGATGGATTCATCGGCTTCTCACGGCACCTGCAACAGCGCTGCTCGTTTGTGCTCGCATCGCCCGACTCCCCTGCATCGCTCACGACGCAGATCGCGCTCCGCGGATGGAATTTCCCCGTGATCAGCGACGCTGAATCATCGTTCGCACATGACTGCGGCTACGAGCCAAAGCCAGGCACGCGCTGGCCGGGAGTCACTTCCTTCCACCGAGAGCGTGACGCGCAGGGCGTGATGAAGATTCGGCGCGTGATGTCTGCGCAGTTCGGACCGGGTGATGAGTTCTGCTCGATCTGGCATCTGTTCGACATGCTCAAGGACGGAGCGAACGATTGGCAGCCAACAAAGCCCTGCGGGCAGCCAGACGAAGACTGAGGAGCGCCGGGAGATTGGTTCGCGTCGAGTTGAGGCACACATCGTGCGGTGCGGCAGCAAATCGGGATCTCATCGACGAAGTCGAATCTCCCAAACCGTGTAGCCCGTCGAAAGACCTCCCGCGCGAGTTGCGGAGCCGGCAAGCGTCCGCGCAGCCGGCGAGCATGTTTGAGCGCCGGGAGGTCCTTTCGCGGGCCTCTCGCTTCCGTACTTCGCCACCGTACTTCGCTTCCGTACTTCGCTTCCGTACTTCGCTTCCGTACTTCGCTTCCGT
>CAYHHO010000003.1:0-58320 GCA_964356445.1 uncultured Singulisphaera sp. | reverse complement strand
GCCCGCGTTGCTGTGCGGCGCAGTCAAGCCCCAGGCGAGTTCCGCAGGCGACCGACGGCGCTTGCGCTAGAACTTTGCTCGGTGGTTTGTGTCGGTCGCCGAGGACTGTCTGAGTCCTGGGGTTTGCATTCCGCCGTGCCGCGCGCTGTGTGCCTCAAGTGCAACGGTGAGACCGACGAGACGACTTGGAGCAGCGCTCCGTTGTGTCCTGCTAGGCTCGGGAAATGTCCAGCGCCGCTTTGGATCGCACCTCGAAGGGTGTGGTCATTCAAGATCTTCGATTCTCGTATCGCCGCGGATTTTGCATTCATGTTGACTCGCTTGAGGTCAAGCGCGGCGAACAAGTTCTGCTCGCTGGCGAGTCTGGCAGCGGGAAATCAACGCTGCTTCATCTCATCGCTGGTCTCGAGGAGCCACAGTCTGGGCGCATATCGATCGACGGAGTCGACATCGTCAAGTTGCGGGGTGGCGCGCGCGATTCCTTCCGGGGTCAACGGATCGGAATGATCTTCCAGACCTTCAACCTCTTGCAGGGATTTACAAGCCTAGAAAACGTAATGCTCGCGCTCATGCTCGCTGGAGCTTCTCCATCGCAGCAGCGCACGCGCGCCGAAACTGCGCTCGGGCGACTAGGGATTTCGGATTTTCATGCGCCTGTCGAGACGCTGTCGGTTGGTCAGCAGCAGCGCGTGGCAGTGGCGAGAGCCATCGCAGGCGAGCCTTGCGTCGTGCTCGCTGATGAGCCGACAGCAAGCCTCGATCCAACGAATGCCGCCAATGCGATCAAACTGATCCAAGATGCCACTCGCAGCACGAACGCGACGTTGATCGTGACAAGCCACGATCCGCTCCTCAAGAGTTCCTTTGAGCGCGTCATCAATGTCTCGCAGTTCACCGAAGCAGTGGTGACCGCATGAGCGACATGCTGATCGTCTTTCGGAGTTTGCGCGCAAGACCACTCGCGACCGCCGTGACCGTCGCGATGGTTGCGATTGCGGTCGCGCTGCTGCTTGTCCTGCTGTCGATGCGCGAAGCGGCATCGCAGGCGTTTCGGCGCGGCACTGGCAATATCCATCTCTTGGTCTGCGCGGATGCGAGCCCACTTGTCGGCGTACTCAACGGGCTCTTCTACGCCAACGCGCCCGCGAACCCAATCAGTTTCCCCAAGGCCAAGGAAATCCGCGAGAGTTTCCCCTGGCAGTGGTCCATTCCGACCCAACTTGGCGATTCCTATCGAGGGAGTCCAGTGATCGCAACGACGCCAGACTTCCTCTCCAAGTTCGAACCCGTTGTCGGCAAGCCCTTCGAGTTCGCCGCAGGGCGAGCCTTCGCGGGTGACTTTGAGGTCGTCGCTGGCGCGCAGGCTGCGAGCGAACATGGACTCAAGGTCGGTGCCAAGATTGCCCTCTCGCACGGCACGGGCAGCAAGAATGCGGGCGGCCACGAACACTCGGATCATCCCTATGAGGTCGTGGGGATCCTGAAGCCAACTGGATCAGCGCACGACCGCGCTGTCATCACATCGCTCGAGAGCAGTTGGATCATCCACGCAGAAGAGAGACGCGAGGAGGCAGAGTCAGCTGAAGCCGACGCCGATCATGATCACGCATCACACGATCACGCGCACATCGATGCAGACGAGTTGACCGATGCCGACCGCCTCATCACCGGAATCCTGCTTCGGCTTCCGACGCGCCCTGGCAGCGATGCATCCGCTTCGATCGCGGCACAGTTTGACCGACTTCGGCGCGATACCGCAATCACTGTCGCACAACCGGCGCAGCAAATCGGTCGCCTCATGGCGATCGTGGGCGATGTGGACTGGCTGTTCGTCATCATGGGAGTCATTGTGCTCGTCTCGAGCGCAATCAGCATCATGCTCGCCATGGTTGCATCGATGGAACTGCGGCGCCGCCAAGTTGCGGTGCTGCGAGTTCTCGGCGCGAGCGCTTGGCGTGTCTTCGCACTGGCAATCACGGAAAGCACGCTGATCGGCCTGATGGGAGGTTTGATGGGAGCGGTGATGGCACTCGGTGGCTGTGCACTCGCGAGTGCACTTCTGCAGGATCGAATCGGGTTGTCGGTCTCAGACTCCATCGATCCGCGATCCGCTGCGATGGTTGTCTTCGGCGCTGTCGTCCTCGCGGCCTTCGCTGGCGTGGTCCCAGCTGTCAAGGCATATCGAACTCCTGTGGCAATGCATTTGAAACCGATCGCATAGCCTCGTGTTCAGGATCAGCTGAAGCCTTGCGAACCTTCTGGATCATCTTCGCGGTACTCGCTGCAGCGCTGGTCGTACTACTCAGCCTCACTGGGTCGCCAGAACCTGAGGAATCGAAAGGCACTGAAGCGCGGCAACTTCGTGTGAAGGGCCCGGAACTCATCGACAAGGAGAGTGCCAAACCTCAACCGCCTCTGCCTGCCCCCCCTATCGCAGCGCCGCTCTCGCAGAGCAAAGCGATCGAATCCGTTGTGACCACCGCAACAACCAGTTCCTTTCGCCGTGGACTCGACCGCGAGATCAAGGGCGCGACGGTCCGACCTGGAAACATCGTCGAGCAGAATGGATCACTGATCGCAGATGGCAAGTTCACGGTGAGAGGTGCAGGAACAAAGGCAAGCCCCTATGAAGTCTCATGGGACCTGCTTCTGAGCGCATCGGACACTTTCATTCCACGCCTCGGTGAGCGAGTGATTCCGCAGCGGATCGCGATGCTCGATGGGGCATACATCAGAATTTCTGGGTTCATTGCGTTTCCTCTGATCGCAACGGAGACCGACGAGTGCCTCGTCATGCTCAATCAGTGGGATGGTTGCTGTATTGGAGTGCCGCCATCGCCCTATGACGCGATCGAGGTGAAGTTGCTATCGCCAAGCGACAATTCGAAGCGACATGTGATGCGAGTCGGGTCGATCGAAGGGGTTTTTCACATCGACCCGTACATCGTCGAGCGATGGCTCGTCGGGCTGTACACGATGGACGAAGCTGAACTTTCAACGGAGCTCTAATGACGAACATCATCCTCTTGGGAGCGATTCCTCTTCTGTTCAGCGCAGTGACTGGCGACCCTCCCCCAACCCCTCGCACTTCCCCCACCGAATCGCTCGCGCTCTGCAACGCGCTTGTTTCAAGTCACCGGGATCACTCATCGATGACCACGATCGGATCGTCCTGGTCCAATCGACCAATCGAACTCATCACGATCGCCGACAACATCGTCGCTCCAGACCAAGCCCCTGCGCTTCTGCTGGTCAGTGGCCTTGACGGCAGCCGACCGAGTTCTGTCGCAATGGTCGCCGAAGCAGCGAAGCAACTTCTCGAGAGCCCAGAGTCATTCAAGGGAATCAAATATTACATCATTCCCTGTGCGAATCCAGATGCACTTCTGGGGGCGTCGCACCAAACGGATGCACACGCAAACCGCAATTCCCGACCGGTGGACGAAGATCGAGATGGAAACATCGACGAGGACGCACCTCGGGATATCAATGGCGACGGAGCGATCACCATGATGCGCCGCATCTGCCCGCCGGCAAATGATCCCCCTACTCATCTTCCTGATCCGGGAGAGCCGCGGCTGATGCGAACGCCCGATCAATCGAAGGATCAGCGCGCTTCGCACACGCTTTACGTCGAGGGTTTCGATGCGGACCACGATGGCCTCATCGCGGAAGACGCTGTTGGAGGCGTCGACATTGACCGCAATTTCCCGCATCGCTGGCAGGAGTTCGACCCGAGTGCTGGACGGACTCAACTCAGCGAGCCCGAGTCTCAGGCGATCGCACGATTTGTCCTCGAACATCCAAACATCATCGGTGCGATCATCGTGGGCCGATGTGACACGCTCGTGAAAATCCCCGACGCACAGGCGAAGGATTCCACTGGACGGACACCGCTGGCACTCGATGGCGACGACAAGCCGATTTGGGATCTCTTCGGAGGAAAGTGGCGTGAACTCTCTGGGCAATCACGTGCTGCAGAGGCTGATCTGTCGGGTTCACTCGCGCTTTGGCTCTACGCCCACCGCGGCATTCCAGCGTTCGCGGTTCAAGGCTGGGGCAGGCCTGATGCGAGCCCGCCTCCGCCGCCTGTTGCAGTGCTGGTCCCCGCGCCAGTAGCGCCTGCAACCACAGAGTCCGCGCCGACTGCAGGTGCAAGCGGAAGCGAAGCCATACTTGCACCGAGCGCCTTGCCTCTACCCACCGCCCCCGTCGCGGCTTCCGAGAAGCCCATGGACGAGGAGTCCGCCGGATGGCTCGCGTGGAGCGACCGCGATCAGGCACACGCCGGATTCATCGAATGGACTCCGTTCGAACACCCGACACTCGGCGCCGTTGAAATCGGCGGATTTCGAGCAGGTTTTCGCACGGATCCTCCACCGCCAGAAGTCAGCCGGGTCGGCAAGGCGCTCGCCGACTTCCTCAAAGAGATCAGTTCACGCAAGCCTCTTCTCAAGGTCGTGAACGTCACATCGAGTGCGCGATCGGATGGCATGTACGAAATCGAAGCCGAAGTCATCAATGAAGGATGGCTCCCGACGGCGACGGCGATGGGGCGCGCGAATCGGCAGGCTGAACCGGTCATTGTGAGGCTCTCACTCCCGAAGGAACGCATTCTGTCTGGGCAGCGCGTCACAATCATCGACGGGCTCGCGGGCGCTGGTGGGCGCAAGTCGTTCCGGTGGCTTGTCGCGGCTCGCGCGAATGAGCCCGTCACGATCGACGTGCAGTGGAAGCCCAGCGGCACGCAGCGTGTTTCGATCATCGGAGAAACCGTTTCGGTTTCGAAGGAGGTGATGCCATGAGAGTTGCTCTCGCGCTTGCAGCAGTAGTTGGTGCAGCGATGCCAGTTTCGCCCACATGGAGCCAGCAGCAACTGCCAGGCAAGGTTGAGGTTGCGTGGAACAAGTTCTATGACTATCCCGAGGTGATCTCCATCGTCCGATCACTCGTCAGTGCATATCCAGAACTCCTTACGGTCGAGGAGATCGGAGCGTCCTCGCAGGGACGTCCCCTGCTCGTCGTCACGCTCAACAATCCAGCGACAGGGCCTGCGAGTTCAAAGCCTGCGATGTGGATCGACGGCAACATTCATGGCAACGAGATCCAGACCACCGAGACAGTGCTCTACTCAATCGACTATCTCTGCCGCGCATTCGGGCAAGTTCCGGCACTCACAACGCTCGTCGATCAATCTGCGTTCTACTTCATGCCCAGCGTCAACCCAGATGGCCGCGCCAACTGGTTCAACGCTCAGAACAACTCCCACTCATCTCGAACCGGCATGCAACCGACCGACGATGATCGTGACGGCGTGTGCGACGAAGATGGACCCGATGACCTCGATGGAGACGGATCGACCGGACAAATGTGGCGGAAGGATTCCCTAGGAACACACAGGCGAAATGCACGAGATCCGAGGATTCTTGAGCGCGTCCCGAGTGATCCGCGCCCCGATGGAACCATTGAACGCGGCGAGTGGTCACATGCTGGCAGCGAAGGAATTGACAATGACGGTGACGGAAAGGTGAACGAGGACGGTCCCGGCGGCTACGACATGAATCGAAACTGGCCCGGTGGCTGGCAACCCGATCATGTTCAGGGGGGCGCGGGCGAGACGCCGCTCTGCTACCCAGAGACCCGAGCGATCGCCAAGTGGATTCTGGCTCATCCCAACATTGCTGCCGCCCAGAGTTATCACAATGCAGGCGGCATGATTCTTCGCGGCCCCGGCGCGAAGGAGCGAGAGTCGGAGTACTCAAACGCCGATCGCGAGACGTACGACGCGATCGCCAATGCTGGCGCAGAGATGCTCCCGTTCTACAGATCGATGGTGATCTACAAGGATCTCTACACCGTCCACGGCGGGTTTGTGAATTGGATGGCAGAGTCGCTTGGGATCATCGCCTTCACCGATGAATTGTGGACGGAGAAGCGCATCTTGCAAAACGGCAACGAGCCGACGCCTGAAGAGATGACCCGCTGGCGCGATCGCCTTCTCTTCGGGCAGACGACGACCGAGTGGAGGGAGCTCCCGCACCCCGAGTACGGCACGGTGCTGGTCGGCGGATCAAACAAGTGGTCGAGTCGGATTCCGCCTTCATTCATGATCGAAGAAGAGGCGCATCGCAACTTCGCCTTTACGGCCTTCCACGCAGGGCAAATGCCCCTCGTCCGCTTCGAGCCGGCGAAGGTCACGCCACTCGCTGCCGACCTGTGGACGGTGACCGTCGAGATTTCCAATCTCCACCGGATCCCGACCCGCACCGAGCGCGCATTCCACAAAGGCATCGGATTTCCAGACCGCCTGACTCTCGGTGGCGATGGCATCCGAGTCATCTCAAGCGGTCCCCTGACGCAGCGGCTCGCGACCACATTTGATCCCGTGCGCTTCAATCCGCAGTCGCTCGCAGTGGATTCCGGAATCCCCGGGCTGGCGACTCGCGCCTTTCGCTTCATCGTTCAAGGGCGTACGGGTGCCTCAGCCACGGTCCGATTTGAAGGCGAGAAAATTCACGCCATCACGCAATCGGTTCCACTTAGCCCAAGCCCGTGACCGAGCAGACATTTGATATTGCCGTGATAGGAGCGGGTGCTGCGGGACTCTTCGCGGCGATCACTGCCGCCAAAGAAGCGGCGCAATCCCACGCGACTGTCTCCATTGTCGCCGTCGACAGCGCTCGAACTCTTGGCGCAAAGATTCTTGTTGCAGGTGGCGGTCGTTGCAATGTCACGCACCACGCTGTGCACGAACGCGACTACTCAGGAAGTTCGCCTTCGCTGCGACGCAGGATTCTCAATAGGTTTCCAGTCGAGGCCACAATCGAGTTCTTCGCACAGGCTGGCGTAGAACTCAAGCGCGAAGAGACCGGAAAACTTTTTCCGACCACGGACCAAGCGCGCAGCATTCTCGATGCACTTCTCACTTGCGCGAGAACTCATGGCGTCATCTTTCGCCACCCGCTGCGAGTTGAATCAGTGACACGCGGCGCTGATCGATTCGAAATCGTCACCGCCACCGAAACTCTCTGCGCGCGCCACGTGATCCTGGCGACGGGCGGGATGAGCCTCCCGAAATCTGGGTCCGACGGTCACGGGTTCTCGATCGCTCGCGCGCTCGGCCATTCGATGACACCGCTCGTGCTTCCCGCACTCGTGCCGCTGACGCTTCAGAGCGACCACTGGTTGACGAAACTCAGCGGCCTGGCGCTCCCAGCCGAAATCACCGCAATTGATAGCGAGGGTCGACCGGCAAGGGACGACAGTGGAGTCACGATCGCGTCCGTCAATGGCGCAGTTCTCTGCACACACTTTGGACTCTCTGGACCGGCCGTTCTCGACATCAGTCGACACTGGAACCACTTGCTCGCTGCCGATAGCAAGGCACGCCTGCGCATCAACTGGTTGCCGGGAACTCAATCAGAATCGCTGGAGAAGGAGCTGCTGAGCACAAAAGGACAGAGTCTGCTCTCGCTGCTTGGACCGCGCCTGCCAGATCGATTTCTTCGGGCACTCTGTGGCGAAGCAGGCGTCGATCCAGCGACGGGGATGCAACAACTTCCGCGAGAGCGCCGCGGAGCGCTTGTGAACGCGCTCACTCGCGGCGAAGTCACGCCCACTGGCACACGAGGCTTTACGGCGGCTGAAACAACCGCAGGTGGAGTCCCGCTCTCCGAAATGAATCTCGATCGACTCGAAAGCATGAAGTGCCCGCGGCTCTATCTGTGCGGAGAGATGCTCGATGTCGATGGTCGACTCGGTGGATTCAGTTTTCAGTGGGCCTGGTCGAGCGGTTTCGTCGCAGGAACCGCTGCCGCACGCGCGGCAATGCTCACTCGCTGAGTGCAGCGTGATTCTCGTGCAGGTCCACTGCAACCGCGGCCACCATCTTTGCGACAGCTGCTGGATCGGCCGGAGCCCGCCCACCGCATTCGACAGCTCGATACAAGTCCGCGACCTTCCACGCTGCGGTCTCGGTCAGCTTCGGATCCCGCGGAATGAGATGGGCGTGCAAGTGCGCAGCGCCCTCGCCAAACATGATGACGTACACACGCGGGACACCAGCGGCGCGCTTGATCGCCCTCATCGTGCGACCGAGAATTGCGGCAAACTCGCGCTCCTCGGCCTCGTTGAAATCCGCAGCGCTCGCGACATGCCTGCGAGCGTCCAGCAAGAACCAACCCGGAAGCGGCGCGGGGAGAGCGTGATGCCGAACGACCCAATGCTCGCTCTGCCACGCGATGAGATCCTTCGACCGCTCGTCGCGATGGACTGCGCAGACCCCGCAATCTGCCGTCACTTTGTTCCTTTGGGACCGCCGTCGGTCAGGTATTTTTGGCGAATCGCCTCTTCCAAATCGACATCACAGATGTTCGCAAGCGTGCACATCCATGCGAGGCAGTCCGCGAATTCCTCGTGAAGATTCTTGGGATCTCCCTCCCCCTTTTCGTGCTTGCCGATCGCGTGCGCAAGCTCGCCAAATTCTTCGGCAAACCAGATGAAGGTCCTCGCCGGCCCCCTCGCCCGATCGGTCGCGTCGTAACGAGCGCGAATCAGCGCCTGAAATTCTGAGAGTTGCATAGAAGGAGCGTACTTCACGCCCTGGTCCAATCCCAGTTGAGCGCCGAGGCACTGAAGTCAGAAAGGTGCGCGTGAATCGGTCATCAATGACCACAAACGCATGGGCCCCAGATCGCGGGGAGATAGGCGAGATCAGCGCCATTCACGCAACCGTCATGATTGAAATCCGCAATCTGATCGTCAGGGCCACACCCGCCCCAGTGCGAGAAGAAAAGCGCCAAGTCACTGCCACCAACCCCACCGTCACCATCGAGGTCGGATGGGCAGCTCGCGGTATTCAGTGCATAGCTGAAGACATTCCCTTGACCAAGCTGTTGATTCGGCGCACCAACTGCTGCAATGGCAACGACGTCACCACTGATGTCAATCGCAGAACCGAACTGCGCTTCGGCGACGTTGGCACTGCTTGGCGGGTAATAGGTGATGCCCGGTTCCCAGGTTCCGCAAAGCGCGATGTCCTGATGGAACAAGTACACCAAGCCGCGATTCGCCACGATTGGGCTCAATCCCGCGTCGTACCCCGGCGCACCCACGAGCGCGACGTCGGCCTTCAACGCAACCGACGCACCGAACTGATCACCGTTATGTCCGTTCACTGGCCAAACCTGCGCATTGAGGACAAACCGACCAGTCACAAGATCCAGGTCAAACATCGTTGCCGATCCTGGCGAGTTCGACCCTCCTGGCGCGCCGATGATTACATTTGCCGATGACACCGACACGGCCGCGCCAAACTGCTCATCGACCATTGGGACATCTGCAGTCAACCGCTGGACGAGGCACCACTCTCCCCACTCTGGATTCGTCTGCAGAATTGTCGGGGCGGGATTTGCGAGTGTGTTTCGCCGAAACACGAACGCGGTGCCCTGCTTGGAGGTCGACACAGTCTGACGCTTCGCACCAATCACGATGTAGTCGCCGTAGGTTCCTATTGAACTTCCAAAGAGTCCATATGCCGTCAGTTGGGAGTCCTCGCCCTCAAGCAGCGGCGCTGAGATGAATGCGGTCCGCACCCAACTCGAACTCGCCGCGCTCCACTCGAACACGCATACTGAACCGCAGTCAACCCGAGACGAGACGTCATCGGTGGGAGCACCGACGACGATTGTCAACCGCCTTGATGCACCTGTGCCCTGTTCATCCATCGCAACCGCGGATCCAAACAAGTCAATCGACTTCGGGTTGGGATGGGTCAACTCATGCGCGGTCGACTCCCACGTTGCTCCCTTGTGCCAAGCCCAAACAACCCCAGCCTGCAACTGATTGCTCGTCGTGAAGATGTCCCTGCCTGGAGCACCAGACGCGACCCAATCGCTCGCAGAGGTCACCGCGGCTCCGCAGTTGTCCGCCGCAACTCCTCTCACGTGAGTGAGAGTGTGAACATAACCGAAGATTCCGCCTCCGAAGTTGGCGTAAAGGTGGACACCACCTTGCGCCGTATGAGTAACCCCACTGACCGTCACCGTAAGTCCAGGCGCGCCAACGGCACCGAACTCTGAATTCACCGCAATTGATTTCCCAAAGTTGTCGCTCGTCGAGCCACCCGTCGGCGCATCGAACTGGTCGATTGGAGTGACCTGCGCGACTCTCGCGTGAGCTGCCGTCGGGCCGATTGCTGGAAGCGCAGCAATAGCAAGGACCGCCAACCACGGGAGGTTCGTGCAACCACGACCAAACGCGCAGGTCCGCTGCTGCCAGAGTGTGTTCATCTTCTCGCCGACCAATGATGCTCCTTCTCAATCGGACTATACGGACCCCGTGGATCGCGGCAAGTGATACTTGGCACATTTCGCACTTTTCTGCACCAACCGCCTTGCATTCCCCGTCCAGAGCGGCTCCCAAAAACGTCCTCGGCGCGACTTGAACGCGCAACCTTTGCCTTCGGAGGGCAACGCTCTATCCAATTGAGCTACGAGGACCTGACTTGAGTCTATAGCCCCGACATTTCTGAAGTGGCTCGATAGCCTGACTGGAATGCGCCGCTTCGCCGAGTCATCTCAAGCTTCCCACGGCACCCTCGGGATCAACTTGATCACATGCCTCAATTCCATCGCAACAGGAGTGCTTTGGAACGGGCTTGGATTCGTAACGGCACGGGAATTCCACTATTCGGCGACAGAGACATTCACGCTCTACATCGTCACTGGGATCGTCTATGCCGTCACGGCACTCTCCTGCGGTCGGATCATTCGCGGGTTCGAACATCGGTTTCAACCTCGAACTGCGCTGCTTTTGATCCTTTCGATTCAAGCGCTTGTTGCACCCTTGATCTATGCCGGCAGTTCGAGCGTTGGTCTGATTATCATCGCGGTCGTGCTGAGCATCACCGGGGCGACTCTCTGGCCCATCGTCGAGTCGTATGTGGGTGCGGGTCGCACGGCAGACGAGACCCGAAAGTCCATCGGAAACTGGTGCATCGTCTGGACGAGTTCGGTGACCCTGACTCTCTTCCTGATGGCCCCACTCCTTCGAGCGGACGGATGGCTCAATCCAAGGCTTGCGCTCTTTGCAATTGCTCCTCTGAGTCTGCTCTCGATCGCTTGCCTTTGGCTCGTACCCAAGCAACCAGGCCACCATCACGCGATGCCCGAATCAGCCCCTGCCGCCTACGCGGCGCAACTCAAGAGCGTGCGCGTTCTGCTTCCTGCGTCTTACCTGCTGGTTGGCGCACTCAGCCCGTTGATGCCCTACCTCCTCACGCGTCTCGACCTCGAACCCACGACCGAAACCCCGCTGACGGCGACTTGGCTGCTGACCCGCGTCGTCGCGGTTGCAGTGATGGTGCGGGCGTCCTTCTGGCACGGTCGCGCCGCGACACTCTTCGTAGGCGCAGCGGCGCTCGCAGGAGGATTTGCGCTCGTCGTCGCGGTTCCAACTCTGCCAAACATCGTCATCGGACTATCGCTCTTTGGGATCGGCCACGGAATCATTTACTACGCAGCGCTCTACTACGCACTGCGAGTTGGAAGTTCAGACATTCAATCCGGAGGAATCCACGAGGCACTCATCGGCCTTGGCTACGTGGTCGGCCCTGCTGCCGGTCTGGCAGGAGTGCTTCTCGGCGGTGGAACCGCGACAGTTGCAATCGTCTGGGCGCTGCTCGCTCTCGCGGCAATCCCGGCCGCAATACCGCTCTGGAAGGAGCGCGCGAGAAGTGCAGGCAAGAAAGATGTTGAAGCCCACAGTCGCGGGTGATCATGAATGTGCTTCGCACGTGGGCACACAGCGTGCGGATCGACGAAGTCGAATCTCGCAAACCGTGTGGCCCGTCGAAAGAAGGTCCCGCGCGAGTTGCGGAGCCGGCAAGCGTCCGCGCCGCCGGCGAGCATGTTTGAGCGCCGGGAGGTCCTTTCGCGGGCTGCTCGCTTCCGTCCCGCTTCTGTGTTCCGCTTCTGTTCCACTTCGCAAGCCGCGTCGCTACCCGCTCCACCCAAACTCAAAGGCAAGGGCTTCGTCAATCGTTCGACACCCGAATTGAAAGTCGCGTGCTTCAAGTTCTCTCGACCTCACAAACTGCCCAGCGAGCAACAACTCGCTCCCGAGTTCCCCAAAGACCGCTCGAACAACTCCTGCGGGAAGTGGCGCAAGACAGGGACGCCGCAACACTCGCGCGAGCGACCTGGCAAACTCCATCTGCGTGACTGGCTCAGGTGCCACAGCGTTGATCGGTCCGGACATTGACCGATCCTCGATCGCAGCATGGACGACCCCAATCAAGTCGTCAATGTGAATCCAACTCATGCCTTGACGACCACTGCCAACCCTGCCACCAAGCCCCAGCAAGAACGGAAGGCGCAGCGCACCGACGACACCCGTGCGAGCATTGACCACAACGCCCATTCGAACCTTGACTGTGCGAATGCCCCTGGCTTCAACTGCTTGCATGGATGCCTCCCACGCTCGAGTCACCTCCGCGAGGAATCCGTCGCCTGAACTGGAACGCTCATCGACGAATTCACTCCCACAATTCCCGTAGTAACCGACCGCAGAGGCGCAGACCATGACCGATGGTGGATGTGCGAGCTTTGCAATCGCGTTGCTGAGATTTGTTGTCCCAATCCTTCGACTCTCAATGATCTCTCGCTTGCGGGACTTCGACCATCTCCCTTGCGCGATGTTTTCTCCAGCAAGGTGCACGACTGCGTCAACGCCTTCGAGTGCAGAGGCATCCCACGATCCAAGTGGGTTCCACTGAATGGCATCGACGCCACTTGGGGGAGTCCCACGAACAAGTCGGATGACTCGGTGCCCTCCCGAGGTCAAGAATGCGCAGAGTTGCCGCCCGACCGCGCCAGTACAACCTGTCACGGCGATCGTTCGTCGAGGGAGGGCGGAAAATTTCGCATGGCGCACCAGATCCTCCCGCGTCCGTCGATGCCGAAACGCGAAAAGTTGCGCGAGATCGCGCTCAATCTTCGTCGCGATGAATGGCTCTAGAAGCGTCGAAGCGGGCAGCACATACTCAACTCTGTCTCGAAGCACAGAAGTCTGAAGCGTTCCTTCCTCGAATGAATGTCTATGCATCCACTCTCGAAATGGACCGCGGATGGATCGGTCTGTAAACCCTTCGCCGGGGACTACACACTCGTGTTTCCCCACCCAACGAATGCGCATCGGGCCTATGCGCACATGCAGTTCAAACTCCGTACCCTCTTGCACGGGGGCTCTGCGCACAAGGCGTCCATCAACCCAAGGCGGTATCAGTCGGTCGATCGCACCGCTGGAAAAGTGCCATGCGGCGAGCGCACTTCGCTCGACGGGCATGGGTGATTTCAATTCAAACGAACTGCCGACGATGGGCTCCTCCGTTCTTGCGAAGTTCAAGATGCAGATTAGCGCGCCTCAACTCGCGCGTGCTTCTCACTAGACTGCCACGATGCCAACTGCCGCATCGACCACGCACGCGTGCATCCAGCAGCGGCTCGACCAGGCGCGCCTCGCGCTCGGACAAGTTCAAGGATTGACACACGAGATCGCGGCACTCGCCGAGTGCCTCAAGAAGGCGCTCGCAGGCGGAAACCTCGTCCTGACCTGCGGCAATGGTGGCAGTGCTGCTGAGGCGCTTCATTTTTCAGAGGAGTTGATCGGGCGCTACAAGGCAAACAGGGCTCCGTTCAAGTCGATTTGCCTCTGCGCAGATACGACCGCCTTGACTTGCATCGCGAACGACTTTGGCTTCGACCAGATTTATTCGCGTCAAGTCGAGGCGCTTGCGTCGCGAGGAGACGTCTTGGTCGTCCTGTCAACATCGGGCAGCAGCCCAAACATCATCCGAGCGCTCGAAGCGGCTAGGAATTGTGGAGCACACACGGTGGGTTTGCTGGGATCCAACGGCGGAAACGCCCGCGCGCTTTGCGATCACCCCCTCGTTGTCAGCGGAGTCGATGGAGCGGCCGCGCAGGAGGCGCATCAGATGATCATTCACATGCTCTGTGAGGCTCTCGAGCCGAACGCTGGCACGTGATCGATCTCGCAGACCGAGCAGTTCGCAACGACCGAGCGAAAGACTGACTGGAAACACACACATGACTCGCAACCGCCTCTTTGTGCTCATCTGCCGAATCGCGATACCACTCTGGGTTCTGGCGGGGGCGATCTACAAACTCGTCGAACGAAATCCGAAGCTCCTGCCTCCACCAGTCTTCAAAGTTGTGCAGGGCATGGATGGAATGTTTTGGATTGCTGGGAATGACTGGCTTGATACTGCGACACGGCTCATCGTCCTCGCCGAGTTTTCGCTCGTCTGGGCAATGGTCTGCATGCCGCGGGTTGCGCGGACCGCTGCGATTGCATTGCTTTCGTTTTTCTGCCTGATCTTGCTCATGGTCATCGTGCCTGAGTTCCAAGCTGGCGGTTTTTCGCAGGCGTGGAAAGGCTCCTGCGGTTGTTTCGGCAAAGGTGGGCCAAACCCGGTCGTGATGCTCGGGATTGACTCGTTGCTGCTGGGACTGGCCATCCTCTCGAAGCGGTCCGCCACACGAGTTGTGCCTGTTTCATTTGGGCTTCCTGCGTTTATCTCACTTTCGATCATCGGATTGCTCGTCCTTTCCGCGGTCCCAAAGCGTGGGAGCATCGAGATTGTCATCGAACCTGCTGTCGCTTTGGAATCCGCAAACGAAACCCCTGCTGCAACCACAGAAGCATCCAATGGACAACAACAAAGTGGGTCACTGGATCCAATCAAGCCCGCGATCGCACCGCCACAAGTACCACCATTGAGTGCGCTGCAGCCATCCGCATGGCCAGCGAGACCCGAGCGCGCAGCTCCCTACTACGTTCCTGCGTTCGAGACCTGGGTGGGAACACGACTGGACTCGCAAGAGCTGGCGCTGCTCATGCAGCCTACTGCTCCCGAGTCGCTCAATTCGGGAACATGGATCGTGATCTTCTACCGCGAAGACTGCGAGCACTGCCACGAGTTGATGCAGGCCCACTTCACCGGACCTCTCGCGCAGCCGACGCTCGCCATTGCGATCCCTGACACCGATCCAGCAGCCTCGCTGGAAATGCCCTGCGATCAGTGCCAAACTCGAACGCTCTTCAAGGGACCCGAGTATGTGCTCACGACCCCTGTGATGATGAAAGTTGTCAACGGCGTGATCACTGCAATCATGACAGACCCTGAGGACCGCGCCTCGATCGAACAATGCCTCGCACCTTGAATTGCACGATGAAACCCCGATCCCTACGCATTCTCGCGCCGCTGCTCTTCGCGGCCACGTCCCTTTTCTGGTTGTTCGGTGGACTTGGCTGGGTGCCGCGCTGGATTTCGAGCCTCGGTGAGCGCGCCGCACTCACACCACTCCAGGTCGCTCAACTTGCGATCGGCGCGCTTGCTGCTGCGGCGCTCTCGATGTTGCTCTTCGGCGGAGGGCGAGTCATCGGCATCAAGTTTGCGCGCTTTGCACTCGTCGTGTACGCGTTCTGCTGCGTCGCAACGATGGCGTCAAACTTGGCTTCGACTGGAACGAACGCTGGACTCCTCCCGCTAGTTGGGCCCGCCATCGGACTCGCCCTCTCGCTTGCGATCTACTACTCATCAGCATCAGCGACTGGCTCAGCAACGGACGATTCGAAGTTGCCCTCGCGAAAAGGCGGCAGTTGGGTCGCTGCCGGAGCCCTCGCCATTTGGGTCATCGCGATCGGGATCGCGGTTCGACTTCCTCTCAGCGGAGCGGCAGAGGCACCGGGAGGCGCCAAGAGCGGCGAGAGCCTCGTGCTCGACTACATCACGTGGCAAGGACGAACGCTTCCGGACACCGGACTCTCGCGACTTCTGCCCAAGTTGACTGCTCTCACGCTGGAGGGACGCTGCATCGTCGTTCTCTACAGCCCAGAGTGCAGCCACTGCCGCGAACTCTTCGAACAGTATTTCGCCGTTGCCCAACCAGACCGAAAAGTCATTGCGGTCGAGATCCCACCAGCCCCAGGAACGATCGCATTAACTGGCGACAACCTTGGACCGATTCCGTGCGACGGCTGCGAACATTTGTCGCTTCCCGCTGGAAAGCACTACATCCTCAAGCCACCGACGGTCCTTGTGACCGAAGGGGGACGGGTCGTGTGCGCTACGGACAGCGACTGGAAGGCATGCCTCGGTGATCCTCCCGTCTCGGCTGCGAACACGAGAAACAGCGCACTTTCTCCTTGACGATCAGTTCGGGCGAACGATCAGAACTCGGGAATTGAGCGTGACTCTCCCGCCATCGTCCTGAAAGATGCGAGGGCGCAAGACGCGATCACAGGCAGCGTGTGCAACCAGCCGAATCGTCCGAAGCGAAAGAGCAATGGACCTCTGGTGGAGCGCGCTGGCAAGCAGCGATGCCGAGAGAACGGGACCGTGCTTCCTCAAGAGCGCTCGAGGTACCTCGTCTGCGGTCCAACCCTCTCGCACAGCGATGCGCCGAAGCGCCCACTCGCCGCTGCGACCCGCCTCAGCGATTCGCAGCGCATGCTTCGAAATCATCGGCCAGCGCCCGCGCAGTTTGGGCACGACCTGGTCCCGGAGAAACCCGCGTGCAGTGGTGAGTTTGGAATTGCTCGAATCTTCTCGCCAAGTGACCGCACAGTGCTGGCAAAGTTTCTCCAGTGCACTTCGGTCGATTGACAAGAGAGGTCGCGCAAGTCGGATCGGGTTCCTCGGAGTCGCCCGCCGCACCCACGGAATCGCCGCAATTCCACGGGGTCCTGCCCCCCGGCCCATGCGCATCAAGATGGTTTCGAGCACGTCGTCGCTCTGGTGCGCAAGAAGAATCCACTGGCAACCCGCTTGTTCGGCAACCTGCACGAGCGCCGCGTGGCGAACTCGACGGGCAGCGACAGCAAGTCCGCCTTGGCCACAAGCGGGGTGGACATCAACTCGAAAGAACGGCACACCAAGACGTTCACAGAGCCCCGCACAGTGTTCCACGTCGGCATCGGCTTGTGGACGCAGGTGATGGTGAACATAGACAGCATTCACGGAAGTGCACGCGGATGCGCGTCGACCGATTGCAGACGCCAGCAGCAGCAGCGCCGTCGAATCCACTCCCCCGCTCAGCGCGATCAGGAGTGACTCCCCCGTTCGCCATCCGCACTCTATTTCCAGGTTGCGGCGAAACTCGCCGCAGAGTGCGCTCCTTCTCGCACGTTGAAGGGGCTGGATCGAGTTGATCGTTGTCACGCCATCATGCTACGGCTGCTCGACGCTCTCTTGAAATGGTCCGCACGACGCGAGTCGATGGCGTCGGAACACGCTGCGGGATTGCGAGAGCACACCGCACCATGCGTTCGAGCGCGAATGGATCATCCGCGGTTGCATCTGCTCCGATTTCCTCCGCGAGACCAGGTGCGCGCGCGAAGACGCCGCCACCACAAATGATCGGGACAAACTTGGCTGCCTGCAGAGCATGAACTGCATCGATCAATTGACGAATCTTGGGAGCGTCGGATGCTGCTGCAGCAAAGACCACGACCGCATCTGGTTTTCGCTGACCAATCTCGCTGAGGAGTTCATCATTGGCAACTCCACCAGCCGCGAAGAAGACTTCGTATCCACTCGCTTCCAGCAAGTCGCTGCAAAGTTGTCCAGCGAGGTCTTCCGATTCGTTTCCTCCGCATGCACACAGAAGCGTGATTCCATTGCGTGGAGCCTGCTCGTAGCCCAATTGCGCCTGGTCCACAAGCATCCGCAATATTCGGGTCGAGTACTGATACGCAAGCGCTGTGATCTGGTCCTTGCGCCACATCTGAAAGATCGTTTGCATCGTTGGCCAGTAGAGTTCCTGCGCCAGTTGCGCACTCGTCAGCCCGCGTGTTTGCACTTGCGCGATAAACGAACGGGTCGCTGATCTATCCCCAGAGACGCAGAGTTGGAGGAGTCGGTCGAGCGCCACTTGCACGTTCAGGTTTGAAGTCATCATGTGAACTTCATCGGAAGCCAGCTCAGGATCACCTCGGTCACTTCAGAAACACCCGGTCAAGGCGTTATTCGCACTTGGCGGAATGCTTATCGGGCTGCACGCTCGCCGCTACGATCGCGAAATGCCTCTATCAGAAGGGTCGCCAACTCCATCAGAGCACTCCAGGAAGAGTCCGGATGCCGCGTGGGACAGTGCGACTCTCGGTGGCGACCCTCACCAACGATGCGACAAGGCGGATCGTGTGCGGGAGATGTTCACAGCAATCGCGCATGCGTACGACCTGAACAACCGCGTGCACTCGTTCGGGCTCGATCAACGATGGCGTAGGCGCGCGGTAAGACTTGCCGAACCCAACGAGTCCACGCAGGTGCTCGACGTCGCCTGCGGAACTGGTGACCTCGCGCAGGAGTTCGCACGCGCCGGAGCAGCAAACGTTGTCGGGCTCGATTACACGCCTGCCATGCTCGACTACGCCCAAGCGAAGGCGACCCGGGCAGGTGGACGCCTCGCCAGCATCAAATACATCCACGGTGATGCCCAAGATCTTCCCTTCGCAGACGCATCGTTCGATGTCGTTTCGATCGCATTTGGAATCCGAAATGTTGCAGACCCGACGAAGGCGATCCATGAATTCCGGCGCGTCCTGAAACCAGGCGGACGACTGATCGTGCTCGAGTTTGCGCAGCCCCGCAGCGCATTTGTCGGGTTTTTTTACGGGATTTACACCACTCACATCATGCCCTGGACTGCTTCCTTGCTCGCAAGGGATGCCTCGGGTGCCTATCGATATCTCCCGCGTTCGGTGCAGACATTCCTTGATCCAGATCAGCTCGCGCAGCGACTGATTTCCGCTGGCTTTTCCAAAGTCGAACAGCATCCGTTGACGATGGGTACATGCGTGATTTCCGTTGCGCACGTGCCAGTTTGAATGAGATTCGCTACACTCCGATTCGACCCATGATTTTCGATGTCATGACACGCGTTTGGCACTCCCCCGAACAACTCGGATTCGAGTTGGCGGATGGTGTTCGGGCGTATTCAAAGCGAAGCGGCGCCCTTGATGGAACGCTCGGCGCACACAGTCAGGCAATTCAATGCATCGGATGCGCCCTCGTCCATGGATTCAAGTCACAGGCGCTTTCCGCAGTGGTTCCGAGCGAGTTCATCGCGGCCGTGGTCGCGCGAATGCCTCATCGGCTCGCGGGCATCGCAGGCATTGACCCGATGTCACCATCTTGGTCGGAAGATGTCGACTTGGCGAAATCACTTGGGCTGGCGGGCGTGACGATTTCCCCATCTTCACAAGGATTTCACCCGACTCATTCGACGGCGATGCGGTTCTACGACCGCTGCGAACGAGAACGCCTACCGATCTTTGTTTCTCGCCCAGGCATTCTGACCCCCGCGATGATTCTGGACTACGACCGTCCCCTTCCGTGGGATGAGGTTGCGAGATCCTTTCCATCACTCAAGATCGTTCTTGGGGAAATCGGATCTCCTTGGATCGATGAGACCATCGCGTTGCTTGCGAAGCACCCTGGACTCTTCGCGCAGACTGGCGCCATCGCATCTCAGTCGTGGCGGCTCTACACAACGCTGCTACACGCATACGAGGTCGGGGTGCTCGACAAGATCTTCTTCGGATCAGGATTTCCATTTGGATCCCCCGCTGCTGCAGTCGAAGCGATCTACTCGCTGAACTCCTTTGCGCTCGGGACAAATCTGCCGATCATTCCACGCGCCGCGCTTCGACTGATCGTCGAGCGAAACCCAATCACCACGCTTGGGATGAACGCACCGCTCACCATTGGCAAGAGCAACAGCGACTCGAATCCATCCGACAGTCTCGATGGCAAGACGTCTGCGTTCCAGCCACGGCGTTGACCGAGGAGCATTCCGTTGGAGCAAGGCAGAACAATTCGCTCGATTCTGAGCGGTTTATGTGCAGTTTCGTTGCTCTGGGGATGCGGCGTGACCGCTCCAGAACGGCTTGAATTCACTTCGCTCGGTGACACGCCACGCACCTTTCCGACGGCACTTGGGGTCGGAACCTACTCGCTCGAACTGGCGAATACATCGTTCATCTTGAGCGACCTGACACCGGCTCAGTTGCAAGAGACAACTGACCTCTATGGGTATGTGCTTCACGTCGATTTGATGTGGCTGCCGAAGGCGGGAAAGACGGCGATCGACCCCGCCGCAACGAACACGAGCATTCGGCTCGTTGTCATTGCCGGCAAGGAACTCGGGCTTTATGGTGGTGGTGGATTTGCGTGGCCGACGGGTGTGTCGGGCGAGCCCGAGTACGGCGTCGATATCGTCGGATCCAATGTCTCGTTGCTCGCGGCGACCCCGGGGTTTGTTGACTTGCTGAGCCCTGCTCAACTGACGGGACGGCTCCGATGCAGATTCGATGATGCTCAGACGAGACAGATGCGAAGATCAACGAGCCAACTTCTAAGTAACGCACTCAAGCGAGTGCAATGGGTTGGTCCGAATGCGAGTCAGTCGCTGCGCGAAGTTGCAGAAGCGACAAGCGGGCTCTCTATTGCCGCAGACCCCGCGACTCTCGAAGCGCTGTTCCTGCGCTGAACGCTCTTTGCGCGATCCTTGCCATAGACGCCGTGCATGGTGCTGCGGGGGGCGGAAGTTCCCAGCCCTCAATCATTCGCAAACTTGAGTACTCCCAGTTTGGTGGCGCGTCGGGCACTGCCACCAGCGCGAGTTCGTGCACAATCTCCCAGTTGGAAAGCGTTGAGTCAAAGAGAAGCGCAATCTGGCGCGCGCGACGAGCAGCTTTCGCGGCACACTCCTCAAGGAGTTCTCGTTCGATGCCGACCGAGGGATCCTCGCCGGGCTCGACTGAACCGCCCGGCGCGAACTCCCAGTGCCCTGGGTAGGTCGCACACTTCTCAGATCGGCGGCCGATGAGCCACTTCCCCTGCCAGTGCGCGACAGCCTTCGTTCCAAGTCCAACGAACCCCGTTTCGAGACCGAGTTGGCGAAGTGCAGACATCCGATATGTCGTTCTCGCCACATGAATCGTTGCACCGCCGTGACCGTCTCGCGAGACAGCAAGCACATGCCAGCATGGTCCATCGGTCAATCTCGGATTGGACTTCTGCAGGGACGCCCAACCGTGATCGACTTCCAGTTGAGGTATCCGTGGCACAAATGATGTGCCGCTCTCGACAATCCTCGCGGGCCGACGAAGCCAAATGATGCGATCGCGGTCGGGAGAACGAGGCTCCTTGATCACAAACAAACTCCTTGGCGAGCCAACAACGCGCGCGGCGTGGGCACGGAAAAGACTCCGCCAAAAAAACCTTCCAAGCAGCCGATCCCCACCAATCGTGGTTGTCCTCGGGGGATGCCACAAGGGGTCGTGGTTTTTCGACTCCAGCGAATCGTTTGCATCGCCTGGCAAGCGCACCGCCGAAGCCATTCGATCACGAAATCCGCTGTGATGTCCGATGAATGTTCACCATGCCAAACGATCACGCAACCGGAACTGTTGACCATCTCGTCGAATCGATCGTCGCACTCAATCCGGGCGCTGATCGTCAGTGGCTTGTCGGTTTCGATGCATATGACCTGCATCGGTATCTGCAGCACCTTGAAAGCGCGCAGGAGCCAAGAACCGAGTCCACACCATGGGAACGCCTCGGTGACACGCCAGCAATCGTCACCAGAACAGCTGCCTAAATTCGCCAGATTGGATTCACAGGTCCGCGCTCGCACTGCGCCGCCCCGTTGCCGCAATCGCCACCGCAGCCCCGCGCTCATCCCCTGCCAGCGTCGGCGAGGAATGCAGCCATCTTCTTCTTCAGAAGACGAAGACCGAGCAGTCCACGAACCCGCGTCATCAACTCGACTTTGTTGACAGGCTTGGAAACGAAATCGTCGCATCCTGATTCGACCGCGCGTTCCATGTCTCCGATTTCGTGCAGCGCTGTCACCATGATCACGACAATATCCCGAGTGGAGGGATTCGACTTCACTCTCTGGCAGACTTCAAATCCGGACATTCGCGGCATCATCACATCGAGTAGCACCAGATCGGGATGATCCTGTTCAATTCGGCTCATCGCCTCCACCCCATCTCGCGCGATCAAGAGCCGACACGGCAAGCCCTCCATATAGGCCTGAATCAACTCGAGATTCTGGGCGTTGTCATCCACGATCAACACAACGCCATCGGCGAGATTGATCTTGGCATCCAACCCTGCGGTTGGCTCGGCACGGGGTCCTGCAGATCCGTTCATGGCTGCATTGTAGGGAAAACTCACGCAGGAGCAGACTCGACTGGCACGCCATCCCTCAGCGCTCGTGCCACGATTTCGATTGGATGGAGCGCAGTTCTGCCAAGTCCATCTGCGATTTGATGTCGGCAACTCGTGCCAGGCGCGCAGACGATCGCATCCGAGTGTGGTTCAAGTTTCGCAAAGAGATCGCCACGAGCGATGCGCATGGAGAGATCGAAACTCTCGCGCCGAAATCCAAAGCCCCCTGCCATTCCACAGCATCCGGTGGGCAGCACGCTCGCACGCGAACCGAAGATGCGCGTCAGCAATCGGGATGAAGACTCCGCTCCCCAGAGCGCCTTCTGGTGGCAGTGCGCGTGCAAGATGACTGATTCGTTTCCAGGCGCAAACTCTGGATGCGTGGGGTGAGAGTCCCACGCGCGGTCAATCCACTCTTCGACAAGCCATGTCTTTGCAGCGAGTGATGCAAGGAGCGCTGGGTCAAGTCCTAACTTCAGTTCGAGCCAATCATCCTTGATCGCTGAGACACATGATGGTTCGAGACCAAGAAGCGCAACCGCACCTTCACGGCGCATCGCATTGATCAGGGCGAGTGCCGTGTCGTGGCACATCTTCGACGCATGCGCGAGCATCCCATTGGAAATCGCGGCGCGCCCGCAGCAGCCAGCCTTTGGGAGTACCACGTGGTAACCAAACGCCGTCAAGACCTCGACCGCTGCTCTCCCGACTGACGGCTCTGACCACTGACTGAAGCAGTCAGGCATGAGGAGAACAGTCGGCTTCGGCTGCATGGACTGCGGTCCATGGCTGCGCGCATTCGCCGCAGTCGTCCGCTCCATCCAAGGACGAAGCGCTGGACCAAACGGAGGAAGCGACCTTTGACTGGAGAATCCCATGATCGCCGCGACTGCGGTGCGAACAACGGGAAGTCTCGCCAGACCATTCGCAATGGGCCACACCGCGCTCCCCAAGCGATTCAATGAACCGATCCGCCCCATCAGGGCCACGCGCCAGGGCACGCCTCCCCGCCGCCAGTAGCCCTGTGCAGTGAATTCAGCCTTCAGTTTCGAGATGTCCACGTTGCTTGGGCACTCGGTCTTGCACGCCTTGCATGAAAGACAGAGTTGGAGCGTCTCTTTCGTTTCTGGATCATTCCAGGCACTGGACCCCACCGAAGTCGATGGTCCCTCACCACCCAATTGCCCGGTGAGCGCCAAACGGAGGGCGTTGGCGCGGCCGCGAGTTGCGTGCCGCTCATCTTTCAACGCCCGATAGGACGGGCACATCGTTCCACCCGATGTCAGCCGGCGGCAGAGTCCCGCACCATTGCACTGCTCCAGTGCATGAGAAAATCCCTCTTCGCGGTCATAGTTGAAGAAGGTTGCAGTTGCAGGTGCCTTGCGAAAGTGTTGGTCATCGGGTCGGACTCGAAGCGCAGATGTGATTCGAGTTGGGTCATCCGTCAGCACCAAGTTGCCTGGATTCAAGAGCCCCTTCGGATCGAAGATGAGTTTGATGTCGCGAATGGCTTGCGTGATGGTCGGACCGAGTACGCGAGTCAGCAACGGGCTTCGCACGCGGCCATCGCCATGCTCCCCGCTGAGTGCGCCTCCATACTTGACGACAAGGTCCGCGACTTCGACAGCAATTGATCGAAGCGTCTCAAGCCCTTGCGTCGTCGAGAGCGAGACCAGCGGTCGGATGTGCAGACACCCAACCGATGCGTGCGCGTAGTACGCAGCGGTGCTGCCGTGACGGGTGACAATCGCACGGAACTCTTGCACAAAGTCGAAGAGCCGCGCGGGGTCAACCGCCGTGTCTTCCACGAAAGTCACCGGCTTTCTGTCTCCGGCAACCCCATGCAGCAGCGGCTCACCCGCCTTGCGAATCCTCCAAGCGGCCTCCATTTCGCTTGCGCCAAAGTGGCGCACCATCGGAGCGCCTTCGAGAACCTGCCCAAGCCGATCCATCTTTGCGACGAGTTCGGCGTGCGATTCTGCGAAGTACTGCACATACAGCACCGCTGCGACATCTCCCGATTTCGGTGCGGGCAAGACATGCACATCGCGGCGATACATCGCATGCTGTGACGCCATGTTGATGAGCATGTCATCGATCAACTCGACCGCGCTCGGGTTGGTCGCAAGAATCGCCGTCAGCGGTCGCAGCGCCTCAGAGACTCCAGTGAATCCGACGATCGCAAGTCCACGTTGCTTCGGCCGATCCACGAGTGCGAGTTCAGCCGCCAACGTGACACCGAGCGTGCCCTCCGAACCACAGAACAGATGCGCGAGATTCACGCGGTCGTAGGTTCCAGGCGTGGACGCGCGCAATTGCGCAAGTATGAGATCAAGGTTGTATCCATCGACATGACGCAGGATCTTAGGAGTCCGCCGTTCGATCTCTGCCGCGATCGGAAGAATCACGTCTGCCACGCACCTCGTGAATTCTCGGATCGTCGGGTCGTGCTCACTTGCCCCCTCGTAGAAACGAAGTGACCTTCCATCGGAGAGCGCAACATCAAGCGAGCAAAGATGCTCGACTGTTCTTCCAAAGAGGATCGAGTTGGCACCTGCAGAGTTGTTGCCGATCATCCCACCGATCGTCGCGTGTGAACTTGTCGCGACGTCCGGACCGAACATCAGTCCATGAGGCAGCACAGCAGCATTCAGTTGATCGAGAACGACTCCAGGCTCCACCCTCACTCGGCGGGAGAAAGGGTCAAGCGCCAATATCCCCCTGCAATTGGCGCTAAAATCGACAATCACCGCGCGATTGACCGACTGCCCAGCAAGCGCGGTTCCAGCTCCTCGCGCGAGGCTCGGCACGCCAAGTTCAGCGCAGATGCGAATCGCGTTCAGCCCATCCTGAACTGTCGCTGGAATGACGACGCCGATCGGTTCCACCTGATAGAGGCTGGCATCTGTGGAATAGAGCATCCGGTCATGCTGGCTGAATCGAATTTCGCCGCGCACGGCAGAAGCGAGTCGCGCCTCAAGCACTTCAGTCGAACGGGGTGCCGAATCGCGCAGGACTTCGAGGTGAATCTCGCGGTGGATCGTCATCGTTGCACCCGAGCCTGCCACTCACAAATCACTGCGAATCCGCGCGCTGCGCATGTGCATCGTGCAGCGCCCGCAGCCTTGCGAGATACGCCTCCCCAGGGATTCGATCACGCCTTGCCATCACCGCGCGAACCGTCGATTCGAAACGGGCGAACCGATACGACTGCGCGCGCTCGGGCGTGAGCCATGCGAACCGCTGAACGAATGTTGGGGGACGCGCAACGGCGACCATCGCTCCAGTACCGATTGTGGATCCAGTGTTCAAAGCGACCATGATTGCGATCTTGGCGTGATCCGCGATCAGTCCGCCATAGAAAGTCCGACCGGTCTTTTCATTGCCTCCTGCGAAATCGAGGCGGCTCATCACTTCACCATAGGTATTGAGCAGGTTGGAATTGGATGTTCCCGCGCCAATGTTGACCCATTCCCCGACAAGCGCGTCGCCAAGATGCCCCTCATGCGCCTTGTTCGAGCAACCTTGGAAGACAACCGATCCGACCTCTCCACCGACCTTGCAGTGTGGCCCAATCACGCTTCTCGCCTTGATCTGCGCACGATCCATCACGGTGGAGTGATCGAGGATCGCCACGGGACCGCTGACGACTGCACCAGGACGAATCGTCGCAGCAGCGCCAAGCAGGACTGGTCCCAAGGTGGTGTCCACGATGGCGCCTGGGAGAATCTGAGCCGTCGGATCGACCAGGAGCGCGTGATGACCGAACCGAACAACTCCCGGCGCAGTGCGATCGCTGAATTCTCTAGTGCGCTGCAGCAAGGCGATATCTGCGGCGATACTCACGTCGAGACGACCAAGCAACTCCCAAGGCAGCCGAACTGTCTCGCCCTGCCTTGACGGACGGCGTGCAACGTGACGAGGTAGGTTTTCCGCGTCGCCGCGTCGACTCAGAAAGTGCTCAGCATCTTTCTTGAGCAAGCGCGCCATCGCCACGCGATTGCAGCCAGTCACGAGTGCCTCTCCGAGAGCGAGAGACGACGCACCCTCAAGCCCGTCCTGCGCGCCGTTGATCAATATCACTTCGACCGCATGCGGCGGGAGCCTTCCCACCAGTGTCTGGGGTGATGGCAATCGCTCCGTCACAACCGCTGCGAGGTGTTCGGGCGGGAAGAGGGCGTCAACCCTCCCGAGCACACAGCAAGCGCGCTCTATCGCTGTCAATACCCCCAGTCGCTGTTCAAACGTTGCACGAAGGTCTGCCAGCGGACCGAACCGAGACAATTCGTCGTCGAAGATCGCCACGATGGTTCCGGACGATTGCATTTGCGCACTCTACTGCCGAATGATTCGAGCCGAACCACCTTGCGTGCGCGAACGCGCAAGGACCGTAGGAAAGTTCCAAACGCCGCAGAAGTGCAGGAGCGCCCATCCCAGTGGAATGCCGAGAGCGCCCGACGCAACCGCGCGCAGGAATTGACCGCCGAGTTGACGAAGGGCTGAACTCTCACCCCACGGCGGTGGAGAATCTGGGTACCAAGAACGAAAGGTCCACCACGCCGTCCAAAAAAGTGCAGCCGCAAAGGCGAAGACAAACGAAGCCGCTCCGACAGCGAGCGGATTGCGCCGGATGAGTACTCCTCGCAGTGCCAGCATTCCTTCTGCTGCAAAGAGCATTCCGAGCGTCGACGGACCGATCAAATAGAGGGGCGCAAATGGTCCGCCGAGCGATGGCTCTGAGAGATCAAGAAAGAATCCGCCCAACAACGCGAACCAGCGGACAGCCATGGCTTCCCCGTGCAGCGCGGCGAAAGCGACGACGACGATGACCGCGGCAGGCGAAACTCCCGCAAACTCAAACATGGGCATGACGGACATGTCCGCGACCAATGCCGCAATCAGGAATGGAATCGCGACCACCCACTTCATGACTTGTTGCTACCCGAGAGTTTGATGATGACCTCCGAGACCGAAGCAGGATCGATGGCTGGGCGCACAATCACCTCACCTCGCAGCGGCTGAGCATCCTTGGGACGGACTTCGACTACGACTCCAAGCCGCATCCCTTGCGCTCCGCTCGACCAAGTCGAATCCTTCACGCGAACGATGTCCCCAGCGCGAAGTGCGGTGCCGAGGTCAACATCACTTCGAAGTGCACCCCGCCCGTCTGGGAGCAACTGCAGCGCGATGACCACTGGTCGCTTCGCTCGTTCCTGATCCGCGGGAACGGCATAGGCGTCGATGCGACCGAACGCTCGACTTGAGACGCAGAGCACCGTGCTTGAAACGGTTCCAACCTCGGGCGCAATCCTTCCGACGAGCCCGTCGCCACCAAAGATGGCGGCATCGCCTGGCGAGACTCCTTGGAGCGTTCCTGCATTCAACCTGAGGGCGACACCACCGCCATCGGAACTCATCGAAACGACGTTGGCAGCGGCGAGCCGCACCTCTTGTCGGTGCGAACCGCTCCCCGCCACGACTTCATATGCGCGCAGTTTCGATTCGAGTTCCTGAACGCGAGTCTGTTCGGCATGCCAGAGCCCCCGATAGAGATCTCTGTCAGCTTGAAGCGCGCTCTCGGTTCCCATTGCAGGTTGCGCGCCAGGTCGCAGCCAAAGCCGGAGTGCAGTTCCTCCATGCGCGATCGGCGACAGAGGAACCCAGAGGATTGACGAGAGATCACCGCTCCAAGGCGCTACCCAACTTGTCGGAAGCAATCCCAGCATCGCCACACACGCCACAACAATGACGATGGGTGGAATGCGACGCACGCGATGCACTCACCGCAGGCGCGAAACTAGAGTTCCTCGACATTCGTCTCGAGAATCGACTTGTACTGATCGAGGTTTTCGAGATAGTCAGCTGTCCCGCGAGCAACACACGTCAACGGGTCATCCGCAATCTTGACGGTGAGCCCTGTTCGGTGGGCAAACATAAGGTCGATCCCGCGCAGCAGCGCCCCGCCGCCAGCGACGGTGATTCCGTTGTGCTCGAGTTCTGGGTTGCACAAGTCAGCAGCAAGTTCAGGGTCGGCCTCTCGCAAAGTCTTGACGACTTCATCCGAGATCTTCCGAAGCGGTTCAGCGAGCGCCTCTCGCACTTCAACCGAATTCACTTCAATCTGCCGAGGAAGTCCCGTTGCAACATCCCGACCTCGCACCTTCATCGCAAGTTCTTCCTGCAACGGCCACGCACTGCCAATGCGAATCTTGATTTGCTCCGCGGTCTGCTCACCGACTCGAAGTCCACGATTCTCTTCGAGGAAGCGAATGATCGCTTCATCGAAATCATCGCCAGCCACACGCAGGCTCGAAGCTTTCGCGATGTCGGCAAGGCTGAGGATCGCAATCTCGCTCGTACCACCGCCGATATCAACAACCATGCTCGCGACGGCATCGTCAAAGGGCAACTTCGCTCCCATAGCTGCCGCCATCGGCTCTTCAAGCAAGTAGACCTTCCGCGCGCCAGCTCGCTCGGCACTGTCGAGAACTGCACGCTTCTCGACTGCTGTGATCCCAGATGGAATCGAGATCACGACGCGAGGACCAAAGATTCTGCTTCGTCCAGTCACTTTCTGGATGAAGTACTTCAGCATTGCTTCGGTGATTTCGAAATCCGAAATCACTCCATCCTTCAATGGGCGAATCGCCTGGATCGAACCCGGAGTTCTTCCAAGCATTTCCTTCGCGGCGAATCCGACCGCCGTCCCGTTGAGCAACACTTGATTCGTCCCCTTGCGAACTGCGACGACGGATGGTTCATTGAGAACGATTCCTTCGCCACGAACGCATACAAGCGTGTTGCAAGTACCGAGGTCGATACCCATATCCACGCTGAACCAACCCATCATTTTGTCGAATGTCATTTTCTGGCACCTCCTTGGCCAATATGTGAAGATCAGACCGTCCGTGTTCTTCAGCGCGAGGATACCACCGCAAAGGGGTTCCCGGCATCGCCCGTTCCCTCAACTCCAGAAAGATTGTCCATGCAAATCAAGGCGCAGCCCGCTCCAAGCGCAACCGCTGCTGCGAAAAGCACCGCCGTATAGATGTTCAGATCGCCTCCCCCACTACGCGACTTTGGCTTTGCAACCAACTGCTTTGGGCTGGCCTGCTTCGTGCGCCCACCCCCGAAAAAGCCTTTCTTCTTCGAAACGACGGGCGCGGCTGTCTCGCCGCTCCCCATGGGATCCGCCGCAGCAGCCGCTGGGCTCTTCGGTGTCTTCTTGCCAACTCCTAGGAATGCCATGGGGGATCACTTCCCCTTTCGGATCGTGACGCGCTGACCGACGGTTGCCTCGCCACGGTTCGCTGCGTCCTCGGACTCGATCGTTCCAACCGCCCGGTTGACATCCACCGAGGTGATCCGGAGTTTCCCAACATACGAATCATCGCCGATCGTCATCAGCCAGCCGACCTTGACACCGTCCCGGCTTCCGGCATCGATCTCGCCGTACACCCGCTCGCCAGTTCGTCGAACATTGATCAGGTGGGCAGTCAGATTTCGATCCGCGGGAATCGTTGCGGCGCTACTCGATGCGACCGCTTCATCAATCGAACCGAAGCGCGCACTATAAGTCTGCACAACTTGGTCGGCCTTCACGCGCTCGTTCGTCAGGGACGCGACCTGCTCAGTCGATTCCGCCAGAGACTCCTTGGCGACTCGAAGATCGCTCTCAGTCTTTCCCAACTTGGACTCGACTGCCAGACGAGCCTGCTCGCAGTCCGACGCGCGAGTCCGCTCCGCGATCAATTCTTCGTTGATGGTCTTGATGAGCGCGGCCTTCGCGCGATCCGTATCGATACTGACACGAACCGTCTCGTTGAGTCCTGCGAGTTGCACCTTCGACTGGGCGATCTCCGTCTCGAGACTTCGCAGCCGTAGTGCCTGCTGCGCCAATTCGGTCTGCAGCTGATTGCGCTCGCTATCCAAGACCGTGATCTGACTTTGAAGATCCTCTTCGACCTTCACTCTCAACAACGTCGCGGTGGAAAGCTGGCTCTCCTTCGTACTGACGAGGAGGTCTCGATCTTTGATCTGCTGCTTCAGCGCAGCCTGGCTACTCGCCTGGACTGCTGCAAGCGGAACAATCGCGACGGCCAGGAGCGACACGAGGACGACAAAAACTTTCGTAAGTATGTGCACTGAAAGGGACCTATTGGATGGGGGAACGAGCGAACGCCAACATCACGAGAAGCGCTACTTTACGCCTCTGAAAGCGGGACGCAAGGTAGCAGCCCCCCCGCTCGATGTCAACGATCACTGAATTCGATCGCTTGAGAAATCTGCGCCGAACCCGCATCGGGTGACGCTCGCATGTAGGCGGTTGCAGCCGTCAACTGAACCATCGCAACAGAATCTTGAAGCAGCGGTGCAATCGCGTCGAGCGCCCGTTGGCCGCCGACCCAACCCAGCGTCGCCGCAGCCTGCCCTCGTACTGTCGGGGAGGGGTCCTTCGCCGCAACTTTGCAGAGCGCAAAAATCGGCTCCTGATTCTGCTCGCCAATTCGCATCAACGACGCGCCGGCAATGAGGCGAAGTTCGATCGGCTTCTGGAGCGGACCAGTGCCATTCCAGATTCCAATGAGATGCCCCCGCGCCCCTCGGTCATTAATCTCGCCGATCATCTGACATGCGAGTGCGGCGAATTCGGTTTGTTCACTTGGAGCAAAGAGAGCCGCACGAATCGGATCGAACTGTCGATAGTCGCCCATCTTCGCCATCGCTTCAGCAGCCTGAAGGTCGACGATTCGCATGCGCGTCTGATCCGCACCTATGAGCCTGCGCCCGACCACGCTCTCCACAAGCGGAATTGCAGAGGGGTTTCGGAGTTCCCCGAGCACCAGAAAAGTGTTTGATCGCACTTCTGGGCTCCTACTGGCCACGAGTTCAGTGAGAGGAGTCAGATCCACTTCCCTTCCAAGCCGCACCAACGCGAACAGCGCTGCAGCGCGAACGGACGGATTGGGATCGAGCGTCAAGGGCTCGACCAGATTCGCGCACTCAGAGACCCTCGACTTTCCAACACAAACGGCGGCTGCAAATCGGACTCCAGGATTGGCATCGGCGAGCAGCCGACAGGCGACTGGCGCAAGTTCCGATGGATGGAGTTGCAGCCCCTCAAGGGCGTGCGCTCTATAGATCGGAACGTCACTCATCGAGGCTCGAATCAGAATCTCGAGTGCGCGCTCGGTCGCATGTGTCCCCCGAGGGATGCTCTGCGGACTGCTTTGCGGACTGTTCGGTGCGATGCTCTGCGGACTGCTTTGCGCGCCACCACTCTGGGACTGCACGGCGGGTTCGGGCGCGCTGATTGTGTCGCCCGCGTTTGATGAAATCGACTCACCCTCGAATGCCAAAGTTTGAATTGTCGAAACAGGAAGCGGACTCGACGCTGCGACAGCACTCAGTCGAGCCTCTCCTGCAAGATCTTGCTTGGGGGACGCAAATGTCGCATCGAGGGGGCGCTCGGTTGACTGTTCGGGCGCCGCGATTGGGACGCTGCCCTTGGCGTGCGCTGCCGCATCGATGGGCGTGCCATCGTCAGTGCCGGTAGGTCTCGAGCTCCATGAACTCCATGAACTCCCTGCGGACTTTGGTGCCGGCTGGCGGATGTTCGACTGAGAACCGCACCCCAAACCATTCGCAAGGATGAAACTCGTCACGAACAATATCGCGACCGTCTGAGCGCGCGCCGACGGGCGCCGCCAAAGTTTCCGAATGTCGGCTGCCACTGCAAGGAGACAAAGTGCCATGAGCGACGATAGTACATGCCCACCCTGCGCGAAAAGCGTCTCGCGCCGATCAAGTTGCATTGTGGCGACGAATCCACCCGTGGTTCGAGCGGCAACGAACTGCTCTCCGACACTCGCGCCGTCACTGTCAAAGGCTTGTGATATGCCTGTATTGGCGACCCTCACCATGGGCGCGCGGTTCTCGATGCATCGCCAGCGCGCCGTCAGGGCGTGCTGCGCTCGCCCCCAATCGCTGAATCCAAACCACCCGTCATTGGAGATGTTGACGATCAACGGGGCGCGCTTGGTTCCTGCCTCGTCGTAGACCAACCGGCGCACAACATCCGAGATGGTGTCCTCAAAGCAAATGGGAGTTGCGCACTCTGTCGTCACTCGCACTCCGGCAGGTGTCGTCCACCTGAGAGGAATCCGCACAAGACTTGTCGACGCATCCAAGTCGAACGTCATGCCGCGCGCGCCGAGAGCGAGCAGTTGCTCTTCGAGCCATTGCCAATTCGAGATGTACGGCATCGTCTCCCCAAAGGGTGTCAGAAAGACCTTGTCGTAGCGCGCGTATGGCGCCGAACCTTCGACCAAGTACGCGCTGTTGAAATGCCTACTCCAGCGCCACTCTCCTGCCTTCGGCCGCAGATCCACGAACGAAGGACTGCCGACGAGCAGTGGTGCGCCAACGCCTTCGGCAATCGCTGCGACGAGTGATGAGAACCGATCTGCGGGCCACCACCCACCGCCGACAAGCATTTGCGTCGTAGCTGGTTCAAGTCCGAATCCAGGCAGCATTGTCTCAGGCCAAACCACGAGATCGATTCGCTGACCCGCCTCTCGCTGCGCCCGAGCAAGTGAAAGTGTCAATCGCCCAAACTCTTCGACATCTGCTTCTTGCCTCTCACGAGGCCACCCCAGTTTGTTGTCGGTGGTCAGGTTCGTCTGCACTGCAAGCACGCATGGTCCATCGGTCACGACATCGCGTCGCTCGCCGAGTCGCCACATGCCGTACACGGTTGAACTCGCCGCGACTGCGATGGCGAATCCGACTCCTACGAGCGCGCGCGTACGAACGGCACTTCTCGAGGGGTTCAGGCGCCATCGAATGAAATCAACCACCGCCCCGCTCGTTGCCGCAACGAGCAAGGACGCCATCGGAGCGCCGCCAATGTCGGCAATTTGTGCGACGGCTTTGCAATCGATCAGCGGATGCCCTGCGTCATACCACGGGTATCCGTCAAAGACGATGGCACCCTTGATCCATTCGCATGTGCCTACCACGATCGGCGCGAGCACCGCCCAAGGCAACTTGCACCCAAGAGTTCCCCTGCTTGCGGTGCGCAGCATCCACACGGTCAGCGGCGCGTAGAGCGCGAGGTAGAGGCATGCCACGGGGTAACCGATCAACGCCACATCCACCATCCAGAATTCGAACCACATCCACATCAGCCAAGCGCAGACAGAGAGCGCGAGCCAACTCGTTCTTGAGAGATGGGGACTCGCCGCAATCAGCATCCACCCAACTGGAGCGACGAACGCCAGCCACCAGAACCCAAATGGTGGAAATGATGCAATGGTCGCGATGATCCAAAACGCTGCACGCCCCCAAGAATGCGCTGCCGAGAGCGATCGAGTGACCACTGCGGTGGGAGCTGCTGCTGCCACTGGAACTAGTTGCCCGAGTAATCGATGATGCGACAGATCTCGCTTCGCAAGTTGGCTCGATGCACAATGCGATCGAGGAATCCAGCGTCGAGAAGAAACTCGCTGGTCTGGAATCCTTCGGGCAGATCTTGGCGGATGGTCTGGCGAATGACCCTTGGACCAGCGAATCCAACGAGCGCTTTGGGCTCCGCGAATATCACGTCGCCCAGCATCGCGAAACTTGCGGTGACTCCACCAGTTGTCGGGTCACTCAGAACCGAAATGAAGAGCCCGCCCGCATCATCGAGCCGAGCGAGAGCAGCGCTTGTCTTCGCCATCTGCATCAGCGAAAAACCAGACTCCTGCATTCGCGCGCCGCCCGAGCAACTCACGATGATCAGCGGAAGTCCGTGGTCGGTTGCGTGCTCGATCGCGCACGTGACTTTCTCGCCAACCACAGATCCCATCGACCCTGCGAGAAATGAAAAGTCGAGCACTGCGACAACGACCTTGCGCCCCTTGATGAACCCTGTCCCAGTCTGTGCTCCATCAGTCTCTCCGGACTGTCGCTGCGCTTGTGCCGTGCGGTCCGCGTAGGACTTCAAGTCAACAAACTGAAGCGGATCGGCAGGCGCGAGGTTTTCGTTCATTGGCTCGAACGAACCAGGGTCGAGCAGTTGCTCGACGCGCTGCCGCCCTGTCATACGCATATGGTGATCGCATCGCGGACAGACATGCAGGTTCTGTTCGACAGCCTTGCGGAAAAGGGTCTCCCCGCACGCTCCGCACTGCATCCATAACCCATCGGGAACCGCTTTCTTGGTTGAAGCGGTCGTCACCTGTTCCCATGTCGGTTCTGCCATCCGATGCATCCTATAGCCAGAGCAGCGCTCGATCAGCCTCTGCGCAGCGCGGAAATGACGCGGCGATAGCTTGCGCTGGAAAATATCTCGGACCCTGAAACGAGCGCATCGCACCCTGCATCCCTGCAGACGCGTGCGTTGGCTGGCGTCACGCCTCCATCCAATTCGACGCGCTGAGTCTCTGCGATTCGCTCTCGGATCGCGCGAACCTTCGGCAGCGCTGACTTCATGAATTTCTGCCCGCTGAATCCAGGCTGAACACTCATGACCAGAAAAAGGTCCGCAAGCCCTAGGCAGGTCCGAATCGTCTTCCACGGCGTCCCTGGTTTGATCGCGATACCAGCGGTTAAGCCCGTTGACTGAATTCGTCGGATCAGTTCAACCGGCTTCCGCTCCACCTCTGCGTGGAATGTGATGTTGTTCGCCCCCGCTGCTACGAATGGCGCGATGAAGTCGCGCGGGTTGGTGATCATGAGATGCACATCGATCCAGACCGATGGAGAACTCCGACGGACTGCAGCGCATACGGCCGGTCCCATCGAGAGATTGGGGACGAAGTGACCATCCATCACGTCGACATGAATGAAATCTGCACCACCTCGAATGACGCTGCGGACTTCCTTCCCGAGAGTCGCAAAGTTAGCGGAGAGAATCGATGGTCCGATCAGTGCGCCACCGGTCACCCTGCGGAAGAGCGGCTCGCTTGATGTTGCAGACCTCAAGACTTTCCCGCAGGAACAGTCTCTGGCTTGCCGTGCGACGCAGATGGCACGGCAGCGGAAGGCACGACAACCTTTGCGCCGCGCTTGAGGGCGAGCTCATACGCTTCGAGGGTCGGCTTGTATGAACTCTTCGCCGCAGGGTCTGCGAGCCGCATCGCCTTCTTCTGAAACTCAACTGCCTTCGTGAAGTCGCCCATCGCGTACCAAACCGAGGCGACCGTCGCATTCGCACTGGGATCGCTGCTCGAGGCTGCCTTCAGCATTCCGTCTGCAGCGACCATCGCGAGTTCGTTGTCGAAGATCGTCACGCGCGGATCTGATGAAAGCACAATCGATGCTTCACGCAGAGCCCCCGCATCGCTTGCCGAAATGAGCGTGTCCACGAGTGACTTGATGTAGACCTTGGCCGCTGCCAGATTCTGCTCGTCATTCAACATCACGCGATACTTTTCAAACGCGACATCCGTGAAGACTTCGGGGTCGAGCGCAATCACCTCGTCATAACGTGCGTACGCCTCTTTGAAATTCTTTGACGTGACCGATCGGCGTGCGGCATCCAAGAGCGGAGCCGCCTTCTTCGAAAGCACCGGGTCGTATCGACCCAGCAGCGACAACTTGACGGCGCGTGCAAACTCCTCGGACATCGGGTGTCCGATGTAGACGATCTTCTTGTTCTGACCGATGACAAACGCGCATGGAATTCCATTTTGCCCAGCCGCGCGCATGAAGCGTTCGGTGACGGACTTTTTCGGATCAATCGCCACCGTATAGGACATCTGCGATCCCTGCTTGCGAAGGAACGGTTCGACCGTCGACTGCGGCTCATCACTCACGCCGATCACTTCAAGTCCGTTGCCCCGTTGAAGTTGATAGAGCGCGTTGATATGCGGGATTGACTGCCGGCAGGGACCACACCAAGTTGCCCAGAACTCCACGACACGAACCTTCGGGCTCGGCGACTCTTCCCCCTGCACAAATGTGAGTCCCTCCAAGGATGGGGCATCCGATCCGACCACCAACTTCGGGGCCTCCTGGATCATTGGCGCGAACGCCATGAGCAAGGAGAGCGAGGTGAGCGCGACGCCGAGAGTGATCGTGAGAATGGTTCGCATGTGAAGAGTGCCCTACTTTCTCGTTTCACTATAGCCGACAACACCCTCACGATCGAGTGCGTCGAGCGATGCGAACTCCTTCCCTTCGAGCATCTCGAGCGACGCACCGCCGCCCGTCGAAATGTGACTGAAACCATGCGCGAGCCCGGTCCCCTCGACCGCTGCTGCGGTGTCTCCTCCGCCGGCAACACTGGTGGCACCCGCGTGCGTTGCATCTGCGACAGCCCGAATGAGTTCGACCGTTCCAGTCTGAAAGGGTTTCGTCTCGAATGCCCCCATCGGACCGTTCCAGATGATCGTCTTCGCCGCCCGAAGAATGGCCGCGTAGCGCGCGATCGTCTGCGGTCCTATGTCGAGCCCCATCCACTCTTCCGGGATGTCTCCGACGAAGGTCCCTGTATCCGTACCCTCCTCGAGAGCCCGCCCGCAGAAGTGATCGTTCGGCAATTCAATCGATGTCGCTTTCTCCTTCGCAATCTTGAGGATCGCTTTCGCCTCCTCAAGCATTTGGTCCTGGACGAGGCTGCGTCCCACTTGGTTGCCCATCGCCTTGAGAAATGTGTATGCCATCGCGCCTCCGACCAGAATTGTGTCCACACGCCCACAGAGGTTTCGCAGCGCCGCGAGTTTGTCTGAGACTTTCGCACCACCAACGATTGCGACGAAGGGGTGCTTTGGATTCTCGAGGACGCCGCGCAGATATCGAATCTCGCGTTCGAGGAGCTTCCCTGCTGCACACGGCTTCCCTTGCGCTCGCATGGCAAGCGGTAGCGCCAGCAGCGAGGCGTCGCCGCGGTGCGATGCGCCAAACGCATCGTTGCAGTAACCGTCGGCGTAACTGGCAAGAGTCGCGGCCAGTGAAGGATCGCCCTTCTTCTCCCCCTTCTCGAATCGCAGGTTTTCGAGAAGCACAACGTCTCCTGGCTTGAGCGACTTCACCGCCTCGAGCACTTCTGCATCAGTGCACCGCGAGCCGAGAAGTCGAAGCGACGAGAGTTTGGGAGAAAGTTGCCTCAAGATCGCTGCCACGGGCGCGAGACTGAACTGCGCTTCGTGTCCCTTGCCCTCGGGACGGCCGAGATGACTTGCAATCACAAGACTTCCTCCCCTCTCGAGGATTGACTCGATCGTCGGAAGCGTCAATCGGATTCGGCGATCATCAGTCACTCGACCGTTGTCATCTTGGGGGACATTGAAGTCCGCCCGCAGGAAGATGCGCCGGTTCGAGACGTCCAGTTTGTCGATGGTGCGTGGCATAGGGTCAAAAGGGTACAACTTGCCGCGAAAATGACCACGCCACAGGTGCTGCTGATATTGGGACCGACCGCGAGCGGCAAGAGTTCCTTCGCGATGGCGCTCGCCCAGCAGATCGATCCGCAGCCACAGATTGTCAGCGCGGACTCGATGCAGATTTACCGAGGAATGGATATCGGGACTGCAAAGCCTTCAGTCGCCGACCGCGCTGCTGTCGCGCATCACATGATCGACGTGGCGAGTCCATACGAGGCCGGCTTCTCTCTTGAAAACTGGCTCATCGGTTGTCGCGCTGCGATCGCGCAGATCAACGCCTTAGGGAAACTTGCGATTGTTGTCGGCGGGACCAATCTTTATGTACAGGCACTGATCGAGGGGATATTCGAAGGTCCCGCTGCAAACCTGAAACTGCGCGACGAACTTGGTGCGGTATCGCTGCGCGAGATTCACGAACGACTCCTGCGCGTTGACCCAGCGTCTGCTGCGCGGATCCATCCAAATGATCGCCGCCGAATGATTCGAGCGATTGAGGTGACAGAGGCAACCGGCACGCCGCTGAGCACCCTTCAGACGCAGTGGCACGTGGGACCGCCAACTCTTCCACAAGGTTGGTCCTGCGCGGGGTTCATGCCTGATCCACCGACCAATTCGCGCTCGATCAATCGCCGTGTCAAAGTCATGATCGAAGGCGGCTTCGTTGAAGAGGTACGGCAACTCCGCGCAGGGGGCTCGCTCGGCCGGCAGGCTGCCGAGGCCGTGGGATACCGGGAACTCGCCGAATACCTCGACGGAAACTCCTCGCTCGACTCTGCCACAGAATCGATCAAGATCCGCACTCGAAAACTGGCTCGGCAACAAAGAACCTGGCTGCGGCGTTTTCGGCACATCGACCGCTCCAATTGGTCAGAGGGGCTGAACGACCCGCCTGAGGCAGCAGAATTCTTGAAAATGGTTCTCGGACGTCTATAACTCGAATTCTGTGACAAAAGGGGGGAATCGCGGCGATTGCTTGTGGCGATGGGATGATCATGCCGATCCCTCAGTGCTTGACAATTCTCATCTCATGCACATGATCTCCCCCGTCGATGGCTAAGAAATCCAAGAAAACCACCACCAAGTCGCCTGCGCTGGCTTCCACTACGAAGAAGCCGAAGTCGGCCGGACGCCGCACCCCGTCGCCCACTTCACCAACCGGCGAGTACCAACTTGTCATCGTTGAAAGCCCTGCAAAGGCCAAGACAATTGAGAAGTATCTCGGGAAGGGATTCGTCGTTCGGGCGAGCGTTGGTCATATCCGCGACCTGCCCAAACGCGCTCCCAAGGGGGAGAAACAACCTGTACCTGGCGTCGACCTCGAGACCTTTGAACCGACATATGTCGTCGATGACGCCAAGCAGGCGACTGTCAGCGAACTCAAGAAACTTGCAAAGTCGGCAAGCGAAATCTGGTTTGCGACAGATCTTGACCGAGAGGGTGAGGCGATTGCTTGGCACCTTGCAGTGCTTCTTGGTATTCCCGCCGACAAGGCGAAGCGTGTGGTCTTCGATGCGGTCACGAAGGCGGATGTTTCGGATGCCTTTACACATCCCCGCGCAATCAATATGGACCGCGTCGATGCGCAGCAGGCGCGGCGAATTCTTGATCGAATCGTTGGATATCTGGTTTCGCCCGTGCTTTGGAAGAAGGTCGCTGGAGGGCTGAGCGCTGGGCGCGTTCAGAGCCCAGCAACTCGGCTCATCGTAGACCGCGAGCGCGAAATCGCGGCGTTCACTCCCGATGAGTCATGGACGATGACAGCGGCGCTCGCACTCGATCCATCGATGGCGCCCAAACTCGTTCCTGCGTGGGATGAGTTTCATTCTCGCAAGGACTCACGTGGGCGCGGTCCCCTCGTACGAGAGCGGATGGCATGGCTCGCGGACCACAAGGGACTTGAGTGCGAACTAGTTGAAGTCAATGGTGCGCCATTCAAAGTCGAAACCGACAAGGATTCCAAGACCGACCTGACTCCCGCCGTACTTCTCGCAGCGAAAGCAGCTGGAATCCTCGAACCGAAAGTCCAATTCGTTGCGGACCCTCATGCGCGCGGGCGCGCGAAGTCGACCGCGACGATCACTGGATCAGTCGATCCAGCAGCGCGCTACAAAGTCGCTTCGATTGACACCAGCCGAACGAAGTCGAAACCCTACCCCCCGTTCATCACCAGCACACTGCAACAGGCAGCCTCAGGCAAACTTGGCTTCGCGACCGACCGAACAATGCGTGTTGCGCAGCAGCTCTACGAAGGCATCGAAATCCCAGGCGAAGGGCGCGTCGGATTGATTTCGTACATGCGAACGGACAGCACGAACCTTTCTGCGGAGGCTCTCTCGAAGGCGCGAGCGTTCATCTCATCGCATTACGGGCCGAAGTACCTCCCGGCGGCGCCGCGCAAGTATTCCAGCAGCAACGCCGATGCGCAGGAGGCTCACGAAGCGATCCGACCGACTGATCCTGCGCGCACTCCAGAGTCGCTCGCACGTTCGTTGACCGAAGAGCAATTCAAACTTTACGGGCTGATCTGGCGCGGTTTCGTTGCATGTCAGATGGTCGAAGCAGAGTGGGACTCGACCGCGATCAGGCTCACCCGCGACGACAAGAAGACAGGAGCGACATTCAAGGCAAACGGGCGGGTTCTCGTATTCGATGGGTGCTACCGCGCGTCGGGCGTTCCTACTTCCGACAGCGAGCAGAATCTCCCGAGCCTGAAGCAAGGCGACATCGCAGCGCCTTTTGCGATCGAACCCGAGCAAAAGTTCTCGAATCCACCTCCAAGGTTCAGCGAGGCCACCCTTGTGAAGGCACTCGAAGAAGCTGGGATCGGGCGCCCCTCAACCTACGCAAGCATCATTCGAACCATTCAGGAGCGCGAATATGTCGAGCAGATCGACCGCCGCTTTCACGCCACGGATCTTGGAATGGCAGTCAACGACTTTCTTGCCGAAGCGTTTGCGGAGAACTTCATCGAGGTCGACTACACGCGCCGCATCGAAGAAGAGTTGGACTCTGTTGCTCAAGGCAAGGAGCATTACACCGACATGCTCAGGGGCTTTCATCGCCAACTTGCCCCCGGAGTCCTGCGAGCGGGAGCGATGGAACATGTGAAGGCGACGACGATTCCTGCGCCCTATGCGTGTCCACTTTGTGGATCACGAACTGAACACAGGCTTGGTCGCGGCGGTCGTTTCCTCTCGTGCGGCAGCTATCCCAAGTGCAAGTACGCCAATCCAGTCGATCGCCAAGGACGTCCACTCATTCCCGAGAAACTCGACCTCCTTTCGCCTGGTGGCATTCCGATGGTGAAGCGACATGGAAAGTTCGGTGACTTCCTCGTCGAAGACCTCCCTCGCCCTGAACCGGTCAAGAAGAGCCGCAAGAAACCGAAGGCGGGCGAGGCCGCAGCGCCCGCCGCACCAGCGAAGCCAACCCAGTTCATCCTCAACATCGACAAGAAGGGTGGATTGAAGCTCCCCTCTGCCCCGGCATACTTGACCGATCTCCCCTGTCCGAAGTGTGCTTCCCCAATGAACCTCAGAGATGGAAAGCGCGGCGCGTGGCTCGGATGCAGCCGATTTCCGAAGTGCAGAGGTCGGGAGAGCTTTGCCAAGCTTCCCGAAACGCAGCAGGCAGTGCTTCAGAAGGCGCTCGACAAGCACCTGCAAGGATTCACGAAGGTCGAGGTCACGCGCAGAGATGGAACGCCGATTCCTGAAGGGACTCCCATCGAACTCCTGTCGATGCCCGGTGGAGTTCAAGAACTCGCGATCCACCCCGACTTCACACGCGAACAAGCTGAGAGCGCACGCGCAGGTTGAGTCACTCAGCGGTCCGCAGTCGCAGCGCTCGCTTTCCTGCCTTCGAGTCATAGATGAGTATCAGGAGCACCAAGCATGCGAGAGCGCCCCACATGGGGACTCCAAAAAGTTCTTGGTAGTTCACTTTCCCTTCGACGGTCGCCCACTCCGCCACTCTCCCAGCGACCATGCTTCCCACGATGATGCCGCATCCGACGATCACCATGTTGAAGAGGCTCTGCGCGCTCGCACGCACATCGTCTGTGGTCTCCTCGTCGACGATCATGAAACTGACGAAGATGAAGCAGCCAAAGCAGACTCCGTGAAGCGCGATCCCCGCGATCAACACCAGGGTTTCGGAAACCCCCAGCACACTCGCAACCTTCGCAGCGAATGCAAAGAGCAGCATGCGCAGCGCGTAGGCGACAATCCCCACGGCTAGCAACGACTTGCGCGACCAGCGCTTCGCGAGCACCGGAATCAGTGCAAGCACGAGCACCTCGCTCATCTGCCCGATCGTCATGAGCCCAGCGCCACCCACTCCAAAGATGTTGTTGACGAACTTGGTGAATGGGTCCTCACCCGCAGTCGCTTGATACGCGCCAATGAATCCCGAGGCGTGCACGAAGTAGAACTGGTGGATGCATGAGATCGGTACGGCAAGCAGGAACAGCGCGATCAGGGGCTGCTTCTTGACTTCCGTGAGCGCCTCGAGGGTCGCGTTGGATCGACGCCCCTTGCTCGGTGGAGTCTTCGGCAGAGTGAAACAGTAGATGCCCATCGCGATACCCAAGACCCCTGAGAGCCGAAACGCATCGGACATACCGGCGAATTGCGCAGCGTTGATCTCGTCCGGAGTTCCGGTCGCTGGGGTATGGAACCGCAGCAGTAACTGCCCCATCGTGATCCCGACAACGATCCACCCCACCGTGCCCCAGAGGCGAACTTTGCCGAAGTCGCGGTCCCGGTCGATGTGGTGCAGACTGATTGAGTTGGTCAGAGAAAGAGTTGGCGCGTAAATCAGGCTGTACACCAGACTGAAAACGAGAAACGCGCTCAGCGACTCGATGGAAGCGAGTTGAAAGACCAACACGCCGCCAATGATGTGGCTGAGGCCAAGGAATTTCTCTGTACTGAAGTATCGATCTGCAATCTGCCCGGCCACGAATGGCGCAATGATCGCACCGACAGCACCAACAGCAAATGCGTAGCCGATCTCCGTTGGCGAAAACTTCCGCACATTGAAGAGGTATGGCCAAAGCAATGGAAGCCACGCCCCCCAAATCGCGTACTGCAGCAGCATCATCGCCGAGAGGCGAGTACGAACCCATGGGATTGCGATTGCCGATGAAGTCGCTGGCGTGGGCATCGAGAGTCTCCTGCCTGCGAGCCTAGAGAATCTTGCCTGTTCTGTCGATTTGAGCGCGTACACTCCCTCGATGGAACCGCGAAGGAAAACCCGCCAAATCATGGTCGGCGACTCGAGGACGGGTCGGATAGCAATCGGCGGCGGTGCTCCGATCGCCGTGCAGACCATGTGCGCTGGCTACACCCACGACATCGATGCGTGCGTCGCCGAAATCAATCGATATCACGCTGCAGGAGCAGAATTGGTTCGGGTCGCCGTTCCAGAGCGCAAAGACACCGAAGCTCTCAAATCGATCATTCCCCAAGTTCGAGTCCCGATCGTTGCAGATGTTCATTTTCACTATCGCCGCGCACTCGAGGCGATCGAGGCGGGCGTGCACAAGATTCGGCTCAATCCAGGCAATATCAGTGACCGCGACGAGGTGAATGCCGTCATTGATGCTTGCAAGGAACGGGGAATTCCGATTCGCGTCGGCGTCAATGAAGGTTCGATCATCGAGCGCAAGGACAAGCAGCGTCGGATGGAGGAACTCGGGAAGTACTTCGCAGATCATCGGTCGGGGCACTTGCTCGCGCTGATGATTACGAAGCTTGAGGAATACATCGACATCTTCAAGGCGCGCAACTTCGATCAGATCGTGCTGAGCGCCAAGAGCATGGATGCGGCCCTCGTCATTGACATCTACACGGAGATCGCATCCCGCTTCGACTTCCCGCTGCACCTCGGAGTGACTCACGCGGGGACGAAGGACTCGGGTGCCATTCGAAGCGTCGTTGCTCTCGGATCATTGATTGCAAACGGCATCGGCGACACGGTGCGCATCTCCTACGCAAGCGATCACATCGACGAGGTCAAGGATGCGTTCGAAATGCTTTACTGCCTTGGCAAGCGCGAACGCAAAGGCATCGACTTGATCGCGTGTCCCACATGCGGACGCATCCAAGTCGACCTCTTCACGCTCGTCAAGGAAGTCGAGCGGGTGTTGATGCCAGAGATTCGCCTCCCAATAAAAGTTGCAGTCATGGGCTGCATCGTGAATGGTCCGGGCGAGGCTGAGGGTGCAGATGTCGCCGTCTTCGCTGGCGATCGCCGCGGAATCATCTATGTCCAGGGTGAACGCGTTGCCAATGTTCCCGAGGAAGAAATCATGTCGCGGTTGCTCGTCGAGTGCAAGAATTTCGAAGCGCGTGTGATCGCAGGCGAAGCGAAACTCGGCGAGAAGAAGGTCGACATCGTGCCACCAGACCCGCTTGGCGAACTCGGCAGCGGTCATGCGAAGATCAGAGCTGGGCATGTCGAGCAAGTCACCGTTGGACAATCCACCCTGTAGGAGCGCCCCATGAAGTCCACTCGCCGCAATGCCTTCACGATTGTCGAACTCCTCGTGGTCGTTTCAATCATTGGGATCCTGCTCGCGCTCGCGAGCGCAGGGCTCCGCGCTGCGATTTCGTCGGGAAAACAATCAAAGGAGATGAACCGAGTTCGGCAGATCACGGTCGCCTGGCTCATGTATTCGGGTCAGTACGAGGACCGTCTGTTGCCAGGGATTCTGGAGCAAGCATTAGGACAGCCTGGGATGCAGACGGACCCCGCCGATCCATCAACACAAGCGTGGCGAGTGCACTACAAGGACCAGCGTGGCAACGAACTTGAACCATCGCTCTGTCAGACCTATCCGTGGAGGCTTGCCTCCTATCTCGACTACGACAGCGACCCGTTTCTGGGGTATCGATCAGACGGCGAGACGAATTTGGCGCTCTCTGTCTACCGAGACCCGGAGTATCCAGTTGATCTTCCTTCATCGATGGCATCGGCAATAGCACTTGACGGCGCCGGCGTCGCGTTCCAACCTGGGTTTGGCTACAACGCCTATTACCTCGGCGGCTGGTGGAAATTGGTCGCTGGCGTTCCAACTCTCGCGTTCGGTCACGACGGATACACGCAACCTGGGTCTGCTTCAATCATTCGCAACGGGATCGTCGCGACGAGACTCTCCGGTATCTCAAGGCCATCGGAATTGGTTGCATTCTGCGCCAGCACCTACCTTCCCGCGAGCAGCGCGCCATATTCGAAGTTCAGCGAGTACGACCCCGGGAGCGCGTGGGTGGTTCCGCATCGACTTGGAACTGCAGATATCTGGGGATTCGGAGGCGTGACGCTCGAGACGGTCAGCAATTGGGAGCCCGATTTGAATGGTCGCGTGATGGCGCTCTTGAATCCGATGCCGACTCCGCTCCCACAGGGGGACATTGGCAGTTTGCTTGTGCACAGCACCCAATCGGTGCCTTTCGAGCGATATGGGAAGTCAGTCTCGCTCTCACATGCCGATGGAAGCACGACATCCGAAGACATTGCCGTTCTCAATGATGTTCGGTATTGGGTTCCGTGCGCTGAGCACGTGACGTTTACGCACTCGCCCTAAACAAGGTGACGGATTGCGTCGGCTCAGCCGCCGCCGAGCGTTTGCGGTTCGAGATCAGCCTCAAGCATGATGCTCGCGATCGTGACATCATCCGCGTACCGCTCGCATTTGGAAAACCCCTTCAAGAGTTCGCCCAAGCGCGCCACGTCTTCTTCGCAGCCGAGGCTGCCCGCGAGCGCAGCATGGATCCGCTCCGCTCCAAGCATCGCTCCCGATTCATCGCGCTCTTCAGCGAGGCCGTCGCTGAACATCACGATGCGATCCCCGCGCTCGATGGGAAACACGGTCGACTCATAGAGGAACCCTTCAATCACGCCGATCGGGATCCCTGGTTCAACTCTGATCGGCTTGGCTTGCCCCGTTCGCCCGATGATCACGTAGTACCCGTGCCCAGCATCGAAAAGATTGCACGTTCGGGCACTGGCGCTGACTTCGGCCATCACAAGCGTTGCGAATTGCCCAGATGTCGCTCGAGAAGTTACGAAGTTAGAGAGGTCGCACATCGCCTTCTCTGCATTGACTCCTGCAGCGAGCTGCGCTTCGAGATGGGCCGTGATCGCCGCCATCAGGAGCCCTGGTCCAAGTCCCTTGCCGCTGACATCGCCAAGAAAAATGCACGCTCCTGACCCGGACACCGCGGGATGCACCCCGAAGAGGTCGCCTGCCACGACCTGCCCTGGAATCGAACACATCGCCCATTTCACGTCACTTATTGCTCCCGCGGTCGCACCCATCATCCGCTCCTGCACCCTTCGCGCAGTTGCGAGTTCCTCGAGCAAGTCACGCTGACGCGACTCAAGTTCTGACCGCTTCAATCGCATCAGCGCGAGACCGCCCCACCTACAAAGCGCGTGGCTGAACGACAACACCTCGTCATAGTTTGTCTTCGCCGGAAACTCGTCGAGATAGAGAAACCCCTCAATCGCCTTGTCGATTTCAATCGGAATGCAGACCGCACCGTTCACCCCAGATCCGACGATGCTCTGCGCAGCATTGAACGACTCGTTCTCGCCGAGACGCACTGGCTTTCCTTGCGACGCACCACGAATGAGAGTTCGACTGATCGGTCGCATCGACTCTGCACCACTCGGCCACGCCCCAATGACTTCCAATCGCCCCTCTCCGGCGATCATTCGGACAGCGAGGGCACGTTGGCACTTGGTTCCGGCAACGCACGCTTGGGCAAGTCCAGTCGCAATCTCAGTCTCGGTCGTTGCTGCCTGAATCGTGACCGATGTATTGATAAGCAAGTCCAACTGAAGCTGCGCTGCATCATTTGATATCGGCGGCGACATCACGACGACTGAAGCAACCGAATCCGAATCAGAAGCCGAGACGAGTGTCGTCCCCACGGCTGATCCAACATCAAAGAGCAGAGACCACGGGCGCAGCCCGACCCGGTCACCCGGTCTCAGCGGCATTGTCTGTCGAGGCAAGAGCGCAACGCCGTTGAGCGTTGTCCCATGTCGGCTGCCGAGATCTGTGATCGTCCACCGACCCGCGACATAATGAACGGATGCGTGCTGGCGAGAAATCGACGGGTGATCAAGCCGCATGCTCGCGCCAGCCGAGCGTCCAATGATGCACGCCTTTCCATCGGCATGCAATCGAAGCGGTTGCGTCGGACATGATCCAACAGGCGTGAGAGTGCACTCCTGGGAGGACATTCGCTCAGCTCCGCGAGCCCTGGAACTCCCACTCGCCGTCGGCCGCCGCGGAGCGCTTGCGCAGCGACGAATCTGGGTCGCCGCCATGCCGCTCAACACCCAGTTTCGCACTTGCGACAAGCCCTTCCATCACGCCGATCGCCTTGTCTGAGTGCGAGCGGAAGTACATGTACGGAAAGAGCGAAACAAGCGCGACGACCAACCCACTCGCAGTCGCGACGAGCGCCTCAGCGATTCCAGCGGAAACGAGTCGCGGATCACTGAGCGTGTCCTTTCCTCCGAGCAGTTCGAAACTGCGAATGATGCCGGAGACTGTCCCGAGAATTCCAAGCATCGGAGCAGCGGTCACGATCGTCGATTGGATATTCAGGAACCGCTCGAGACGAGGACGCTGGCGCTCGACTGCAGCAATCGCAATCGCATCCGATGGACCATCGCACGCGAGATCGTTGGCGACGGCTCCGTAGGGGCTGTCATCACTCTCTGCGAGTGCTGTCACCGTCTCTGCATCATTCATCCTGAGCGCATTCACCATCGCTCGAAGGCGAATTCTCGATGCCCGCGAGGCCATCTTGTGCCAGAACCAGATTCGTTCAACGGTCAAAGTCACTGAGAGAATGCTCAGTGCCAGTAGTGGCCACATCACTGGTCCGCCCCGCTCCATCAAGAGCGTCACTCCATTCCAAAGAAATTGCATATCGAGCGATCATAGTGCGTTGGCGGCGGAGAGTGAACTACTTACACTCGTGTCCGATGCGCACCGCCCCTTCGATGGAGCACGAAGTATTTTGCCCCGCTTTGCTCGCGGTGATTGAGCAACGGCTTGAGAGATTCATCGCAGAGGCTGGGTACCCGATCAACCTCCGCAATGCCGTCGCGCACGCATTGCTTGGCGGCGGCAAGCGGCTTCGACCGCTCTTGACGCTTCGCTGCTGCGAGGCGGTCGGGGCGCCCTCCAAGGACGCGTTCGAGGCCGCAGCAGCAGTGGAGATGGTCCATGCATTCAGCCTCGTGCACGACGACCTTCCGGCGCTCGATAACGACCTTGTGCGCCGCGGAAAGCCAACTCTCCATGTTGCCTATGGTGAGGCGATGGCCATTCTCGCTGGGGACGCGTTGCTCGCGATGGCTCTGCACGCCGCATGTTCTGCCCCTCGAGAAAGCGCGCGAATTGCGCACGAAGTCACGAATGCAACTTCCGCGATGATCGTCGGGCAGGTCTACGACACGCTCGGAGGGTTCGAACCAGGCACAGCGCCGCGCGATCGGCTTCGTCTGATTCACAACCACAAGACAGGCGCGCTCATCCGCTGTGCTTGCCGAATCGGAGCACTCTGCGGCGGCGCTCGAAGTGAATCCTTTGCAGCGATCGATCACTGGGGCGACCTCATCGGACTCATGTTTCAAGCCGTGGACGATCTACTCGATGTCACGCAGTCCGCAGATCACGTCGGAAAGGCCGTCGGCAAAGACAGCGGAGCGGGGAAACTGACGTATCCGGCCGTGTATGGGATCGAGGAGACTCGACGAGAGATCGCCCGCCTCAGAACGGAAGCGCTTGCGGCGCTTGAGCCACTCGGCGCAAATGCTGAGCACCTCCTGTCTGTCACCGAATACCTTAGCGCGCGAACGCGTTAGAGTCGCGGCGACTTTGGGTCGCCGACCGAATGCAAACCGACTTTCGCGCGGGCGAATTGGCTATACTTTCCCATCAACGATCGTCGGCATTTTCTATGAATCTCCTTGGAACCATTCACTCCCCCGCCGATTTGAAGGCACTCCCGCCTGCGGACCTCGTTCAAGTCTGTGCCGAGATTCGTCACGCGATCTGCGATCAAGTTTCCAAGAGCGGCGGGCATCTCGCTCCAAATCTGGGAGTTGTCGAACTCACAGTCGCGATGCACTATGTCTTCGACTTTTCTTACGACCGCCTCCTCTTTGATGTCGGACATCAGTGCTACACACACAAGTTGCTGACCGGGCGACAATCCCTCCTGCCAAGGCTTCGCCAGCGGGGTGGCATGTCTGGGTTCCCCGAGCCGCGCGAGTCAAACTACGACCTCTTCACAGTCGGCCACGCTGGTACTGCGATCCCGACCGCCGTCGGGATGGCGCGCGGCGACACACTCAACGGCGAGGGTTGGTCGATCGAACAGCCAAATGGGCGGCGTACTGTTTCGCTCATTGGCGATGCCTCGATTGTCAATGGCGTCGCCATGGAAGGGCTCAATAATGCCGGCACCCTGAAGCGACAATTCCTCGTTGTCCTCAACGACAACGGGATGAGCATCGCCAAGCCGCAGGGTGCGGTCTCAGCATATTTCGATCGGCTGCGACTTTCGCATACCTACGCCGAATTCAAGAAGCGTGCGAAGGAAGTCGCGCGACGAATGCCGGGAGGAGTTCACCTCAAGGATCTCTACCACCGCATGGGAGAGTCATCAAAGGCGTTCATCGCGGAGAACCACTGGTTCGAACACTTCGGACTCGTCACAGTTGGGCCCATTGACGGACACGATCTCCCAACGCTGATTGACTTCCTCAATGAGGCGAAGCACTTCGATCATCCGATGGTCCTGCATGTGAAGACTGTGAAGGGCAAGGGTTACGAATTCGCTGAACGAGATGCGTGCACGTTTCATTCGCCAAGCCCGTTCCAGATTGAAACGCTCGAAAACGAAGGTTGCAAAGTTGAACTCAAGAAAGGCGGGCGTTCATTTACGAGTGCGTTTGGCGAGATTCTCGCATCGCTCATGGAACGCGATCCGAAAGTCGTCGCATGCACTGCGGCCATGCCCGATGGCACCGGAATCAGCAAGGTGATCGACAAGTTCCCAAGCCGGGTTTGGGATAGCGGAATCTGCGAGAGTCACGCCTTCGACATGATGGCCGGGCTTGCAAAGACTGGATGGAAACCGTTTTTCGCTGTTTACTCGACATTCCTCCAGCGAGCATTCGACCAGGCGTTTCAGGAAGCTGCGCTCCAAGGGCTGCCCGTGCGCCTCTGTCTTGATCGAGCTGGGCTGGTGGGTGGCGATGGTGCTGTGCACCATGGATTCTGCGACATCGCACTTCTTTCGGTGCTACCGAAGGCGTGCATCATGGCCGCGATGGACGAGGCGAGCCTTCGAGGCTGCGTTGAATTCATGGCCAACTACAGCGAGGGGGTCTCGTCTGTGCGATATCCCAGGGACAGCGTGAGCAAGCGATTTGCGGACTCACACTGCCCGCCCTTCGAGATTGGCAAGGCGCGCCAACTTGTTGCGCACGAACTTCCCGTCGCCGCCATTGTGACATTCGGTGTCTGCGCAATTGATGCGGCAGCGGCAATCGATGCGCTCGGCGATGAATACGCAGTAGAACTCTACGATGGGCGATTCGCGAAGCCCATCGATGAGGCGCTTCTGAGGCGGTTGCTTGAAGCGGGTATCCCCGTCATCACAGTCGAGGACCATTCCATCCGAGGCGGCTTTGGCGCATCGGTCCTCGAGACTTGCAACGCGCTCGGCCTCGACACACGACTTGTGACGAGGCTGGCTCTGCCCGACAACTGGATTTACCAAGGCGAACGCCAGGAGCAACTCGCCGAAGCTGGGATCGACGCGGCCGCGATCGCGCGAACGGTTCGGGCGGTGATTGAAGGGCGCAGCGTCAGCGAAGCCTCTCCAGCTGCGGTTGCAGCCAGTTGAGGGGTGTGTTTCGGGCGGTCCTCGTGTTGGGGGAGAAGTTCGGGTCGTTCTGCGATTCGCGTTTGCATCGCGGTAGCGTCGCGCAAGTTGTCACAGCAATCGCAAAATCAAATCGTCGCACGGCGGGGCGAGAACGCAGCGCGCATCTTCCTCGAGTGTCGTGGATACGAACTCTGTGCCCAGAATCTCCGCATTGGAAGCGACGAAGCAGATCTCGTCATGCGCACGCCGGATGGTGCGACCCTTGTCATCGTCGAGGTGAAGACGCGCACCGCTGCCGACGCTTGGCCCGAAGAACGCATCGACTCCAAGAAGGCGCGCAGCCTCCTCCGCATCGCTCGATCCCTCGCTCGCAAGAGTCAAACTCCGCTCTCGTTTCGAATCGACGCGATCGCGATCAACATGCCGCTTGGCCTTCCCCCGATCATCCGTTGGTTTGAAAACGCGGTCCTCGGAAGTTGAACAGCGCGAGTCGCCTCGTCAACTCGGCAGATAGCGATCCCAAGCGATCGCAGTCAATCGCCGAGTCATCGAATCGATGTCGCTCGTGACCCACTTGTCTCGAAGTGACCCCAGATATCTGTGCTGCTCGTATCGACCCCGCTGATCTTCCAGACCGTGGCGAATCTGGCGTTGAAGCACAGGGTCGAAAATAGATCGACTCTGCTGCGATTCGACCTTTGTGACGCAGTACCAACTGACGGCCGACGTTGTTCGAATTGCCGCCGTCACCTCTCCATGTTCGACAGCGACCAACGCCTTGCGAATCTCGACAGCGAGATCGGTGCCGTCGATTCCCGCTGACGTCAATTGGTACTTCTGAAACTCTCCGCCTTCGGGCAGCTTCAACGCTTCAGCAACTTGTGCAAACGAGTCCCCCCGCGCAAACCACGCCTCGACTTCCTGAATTTGCGCTGTGTCACTCGCCGGGAGGCGCACACGAGCAACTGTCATCTGCGGAACCGGGTTGAACGTTGCTTCGAGCATCGAATACTGCCGCTCGACATCTCGCCAACTGACAATCGTCCGAGGCTTGACTCGGCGGCGGATCAGGTCTTGCGCGAGAGCTTCATCGCGCTTTTCCTGCAAGTACTCCTCCATGTTCATCCCGAAGAGGTCCTGCAGTGATTGGCTTGCAGAAGTTCTGTTTCCACCGTACCCAGCAACGGTTTGCTCTTGGATGCTCTGCAACCAAGCGAACACTCCTTCTTGCATCTGCGGAGTCAGCGTCCCTTCTGCCTCCGCAATGACGAGTTCGTTGTTGATGTACTGCTGGAACCGCTCAGCGACGAGTTGCGCAATCAACTTCTGCGCGGCCGGCCGAGGATTCTCCGCGACGATTCGCAGAATGTGGTCCTCGATCGACTCCATGAACCTGCTCGCATAGACAGGTCGCCCGTTGATCTGCCCGACGAGGCTGTCGATCGTCCACTTCCCACCGACTTTGATCTGAATATCCTCGACAGGACCGCCGACTGGGATCGTCCGCTCCGTGCCGTCGGCGTTCTTCTCAACAATTGCCTTCTGCGTCGTCACGAGTTCGCCCTGCGCGTCGGACTCGGTCTCTGAAGTGGACTGCACCTCTTCCGGCGTAAACACCGATGGTGGAACCTGAACGATGTCAAGGCGAGATCCATCCGCATTGAGGTGATCGAAGTCCTCGGCTGAAATCTCGAGCGCTGTATCGGGGCGATCGACGAGCGATCGACATCCAGCGAAAGAGACGAGCAGCGCTGTCACCGCAACAATGCAACCGCTGCGCCGGATCCGAACACGACCGCTCAACATGCCTCGAGTCTACTCAGCGCAGACGCTGCGGAGAGGCCGTGCATCAGCGCCTCCTATACTTCCCACACAAGGAGCAGCGATGACCAACACCCCCGACGAACCGAAACTGCACATCGATAGCGACTGGAAAGCACAGGCTGAGGCCGAGCGCGAGAAACTTCGCAAGATTGACAGCGAGCGTGCAGCGTCGGGTGCGGAAGCGGCGGAGGAAAAGTTGCCGCCTGCTGATTTTCGAAGCATCGTCGGACTTCTCGCGACGCAGGCGCTAGGTGGGCTCGGCGCCTACGGCGACCCCGAGACGAGGCGAATCGTGGTTGACCTACCTGCAGCGCAGTTTGCAATCGATCTCCTTGGCGTTCTCGCGGAGAAAACAAAGGGCAACCTCAGTTCTGAAGAGTCGACAGAATTGACATCGATTCTGACCGAACTTCGCGCGCGGTTCGTGCACTTCACTAAGTTGATGGCTGCTCAGGTTGCGCAGGGAAACCCAGCGGCGATGAGCGCCGCAATGGGTTCACAACCTGCAGCCAGCAAGGGCGAGGCTCCGAAGTCAAAGCTCATCATTCCTGGCTGACCCGTCCCGTTGGTCAAGTGTCGACGACGCCAAGCAACGCCGGTCGAAAGACCATCCACAGGCTGAGTGCAAACTGCATAAGCACGAGGATTGCACAAGCGATACGAATTCGGTTCTGTTCGTTTGGATTCGAAGAAACGGCGCCAAGTCCGATGACGATCGGCATGAGCGCCAGCAGCGGTAAGTCGATGTAACGCTCGAAGCACTGGCTATTGACGGTCAATGCCGCAACCATCGCCGCACAGGCGACAGTCAGCAACTTCGCAGCGTTCACGCGACCGCGCTCGACAACTCTCTGCATCATCGCCACCCCCGCAATTGCGCCGATTGGCGCCAGCACCAGCAGGAGTACGCTGCGATCGGCAACGGTCGGCGCGTGCGAGATGAGACTCCAGATCGGGCCTCCCCACCGACCCGCTTCTCGGTCGAACGAAGTTGCTGGCAGCACCGCGGCGAGCACGCCAACAGCCCCTGCAATGAGTTGCCATCGTCCGACCACCGATCGAAGCGTTTTCGTAGCGCCACCAAATGCGATGACCAGCGGCAGACCACACACCCCAAGCATCGCAAGCGCTACAGCGGGCGTTGCCCAGTTCGCACCTGAGTTGTGCATCGACTGGTAGCGAGGAGGTGTGAGCCCTCCCCAAGCGATGACCAGCGCAAGGAGCGCGGCGACTGGGAGAATCAGCGAGAACAACCACCAGCACCTGCCGCGCAGGGTCCACTTCTCCCCCCCTGCGAGAAGCCCAGAAGCAAAGAGCGGTGCGACGAGCCACGCGCTTGGTTGGCGCACGAGCACAGCAAGCATCGCAAAGACTCCAGAGCGCATCCGGTCATCCGATGATGGATGAGCGACGAGCAGAGATCCGACCGCGAGCACGATGAACCACATCGCCGTGACGTCAGTCGTCAACCAGATGCTCCCCGAAAGCAAGTACGGTGAGCACACGAGTGGAAGGGTCAACGCGCAGGCTGTCCAAGAATCGACCGACCGACAACAGATTCGCCAGACACTCACCACAAGCGCCAGCCCGAACAAACTGGAGATCAGGCGCATCACGAAAAGATCTCCCAGCCCCACGGTGCTGCAGGCAGCCAAAAACAGGTGATATCCCGGGCTCGTCGCAGATGGATAGTCCCGAAGGAGCGAAGTCAAGGGTGGCGCGTCAGCAACACCGCCGAGGCTTGCTGCCGACTGGCGAATGACATCAAGATGGTGTTCGTTTTGGTCCCAAGCCTCGCTGGTGTTGTCACCTCCAAAGAGCAACACGGGAAGGACGAGACACGCAAAGGTCGCGACGAGGGTTGCCCGAGCCAACGCGCGCGATCGATTCGCTGAACTCGCCACGACCAGACTCGACGGGTTCATGGCGTTCTATTCAATTCAAATCAGCAGAGCACGCCGAAGAACTTCTTCGACCAACGGCACATACAGGACACAGTAGACGCCGACGCAAAAGAGGCCGGTCGCAACTCCAACGATAGGGTCCGACCGAATCGCATCGAGCGGTGAATCGCTCAGCCCCTGCATCGCCCTTCTGTAAAAGCGATGAACGACAATCAGGACAAGCGGCGTCAAGAGCGCGAGTCCAAACGCTCGCCCGCCGAAGATGCTCTGTGCGTGGGCGCTGAGCGTGTACATCAAGTACATCAGAACGGTGAGCCCGCCGCTGACGCTGAGCAACCAATTCAACTCGGCAGGATCGCCGTAGTTCGCACGCTGTTTCCACTCGGCACCCGATATTCGACCCGCAGAAGAAAGGTCGCACTGCCTCTTGATGAACGCGAGGTAGAGCGTCAGGAAGAACACACAGAGCAGCAGCCAGATCGAGACAGGTACGGCAATCGCCATCGCACCACCAACGGCGCGAAGGCAGAAGCCACTTGCGATGGCTGTCCCATCAATAAAGAGGAGTCGCTTCAGCGAAAGGTTGTACGCGCCCTGGAGCCCAAGATAGGCAGCCACGACCCACATCAATGCCGAGTTCACGCTCGCAGCAACGACCAGCGCAACGATCAGCAACAGCACTCCAACCATCACAGCTGTTGCAGCGGTGATCTTCCCCGACGCAACTGGTCGCTTGCGCTTGACGGGATGGAGGCGATCTTCCTTCGCATCGAGCACGTCATTGAGGGCGTACCACCCGCTCGCTGCGGCGCAGAACGCTATGAACGCCAGCACTTCTGCCGTCAACTTGGATGACATCTCGGCAGGGTCGATTCCGCGCCCTGCGCCAGGCAGCCAGAAGATCAGCGGGACGAGTACAAAGACATTCTTGAACCAGTCACCTGGGCGCATCAGGCGTAGGACAGATCGCATGGATGGATTATCGGATATTCATCGATGAAATCGAGAGTCGAACCCCAGAGTATTCAGATCAGCGTCGAGAGGATCGTGTCGGCGATCATCAAGCCCCGAGATGTGAGGCGCAGCCGCCCCTGCAATACTTCGAGAAGTCCATCCCTCTTGAACCGCTCGATTGCCAGCGACCTCGACTCGCCCCTCACGCCGAGCGCAAGAAGTTCTGCAACGCGATCGACTGGGAGCCCGCTCATCATTCGAAGCCCGAGCATGAAACACTCCCCCGCCCGACCATCCGCGTCCAAGATTTCAACGTTTTCAACGGGTGCGAATGGTCCCTGTTCGAGCCATGTCGCAAGCCTCGGAATGTTTCGCCAACGAACGCCACTTCCGTGCGACGCTGCGCTTGGCCCAAACCCCCACCAATCGGCGTTCTCCCAGTAGAGAATGTTGTGGCGGCAGGTCTTGCCGGGCAGTGACCAGTTGCTGATTTCGTAACGCTCGTACCCGCGCGCGGCAAGCATCGAGACGACAAACTCGTATTGGTCTGCTTCGTCGTCCTCAGGCAGCCGCGTCACGAACCCCTTGCGAAGTTTCACCGCGAGCGGCGTATTGGGTTCGTAGACCAACCCGTACGCGCTCAGATGATCTGGTGAAAGTGCGAGCGCGCGGTCGAGATCGTGCTGCCAGTCACTCATCGTGCTGCCCGGAATCGCGAAGATGAGATCCAAGTTGATCTCGGGTATTCCCGCACGGCGCAGGCGCCCGACAGCTCGCTCCACCGATGCGGGATCGTGATCGCGCTCGAGTGCCTTCAGCAACTGCGGATTGAAAGACTGCGCTCCCAAACTCACTCGCCGCACGCCGCTGGCTGCAAGGGCATCTGCGATTGCGTCGTCGACAGTCTCGGGGTTCGCTTCGACAGACCACTCCGCGTCTGTTCGAATCGGGAGGCGTTCGCGAATGGCTATCAATGCCCTTCTCAGCAGCGCGGCTGGAAGCATCGTGGGCGTGCCACCTCCAACGAACACGGTTTCAAGGGGGGCTTCGAAGAATCCGCTCGACGCTGCAAGTTCTTCTTCAAGGCGCGAGACGAATGCTTCGGACCGATTTTCGGAGTCAACGAATGAATAGAAGTCGCAGTAATGGCACTTGTGCCGGCAAAATGGAACATGCACGTACGCCCCTCGGTAGCGAGTTGGTCCTGCCAACCTCCCAGCATCGCCAGAGGTCGCGACTGAACCGAGGGCGCCTGACGGTGCGCTTGAAGCACTCTCGGCACGCACCGCAACCCCGGCGATGGACAATGGAATCGACCGAGGCTCCTGCACCGTCGAAGGCTAGCACTCGCAGATCGATGGACGAACAAGCATCGGCAGCAATCCACGGCGAATCACGCCGAGTTCTTCAGGCGACCGATAGACTCTTCCGCGTGAAAACCGCCATACCCTTTTCGAGCCCGAATACCGCAGTCGTTGGACTTCAATGGGGAGATGAGGGCAAGGGCAAGATCGTCGATCTGCTCACTGCCGAGCACGATGTCATCGTGCGCTACAACGGCGGGGCGAATGCTGGTCACACTGTCGAAGTCGCGGGCGAGCGATACGCGCTGCATCTCATCCCGTCGGGAATCCTCAACGCGGGAAAGCGCAACATCATCGCCAATGGCGTCGTCGTCGATCCTGAAAAACTGCTCGAGGAAATCGAACGCCTTCGCGCGCGCGGCGTCAAGATCGGAGCGAACCTGCAGGTCTCAGACCGCGCACACGTTGTCATGCCCTATCACAAGGAGCAAGACGCGGCTCTCGAAGAATTCCTGACCACGGTCGCTGGAACCGAGCGAGGTTCGCTCGCCATCGGCACGACACGCCGAGGAATCGGTCCCGCCTACGCCGACAAGATCAACCGCTCCACCGCAATTCGCATGGGCGACCTGCTCGACAGCGATTACCTGCGCGATCGACTGCGTGTGATCTGCAAGTTGCGGACGGCAGAACTGAAGGCGCTGGGCGTGAATGCAGCGCCGCTTGATCCAGACGCGTTGGCGACGCGATTCGCGCTTGTTGGCGAACAACTGCGCCCGCATATCACGGACACGGTCTATGCGCTGCATGACGCGATGCGCGCAGGAAAGTCGCTGCTCTTTGAGGGTGCGAATGCGTGTCTACTCGACATCGACCACGGGACATACCCGTTCGTCACCAGCAGCAACTGCTCAACCCTAGGTATCCCACCCGGCACAGGCGTTCCTGGCAACAACATCGGGCGCATCCTGGGGATCATGAAGGCCTACAGCAGCCGAGTCGGCGCTGGGCCTTTCCCGACAGAGCAACTCAACGACATCGGAAATCTCATTCGTGAACGGGGACGCGAATATGGCACGACGACTGGACGGCCGAGACGTACAGGCTGGCTCGATCTGGTAGCCGTGAAGTACAGCGCGATGGTCTGCGGCGCGACCGGCGTGGCGTGCACGCTGTTTGATGTCCTCGCGGGCTTCGACGAATTGAAGATCTGCACTCAGTATCGCATGGGCGATGGTTCGACAACGAGCCGCTTCCTGCCAGACGCACGCGTGCTCGCGAATGCCACCCCGATCTACACGTCATTCGAGGGTTGGAGTGAAGAAGTGCGAGATGTGGGTGATCGCAAGTCGCTGCCAGCGAATGCCCAGAAGTACCTCGAATTCATCGAGGAATACTTGGGAATTCCGATCGAGATGGTCGGAGTAGGTCCGGATCGTCGGCAGACACTTGTGAGTGCGTAGCCATCCGTGCGGACGGGCGGTCGCGCGACTGTCGGAAGTCGCGTGGAATCAAGGCGTGCAGAAGATCGTCGCGAATGACGCGCAGGCATCGTCCCAAGCGATCGTGCAACACTCTGGCATGACCTTGCCGCAGATGATGCTGCAGCAACCGCCTTGGTCGCAGAACGGAGTCGGATGACCCTTGAAACAGGAGCCAGTGCCAGCCGAGCCGCACGTGGGACCTTCGCACGGACAAGCGTCTACTAGGCCGACAGCAATGCTGACGCAGATCGCATCCCACTGACCCTGACAGCAGGAGGGATCAACTTGG
>CAYHHO010000002.1:0-60877 GCA_964356445.1 uncultured Singulisphaera sp. | reverse complement strand
TCTGCGTGCCCATCGGGCCATGGATTCCATTATGCATCTTTGGCTATATTCGTCAAGTTGCATATGTGGGAATTCTCCAATCGCGTAGATGGCGCTGTGCACTCTGGTCGGCGCTTCGTGGCGGACCCCCGCGCTGCGGCGACCCCACCACATGTGGGATGGTGAAAGGCGGCGGTATGATCCAAGCCATGAGTCCATTCGCCGGCGCCAACGTTGACGCGCTCCTTGGTGCGATTCGCGCAGAAATGCCCACGCTTCAGCGAATGGGTGTAGCGCGAGTCGGCATCTTCGGGTCGCGGGCACGCGGAACTGGGCGCATTGATTCTGACATCGACCTGCTTGTGGAATTCGCCCCCCATCGCGACCTGCTTGATCTCGTCGCAGTGAAGCAGCATCTCGAAGCGGTGTTTGGACTGCCCGTTGATGTGACAACTCCGAGCGGTCTTCGCGATGATGACCGCGCGGCGATTCTGCGTGATCTCCGCTATGCCGCGTAGCGAGAACCAGCGCCTACAGGACATGCGCGATGCGCGCAAACGCATCGCTGGGTTCGTTAGCGGACTCGACTTCGCCAAGTTCTGCGCCGACCAGCGAACCATTCGCGCCGTGCTCTACGACCTCATCTTACCTGCGCCGCCGACGCGCGCCGCAAACGGCGAGGGCGCTGGCGACCACGAGGGCTCCCGGTGCGGGGACAGCCGTCACGCCAAGTTCGGCGTGAAGACCCGCGCTTGCCCAGTTTGGAAAACTTCCACCATAGATGTCAATCGCTGCGAGGAGTTCGACGACATGGGTCCCAGACGCGAGCGATATCAAGTGGCCGCCCGGGCCCGATGTGGAGTAGACGTTGCCGTCGACTTTCGCGTACCAGCCCGCGGTGCCTTGCCCCTGTTGGCTCGGACCCGAACTCGATCCAGAGAGGACAAAGTTGAGCATGACCGACTGGTCGGTTGAAAGCGTGAAGAACTGACGCGCAGAAGCCTCGGCCACCGCAGTGTTGAATGCAGAACCCGCGCCGCCAGAGGTTGAGAAATCAACCTTGAAGAACGCGGACGACGTGTAATCGATCGCAATCGTTGCGTGGGCATCTGCGGATGAGATGCCCCCACCGTCAGGAGTCGCATGCGCACTCGCGCCGGTCCAATTTGACAAGTTGGTCACTTCGCTGTTTTCCCAAGAGGTGTACGCGTTGGCAACGACCTGGCCAGAGGTCGACCAACTCCAGTCAGCGGTTGCGGGTGACCCTGCGAGAAAGAAAACTCCCAGCGCGACGACAACGAATGAGTGTTTCGATTTACGGTTCAAGTTGGATTCCTCTTCCTGACTCGCAAGCGCCGCGCCGGCGCAACCCGATCCCGTTTCGTAACCCTACAGAAGAACTACTACTCCGCAAGCACCCTCTGTCAAGCGGAGCTTGCCATTTGCGGAAATCTCGGGCAACCCGGGCTTTGGCGCGACGTTTGCTCTAAAAAAAAGGCATTCCCTGTGAGGCGGCAGCATCATCGTCGGGGCGTCCAAGGAAACTCGGCTTGATGCTGGTCCAGCGACTCACCATGAACCAAACCAGCGGCACGACGCCTCCCACGACAAAGAGCGAACCGCCCACTATTCGCAACCAAGTCAGCGTCTGGAAGAAATCCGACTGCAGGAACTCTGGGCTGCGCGCATGCCAGAGTCCGTGCTTCATTGCATCGGCGAGTTGGTGGATTCCTGCTGGGAAGAGATCCAGAAGCACCATCAGCGAGAGCCCGACGTTGAGGCTCCAGAACGAAATCTGAAGCAGGCGGCCGTTCCACCGACCATCAGGGATGAGGAAGCGACCGACGAAGAGCATCGCTGCGATGGAGAGGTTTCCATACACGCCCATCAACGCGGCGTGCCCGTGATTGACGGTCAGGTATGTGCCGTGCTCGTAATAGTTGACCGCAGGGAGATTGATGATGAATCCAAAGACTCCCGCACCCATGAAGTTCCAGAAGTTGACGCCGACGAGAAAGAGGAACGCCTCGCCGAGCACGTAGGGACGCCCGTTCATGCGCCCGTGCCGCTTCGGAATCTGACGAAACTTCCATGCTTCAACGGTGAGCAGGATCAGCGGGACCACCTGCAGCGACGAGAAGACGGCGCCAAGCGCGATCGTCTCGATCGACTTGGCGTTCCAGTAGAAATTGTGACTGATTCCAAGCAGCCCCGATCCAAGAAAGAGGATCGCCGCGATGTACACGACGCGCGTCGCAACCTGCTCGGTGACGAATCCCATGATGCGCAGGAAGTACGCGACCAGAATCGTCGTGAGGAGTTCGAAGAACGCCTCGACCCACATGTGCACCACCATCCACCGCCAGAAGTCGGCGATGGTGAAGTTCTCATCCTCACCTGCGACGAAACTGCTTGCGAAGAGCAGGATGACACCGGTCACCGTGTAGACGAGCCAGTGCGGAAGCGACCATGGATCGCGCCCCGCAAGCACCGTGCGCACTCCGCGCACCAAGATGTATCCCCACACTACAAATGCGGCGTAGAGCGTCCACTGCCAGAGTCGCCCCATTTCCATGAACTCCCACCCTTGCGTTCCGACCCAGCGCCACCAGGCGCCTGCAAGTCCGTGCGGCCCAAGGAAGATTCCCACGAACGAGCCGCCGACGAGCACGACGAGCATCCAGAAGAGCACATTGACCCACGCGAGTTGACGTGGCGGCTGTGCTGGTGCAATGACGGGAAGGATGAAGAGGCTCGCCGCGATCCAGCACGCCATGATCCACAGCACCGAGAGCTGCGTGTGCCATGCCCGCACGATGGTGATTGGCAACCACTGCGAGATGTCCACTCCGAAGAACCTCGTGAACCCCACAAAGTCATGGACCGTGAGGATCCCCGCGGTGACTTGCAGCAGAAAGAGCACGGCTGCCACCGCGAAAAATTTGTACGTTGCCCGCTGCATCGGGCTTGGTTCGAACCGGATCACTTGATCTGCGGTCGCACCTTCGCCGCGAGGTCCCGGAGCTGCTGCTGCAGCGGTATCGAGTCGCCCGTAGAGATAGAGGACCAGCCCGAGAACAACGAATAACGCCAGAGAACCAACGACGCTCCAGATCATGACGTCGGCGGTCGGAGTATTGCCGGCGAGCGGATCGAAAGGCCAGTTGTTCGTGTAACTGCAGTCCGATCCAGGACGCTCTGCGGCACACACCCAAGCACCCCACAGGAAAAAGGCGGAGAGATCGTCGACATCCTGCTCCGAAGTGAAGTACGCGGCCGGCCGAAACGCACCGATACCCGATCCGAGGAAGATCGATGCGAAGTGTCTGCGCACGTCACCCGTGCCGGCTGCCTGCTCTTGCGAGAGGGTGACGACGTTTGTCGCCGAGTCGTAGCGATTCTCTTTCAGCGCGCGTCGGACCTGCACTGCGATGGTTTCGCGCTCGGTCTCGCTTGCCTCAGCGCCAGCCGTGCGATCGATCATGCCGACTGCCCATGCGTGCAGCGCCGCGGCCGTGAAGTCGGGGCCGCGCATCGCGCCATCACCAAACATCGTCCCGTAGTGCATCAGTGATCGTTCATGGAAAATGCGCTGCCCGCGCAGGATCGACTCTCGCGAGACGATCATTCCTCCACTTTCGTCGCGGAAGTCTGCGATCGGCGGCGCCTGTCGATAGGTTCCGACTCCGATAGCAATGAGCCCCGTCGCGCTCGCGGCCAAGATCAGCAGCATCACCTTCCACCAGTGCTTCTTGTGCATTGTTGTCTCCGAGTGGGGTCTATTTCGTAGGTCTGGATACGGTATTCGTTATTACGCTCGATTGTGGTTCGCCTGTGCTCAGTCGATTGGGACGGCTCGCCGGCGGGATTTCGCGATGACTCACGATGGTTCGCGCCGGCGGCGCCGCGCGAGGTTGAAAGCACCCCCCTGTTTACGGGGGTTGCGAGCAGTTGATCGATCGTTTACGGTGCGGAGGTCGCAGCCGCCGCTTCGGTCGCCTGAATCACATTCCGCAGCGCCTCTATCCAGCCAGCGGATTGGGGCATGAGGTCGGCAAGGGTGATTTGGCGGGGGCCGACGAAAATGCGCATCTTCGACGCCTTGCCTTCCCCTTCTTCGACCCTTGCGCCAGGCACGAGCGCGGCGATGGCTTTTAGGTACTTCAGGCCAATCATCTGGTCCAAGCCGCTCCTGCGGTAGTGGTGCAACACGAACTGCATGTTCACCACGCCGCCGTCTGCATAGACGGAAGCAAGCGAGATTGGAAGTTCGATGTTCGGCTCGTACCAGCAGAGCGTGATGCTGGTAGCGCGACCCTCGGGCTCAATGCCGAGTTTCTCGCACTCGCATAGAAATGCGCGGAACTGATCGAGCGTGGGCTTGCCGAGAGTTGCGCCGATCGATTCGAGCAGCGTTTCCATAGTGAGCCCCCGACGTGCCCCGCCCATCGCTCCGTTGATCACTTCGGGCGGCGAGATTTTCACATCGGCAGGAGTCAATGGGGCGCGCAGTTCTACGACGGCGCGCACGACCTCCCTAGTGCGTGTCAGTACTCGGGGCTGAACGAAGAAGCTGCCCTCAGATTCGCCCGACTTGAAGAGCGCGAGTTCTAAGAGCGCGAGTGAGAATCCGAGGTGTGGCGTCTTAGCGAGTGTTTCGACGAGTTGCTCGACGCTCGGCTGGATGCCGTCTCCCACGATGAGGAGCAAGAAGCGACCGCGCGCCAAGTTGCGGCTCACGGCATCGACGAAACGCGCTTCGTCAAAGAGCGATTCGTCGAAGTCGGGGTGGTCGCGTACCAGCCGCTGGAGCGGGTCCGCGTCACTCTTGTCCTGCATCTCGATGGTCCGCGCTGCCCCAGTGTCGGACCGAAGCTTTGCGCGGACAGCACTACACAAGTCCTGATAGGTCCAGCCCGACATTGACGCTGCATAATCGAGAATCTGCGCGACGACCTCGCGTCGCGCCTCGGGATTGCGGGACAACTTCGTCTCAACGAGGGTGATACACCCCTGCTCGTTGATGTACACCACGTCCACCGGTCCGCGACCAGTCTGCAATTCACGCACCACTGGGATCAACGGCCCGAAGCCCTGTTCGAGATCGTCGATGGGAATCAGAGTTGGGTTCTTGAATATGAGGTCTTGGAACCAGTTTTCGTCTTTGAGCTGAGTCTCCGAAGCGGGATGCTTGGCGAGCGGGAGACGCTCCAACTTCGTGGTTGTTGCCGTGGCCTGATCGACCAGATGGGGCGTGCAGAACTGGCGTTTTCCCCTGGATGGCATGCGCCAATACTACAAAGACAAACAGACGCGCGCGGTCGCCGCAATGCCCCGGTCCACGCACCCAACACTCACTCCTTCGCGTCGCGGCGCCACTTCGTCTTCACTTTGGCGCGGCGCAGCAGCGCTCCCAGCGGACCGATGTGGTGCTGGAAGTGACGCAGGTTGTAGACGAGTAGTTCCGCGCGTGTGAAGTGGAGCCACGGGAAGCCTGCGTCGCGTCGCAGCGAAGCTGCAGTCTCGCGCTTGACCGACGCGTGCAACTTCTTGCGGCAGTGCACGAGATACTCAAGCATCACGCGCTTTGAAATCTCCTGCGTCGGATACTCGTTCATCACATCTGCTTCGCCGCCTGGCTGAAACTTCGGATGCGGCTTCCAGTCAGAAGTCTTGCGCACGGTGTAGCCGTCGACGCCGTAGATCGCGTGATAAGCAACGTGCCAGAACTTCCAGTTGCCGACCTTGCTTCGCCACTTCGCGGCTGGGCACTTGCGAATGCACTCTTCCAGCATCACGAAGGCTGCATCGAATTGGCTGAGCACAATGCGCTTGTATTCCGCGTCGAGCATGGCGAACACAATAGCGCGGGGATGAGGGAGCGTCAGTCACCAGGACACGCACCCCACAACCCAAGGAGGATCGCAAGGTCCTGCGCGTTGACTTCGCCGTCACCATCGATGTCAAGTGCGGCTGGTGCGTCTGGGCCCCATCCGCCAAGGAGCATGGCGAGATCTGTACTGTCGACGTTATTGCTGCCATTGAGATCTGCAGGGCACTCGTTGATCGGAGTCTCGCATTCATCTGGGATGCCATTCGCATCGGCGTCGGGGGTGGTCCCGTCGGCGATTTCGCACGCGTCGAGTAGACCGTTGGAGTTGCAGTCGGCGGCGGAGTTTGTGAGATACGACAGCGTCGCATCGATCGAGGTGCCGCCGGAGCACTCAAGCGCGTCGACATCAAGCGATGCCTCGAAGTGAACTGCGATGGAGCCCTCTGGAGTTCGAGCGGCGTTGAACACGGCGGCCGACACAACCATTGAGAACTCGCGCTCTGTGCACTGCGTGTTGGAGCCAGTGTCGGCAAGGACGACTTGCGAGTAGCCAGTGTCGAACCTGACCGTCAGCGATTCGGTTGGACCGTCGAAATCGCCGAAGGCGATGCCGCGGAGAGTGACGTCAGCAGTTGCGACGGGCGTGTCGGTGAGTGTCCAGAGCACAGGTGCCCCCCCGCCGATTGGACCGAGAATGCCAGACTCGCGGTGCGTCATCTGCACACTCTCGCACACGTCGCCAACACCGTTGTTGTTGCAGTCAACTTGCGTCGGATTCGGCAGGTCGCAATTGTCGACGCAGTCTGCAGTGCCGTCCGCATCGGTGTCGGTGTCTGGATTGCCGCAACCACACTGACCAGGTGCAGCCTTCGCAGGATCGAACGGACAGCCGTCGGCGGTGTCGATCACGCCGTCGTTGTCATCGTCGGTGTCAGCGTTGTTGCCCGTGCCGTCGTTGTCACTGTCGACGGATTCGGATGCGTCGAGTGGGAACGCGTCGCTCGCATCTGCAACTCCGTCGCCGTCATCATCGGTGTCTGCGTTGTTGCCCGTGCCGTCGCCGTCAGTGTCGACCGACTCGGCGGCGTTCAGCGGGAATGCATCGGACGCGTCATCAACACCGTCGTTGTCGTCGTCTGCGTCATTGCAGTTGGCGGTTGCATCACCGTCGGTGTCGGTATCAGCCACACCGCAACCGCACTGCCCTGGCGCCGTCTTGTTTGCGTCGGTCGGGCAACCATCCACGCAGTCTGCAGTGCCGTCCGCATCGGTGTCGGTGTCTGGATTGCCGCAACCACACTGACCAGGTGCAGCCTTCGCAGGATCGAACGGACAGCCGTCGGCGGTGTCGATCACGCCGTCGTTGTCATCGTCGGTGTCAGCGTTGTTGCCCGTGCCGTCGTTGTCACTGTCGACGGATTCGGATGCGTCGAGTGGGAACGCGTCGCTCGCATCTGCAACTCCGTCGCCGTCATCATCGGTGTCTGCGTTGTTGCCCGTGCCGTCGCCGTCAGTGTCGACCGACTCGGCGGCGTTCAGCGGGAATGCATCGGACGCGTCATCAACACCGTCGTTGTCGTCGTCTGCGTCATTGCAGTTGGCGGTTGCATCACCGTCGGTGTCGGTATCAGCCACACCGCAACCGCACTGCCCTGGCGCCGTCTTGTTTGCGTCGGTCGGGCAACCATCCACGCAGTCTGCAGTGCCGTCCGCATCGGTGTCGGTGTCCGGATTGCCGCAACCACACTGACCAGGTGCCGCCTTCGCGGGATCGATCGGACAGCCGTCTGAAATGTCTGGCGTGCCGTCGTTGTCGTCGTCTGTGTCTGCGTTGTTGCCAGTGCCGTCGCTGTCGCTGTCGACGGACTCACTTGCGTTCAGCGGGAATGCGTCGCTGCCATCAGTTACTCCGTCATTGTCATCATCGGTATCTGCGTTGTTGCCGATGCCATCGTTGTCGGTATCGACGGACTCGCTTGGGTCCAGCGGGAGGTCATCCGCCGCGTCACCTACTCCGTCGTTGTCATCATCAGCGTCGTATCGGTCAAGCGTTCCATCGTCATCCGTGTCGTTCTCAATGATCGCGATCGTGTGTGAGTACCCCGCCGCGATTGCAGAGCATGTCCCAAGTCCCACCGGAATCGCGCACTGACCATGGGAGTTGTTCCCCCACGCAGCAACCGTGCCGTCGACCTTGAGCGCGACCGTGTGGTTCCCGCCGCCAGCAATTGCGGTGCAGGTACCAAGCCCTGAGGGGATGGTGGACTGACCGTAGGAGTTGTCGCCCCAGACAGCAACCTCACCTCCAGCCTTGAGCGCAACTGTGTGCTCCGTGCCCGCAGCGACTGCCGTGCAAGCGCCAAGCCCCGACGGAATCGTGCGCTGCCCGGACCAATTGGCACCCCACGCCGCGACCGTGCCGTTGGTCTTGATCGCCACGGAGTGGTACCCACCACACGCAACCACGTCGCACATTCCCAGCCCCGACGGGATCGTGCACTGACCGTACGTATCGTCACCCCACGCAGCAACCGTGCCGTCGGCCTTGAGTGCGACTGTGTGGAGTACGCCTGCGGCAATTGTCGTGCAGGGTCCGAGCCCTGAGGGGATGTTGCTGCACTGTCCGGCGTCGTCCGCGCCGATCTCATCGCCCGCCCCGCTCGTCGTGATCGCCACGGAGTGGTACCCACCACACGCAACCACGTCGCACATTCCCAGCCCCGACGGGATCGTGCACTGGCCGTACGTATCGTCACCCCACGCAGCAACCATGCCGTCGGACTTGATCGCGACTGTGTGGGCGTACCCCGCCGCGATCGCAGTGCAAGTTGGGAGACTCGACGGGATCGTGCGCTGCCCGTACATATTGTCACCCCACGCCTCGACCGTTCCCGGAACCGACTCAACACAATCCGTCACGCCATCGCCATTGGTGTCCGTTTCGGGGAAGTCACATCCACAGTACCCAGGAGCCGATTTCGCAGAGTTGAATGGGCAGCCGTCTGAACTATCTGGTGTGCCGTCGTTGTCGTCGTCCAGGTCAGCGTTGTCGCCAGTGCCGTCGCCATCGGCGTCGACAGATTCGCTGCCATCCAGCGGGAACGCGTCCACAGAGTCAGCAACTCCGTCATTGTCATCATCTGCATCCGCGTTATTGCCAGTGCCGTCGCCGTCGGTATCGACGGACTCGCTTGGGTTCAGCGGGAACGCGTCGCTAACGTCTGCCACACCGTCATTGTCATCATCGGTGTCTGCATTGTTGCCGATGCCGTCACCATCGGTATCAGCCGACTCAGCGGGGTTCAGCGGAGCCCAATCTAATCCGTCAGCAACTCCGTCATTGTCATCATCGGTGTCTGCGTTATTGCCAATGCCGTCGCCGTCAGTGTCGACGGACTCGGCGGCGTTCAGCGGGAACGCGTCGCTGCCATCGGCAACTCCGTCATTGTCATCATCGGTGTCTGCGTTGTTGCCCGTGCCGTCGCCGTCGGTGTCAGCCGATTCAGCGGGGTTGAACGGGAAGTCGTCGATCGCGTCACCGACTCCGTCGTTGTCATCATCGGCGTCGTAGCGGTCGAGCGTTCCATCGCCATCCGTGTCGATCTCCTTGATCGCGATCGTGTGAGTGTTGCCGGCCGCGATGGCACTGCAGATTCCCAGCCCTGGCGGGATTGTGCACTGAGTGTTGCCGTTGTCACCCCACGCCGCGACGGTGCCGCCGGACTTGATCGCGACAGTGTGGGCGTGCCCCGCCGCGACCGCCGTGCAAGTTCCAAGCCCCACGGGCATCGTGCACTGCCCGACACTATTCGAGCCCCACGCGGCGATCGTGCCATCGGCCTTGAGTGCGACCGTGTGGTATCCGCCGACGGCAATTGCCGTGCAAGGTCCGAGCCCTGAAGGGATGTTGCACTGACCGACATTGTTCAATCCCCACGCAGCAACCGTGCCGTTGACCTTGAGTGCGACTGTGTGTACGCGGCGAGTTGCGATTGCCGTGCACCACCCAAGATCCGACGGAATGGTGCACTCGCCGTTGCCGTTCTCACCCCACGCCACAACCTCACCTACAACCTTGAGCGCAACTGTGTGGTTCATGCCCGCAGCGACTGCCTTGCAAGTTCCGAGACCCGACGGGATCGTGCACTGCCCGGACCAATTGGCACCCCACGCCGCGACCGTGCCGTCTGATTTGAGCGCAACAGTGTGGTATCCGCCTCCCGCAACCACTTCGCACCCTCCCAGCCCCGCTGGGACGTTGCACTGACCGTTGGCGTTCCATCCCCACGCTGCGACAAGCCCGTTTAGTTTGACTGTGACAGTATGGCCAAAGCCGCCAGCGATTGCAGTGGATAATCCAAGCCCCGACGGGACGTTGGTTTCACCGCTGGCGTTGTCACCCCACGCCACGACCGTTCCGGGAACTGTGTCATCGCAGTCCAGCCTGCCATCGCCATTCGAGTCGGAATCGGGGGAACCGCAACCGCAGTAGCCAGGTGCCGACTTGGCAGGATCGAGCGGGCAGCCGTCTGAACTATCTGGCGTGCCGTCGTTGTCATCGTCTGTGTCTGCGTTGTTGCCCGTGCCGTCGCCGTCGGTGTCAGCCGACTCAGCGGGGTTCAGCGGGAACGCGTCCACAGAGTCAGCGACTCCGTCGTTGTCATCGTCCGAGTCGTAGTAATCGAGCGTCCCGTCGCCGTCACTATCGATGTCCTTGATCGCGATCGTGTGATTGTTGCCCGCCGCGATCGCACTGACGGTCCCCAGCCCCGACGGGATCGTGCACTGACCGTTGCCGTTGTCACCCCACGCCACGACGGTGCCGCCGGACTTGATCGCGACCGTGTGGCCGTGCCCGGCCGCGATCGCCGTGCAAGTTCCAAGCCCCACGGGCATCGTGCACTGCCCGACACTATTCGAGCCCCACGCGGCGATCGTGCCATCGGCCTTGAGTGCGACCGTGTGGTATCCGCCGACGGCAATTGCCGTGCAAGGTCCGAGCCCTGAAGGGATGTTGCACTGACCGACATTGTTCAATCCCCACGCAGCAACCGTGCCGTTGACCTTGAGTGCGACTGTGTGTACGCGGCGAGTTGCGATTGCCGTGCACCACCCAAGATCCGACGGAATGGTGCACTCGCCGTTGCCGTTCTCACCCCACGCCACAACCTCACCTACAACCTTGAGCGCAACTGTGTGGTTCATGCCCGCAGCGACTGCCTTGCAAGTTCCGAGACCCGACGGGATCGTGCACTGCCCGGACCAATTGGCACCCCACGCCGCGACCGTGCCGTCTGATTTGAGCGCAACAGTGTGGTATCCGCCTCCCGCAACCACTTCGCACCCTCCCAGCCCCGCTGGGACGTTGCACTGACCGTTGGCGTTCCATCCCCACGCTGCGACAAGCCCGTTTAGTTTGACTGTGACAGTATGGCCAAAGCCGCCAGCGATTGCAGTGGATAATCCAAGCCCCGACGGGACGTTGGTTTCACCGCTGGCGTTGTCACCCCACGCCACGACCGTTCCGGGAACTGTGTCATCGCAGTCCAGCCTGCCATCGCCATTCGAGTCGGAATCGGGGGTACCGCAACCGCAGTGGCCAGGACTCGACTTCGCGGGATCGAGCGGACAGCCGTCTGAACCGTCGACAACCCCGTCGTTGTCGTCGTCTGGGTCTGCGTTGTTGCCGGTGCCGTCGCCGTCGGTGTCGACGGACTCGGCTGCATTCAGCGGGAGCGCGTCCTCAGAGTCAGCGACTCCGTCGTTGTCATCGTCTGTGTCTGCGTTGTTGCCGATGCCGTCGCCATCAGTGTCAACCGACTCGGCGGCGTTGAACGGGAATGCGTCGCTCGCGTCACCAACTCCGTCGTCGTCGTCGTCGGGGTCGTGGCGGTCGAGAATCCCGTCGGAATCGGTATCAGCCTCCACCAGAAGAATAGTGTGGTAGTCACCCGCCGCGATTGCCGTGCATGTCCCAAGATCCGGCGGGACGGTGCGCTGACCGTAACCATTTCCGCCCCATGCCGCGACCGCTCCGTTCGACTTGAGCGCGACCGTGTGGTCGTGCCCAGCCGCGATCGCAGTGCAGGTCCCCAGATCCGACGGGATCGTGCACTGTCCGGAGGCGTTGTTGCCCCACGCCGCGACGGTGCCGCCGGACTTGATCGCGACCGTGTGTGTGTAGCCGGCGGCAATTGCCGTGCAAGGTCCGAGCCCTGAAGGGATGTTCCACTGACCGACATTGTTCAAGCCCCACGCGGCAACTGTGCCGCCGGACTTGATCGCGGCTGTGTGGGCGTACCCCGCCGCGATCGCGGTGCACGTTCCAAGCCCAGGTGGGAGGGTGCACTGTCCGTAAGCGTTGTCGCCCCATGCGGCGATCTCGCCGCTCGATTTCAGCGCAACCGTGTGGGACTCTCCCGCGGCGACTGCGGTGCATGATCCAAGTCCCGCGGGGATCGTGCACTGGCCATCGGCGTTCGAGCCCCACGCGGCAACCGTGCCGTTGGTCTTGATCGCCACGGTGTGCAGGTAGCCTCCCGCGATCGCCTTGCAAGTTCCAACCTCAGGTGGGGGGTTGCACTGGCCGGCGGTGTTGTAGCCCCAGGCCGCGACGAGCCCGTCGTGTTTCACGGCGATCGTGTGGAAGACGCCCCCCGCAATCGCGGCGCACGGTTCTAGCCCCACCGGGATGGTGCATTGACCCGAAGCGGGGTTGCCGAATGCGACGACCCGACCTGGGACCAACTCAACGCAGTCGACCGTGCCGTCGTTGTTGCTGTCGGTGTCGGGGGTGCCGCATCCACAAGCGCCAGGTGCCAACTTCGCAGGGTCGAGCGGACAGCCGTCTGAAGTGTCGGGAGTGCCGTCGTTGTCGTCGTCGGCATCCGCGTTGTTGCCGGTGCCGTCGCCGTCGGTGTCAGCCCACTCGGCCGGGTTCAGCGGAGCCCAATCTGATCCGTCAGCGACGCCGTCATTGTCATCATCGGTGTCTGCGTTATTGCCAATGTCGTCGCCGTCAGTGTCGACGGACTCGGATGCGTCCAGCGGGAACGCATCGGCCGAGTCAGCGACTCCGTCATTGTCATCGTCGGTGTCTGCGTTGTTGCCAACGCCATCGCCATCAGTGTCCACCGATTCAGCGGCGTTGAACGGGAAGGCGTCGATCGCGTCACCGACTCCGTCGTTGTCATCATCAGCGTCGTAGCGGTCAAGCGTTCCATCGTCGTCCGTGTCGCTCTCAATGATCGCGATCGTGTGGGCGTACCCCGCCGCGATCGCCGTGCAAGTTCCAAGATCCGAGGGGATGGTGCACTGACCGTTGTCATCGCGGCCCCACGCCGCAACGGTGCCGTCCACCTTGAGCGCGACCGTGTGGCGCCAGCCACCCGAGATCGCGGTGCATGCACCGAGTTCCGCCGGGACCGCGCACTGGCCGTTGCCGTTGTCACCCCACGCCGCAACAGTGCCGCCCAACTTGAGCGCCACCGTGTGGTTCCAGCCACCCGAGATCGCGGTGCATGCACCGAGCGTCGACGGGATCGTGCACTGGCCGTAGGAGTTATCTCCCCACGCGGCGACTGTGCCGTCCGACTTGACCACTGTAGTTTGGGCATTACCCGCTTCGATTGCACTGCATGGTCCAAGCCCCGACGGGATCGTGGACTGGCCGGAGAAGTCCGCTCCCCACGCCGCGACTGTGCCGTTGGACTTCAATGCGACAGTGTGATTCGGCCCCGCCGCGATCGCCTTGAAAGTTCCAAGCCCCGACGGAATGGTGCTGCACTGGCCGTAGTAGTCATTTCCCCACGCGGCGATTGTGCCGTTGGACTTCAATGCGACAGTGTGGGCCGAGCCCGCCGCGATCGCCTTGCAAGTTCCAAGATCCGAGGGGATCGCGCACTGGCCAGAGGCGTTCGAGCCCCACGCGGCGATGGTGCCATCGGCCTTGAGCGCGACCGTGTGGGATCCTCCGCCGGCAATCGCATCGCAGGGTCCAAGCCCAGATGGGATGGTGCGCTGACCGCCCGAGTTGTCACCCCACGCCACCACCGTTCCCGGAACCAACTCAACACAATCACGCACGCCATCGCCATTCGAGTCGGAATCTGGGGTGCCGCAACCGCAGTAGCCAGGACTCGACTTCGCGGGATCGAACGGGCAGCCGTCTGAATCGTCTGGCGTGCCGTCATTGTCATCGTCGGTGTCTGCGTTGTTGCCAGTGCCGTCGCCGTCAGTGTCGACGGACTCGGCTGCGTTCAGCGGAAACGCGTCGTTGCCATCAACGACTCCGTCATTGTCATCATCTGTGTCTGCGTTGTTGCCGATGCCATCGCCGTCGCTGTCGACGGACTCGGCTGCGTTCAGCGGGAATCGGTCCACAAAGTCAGTGACTCCGTCGTTGTCATCATCGGCGTCGTAACGGTCAATCGTTCCATCGCCATCCGTGTCGCTCTCCTTGATCGCGATCGTGTGGGAGTGCCCCGCCGCGATCGCCTTGCAAGTCCCAAGATCCGAGGGGATGCTGCACTGGCCGGAGCCGTTGTAGCCCCACGCCGCGACAGTGCCGTTGGACTTCAATGCGACAGTGTGGTAATACCCCGCCTCGACTGAGGTGCATGTCCCAAGATCCGGCGGGATGCTGCACTGACCGTTGTAGTTCCATCCCCACGCCGCGACAGTGCCGTCGGACTTGATCACAACAGTGTGGAACGCGGCAGCCGCAATTGCCGTGCAAGTCGCTACGGTCGTCGGAGTCGTGCACTGTTGGTAGTCGTTGTTGCCCCACACGGCGATTGTGCCGCTGGACTTGACCACGGCCGTGTGGTTTCCGCCAGCCGCAATGGCGGTGCAAGTACCAAGCCCTGGAGAAACCAAGCTCTGGCCGAAGGCGTTCGAGCCCCACGCCGCGACCATGCCGCCGGACTTGATCGCGACCGTGTGGGAGCCGCCCGCCGCGATCGCCTTGCAAGTTCCAAGATCCGCGGGGATCGCGCACTGGCCAGCGGCGTTCGAGCCCCATGCGACGATCACGCCGCTCGATTTCAGCGCGACCGAGTGGAAGTTTCCTGCGGCGATCGCTTTGCATGATCCAAGCCCCGCGGGGATCGTGCGCTGGCCATCGGCGTTCGAGCCCCACGCGGCAACCGTGCCGTCCGCTTGAATCACAACCGTGTGGAAGTCACCCCCCGCGATCGCAGTGCAATATCCCAGCCCCGCGGGGATCGTGCGCTGGCCGTAGTTGTTGTATCCCCACGCTTCGATCGCTCCCGGAACCAACTCAACACAATCAATCACGCCATTGCCATTGGTGTCCGAGTCGGGGAGGTCACATCCGCAGGTACCAGGACTCAACTTCGCCGCATTGAGCGGGCAGCCGTCTGAACCGTCTGGCGTGCCGTCGCCGTCATCATCTGTGTCTGCGTTGTTGCCAATTCCATCGCCATCTGTGTCCACCGATTCAGCGGCGTTGAGCGGGAAGGCGTCGCTGCTATCGGCGACTCCGTCATTGTCATCATCGGTATCTGCGTTGTTACCTATCCCATCGTTGTCAGTGTCGACTGATTCAGCAGCATCCACCGGGAATGCGTCTGCCGAGTCAGCAACTCCATCGTTGTCGTCATCGGGATCCTGCTGGTCAGGAATTCCATCCGCATCGCTGTCCATCTCAATGAGCGCGAATGTGGTGGCGGACCCTGCCGCGATTGCAGTGCAAAATCCTAGCCCCGACGGGATCGTGCGCTGACCGTAGGAGTTGCTTCCCCACGCCGCAACGGTGCCATCGGACTTGAGCGCGACGGTATGGAAAGCACCCGCCGCGACTGCAGTGCATCCTCCAAGCCCTGACGGAACATCGCACTGGCCGGCGCCGTTCTCGCCCCACGCAGCAACTGTGCGATCGGACTTGACCACGACCGTGTGGTAATCGCCAGCCGCAATCGCAGTGCACGTGCTAAGCCAGGACGGGACAGTGGACTCGCCGCCGTGGGAGTTTCCGCCCCAAGCAGCAACCGTGCCGTTCATCTTGAGCGCGATCGTGTGGGTTCTTCCCGCCGCGATTGCCGTGCATGCTCCAAGCAATGACGGGACATTGCACTGGCCGGAACCGTTGGCGCCCCAAGCAGCAACCGTGGTGTTCACCTTGAGTGCGACCGTGTGGCCCTCTCCTGCGGCGACTGCGGTGCATGATCCAAGATCTGACGGAACAGCGAGCTGGCCGGACCAGTGGCTGCCCCACGCCGCGACAGAACCATTGGACTTGACCACGACCGTGTGGCCAGCGCCAGCCGCAATTGCAGTGCATGGACCAAGGTCTGAAGGAACGTTGCACTGGCCGGCGCCACTCTCGCCCCACGCCGCGACTGTGCCGCCAAACTTGAGCACAACCGTGTGGTAGTTCGCAGCGATCGCTGTGCATGGCCCAACTGTCGACGGAACGCTCGTGCTCTCGCCCCACGCCACGACCGCGCCGTACCCGTACGGAAGCCCCCTGGGAAGTCGAGGTGCAGCCGAGGATGGCTCGCTTATAGCGACGGTCGCGCAGCCAGCGATCAGTAGAAGATGTGAGAAAGCCGGGGCTCGCCGCGGACGCGGCAGCACTTCGATGACTCTGCTCAAACGAGGGGACGCCTCAGGCCGTTTCAAGAGTCGATCTCCGCGAGGCAACACAAATGACACAGCGATGTGGCATTCTGCCACAGCGGACGCGCAGATCAAACAAGAGGCGTCATATTTGAGAAATTTGAGGGCGACAAATCCTGATGGTCTTGTCGGGAATTGCAGCGGGTTTTGGTTGGAGCGCGGCGCGGACACTGTCTTATAACCAGCGATTGCGGCGTGCAAGGGTCGGCGATTTGCCAGCGCAGCCCGATTCAGGAGGTCGGCGAGTTCAAGCGCACCGCCTTCTCCCTCACAACCACCGCCATCACCAGGGGGACGACGACGATCGTGAAGATGGTCGACACCAAGAGGCCGCCGCCCATCACCGCAGCGAGACCTCTATATAGCTCGCTGCCTGCGCCTGGGGCAAAGATCAGCGGAAGCAATCCTGCAACACTTGTGAGCGCGCTCATGAGAATCGGCCGCACGCGTGTGCGCACGCTCTCTGCGATCGCTGCTCTCAGCGGCAGCTTGCCCCCTGCTGTCACTTGTGGCGCTCCTGGAAGTCCTTTGAATGATGCGTCGGATGGAGTTTCGTCTGCAGTGCCGCGCTGAAAGTTCAGCGTCTGGTGCACCAGCAGGATCGCATTGTTCACAACGATGCCGATGAGGATCACGAACCCGAGCATCGTGAGCACATCGAGCGATTGCATCGGCAGCGTCGGGCTCGTCACGCTGATCATGAACACAATGAACAACGCAGCGAATCCGCCGACCGACGCGAGCGGCACACTGAACATGATCACGAACGGCAACTTGAAACTCTGAAAGAGCACCGCCATCACGAGATAGCACACGAGTAGTGCCATAAAAACCGTGCTGGTGATGAATCCGACTGACGTCCCGTCGCCGACGAGTTCGGCGCGCACCGCGGCGAGCGCGCTTGCTGTTCCCGAAACTTCGCTCATCACGCCTGCGGGGATCGAACCATCGCCGCGCGCAGCGTCGAGTTCCGTCTTGATCTGCACGACCGCATCTTCAAGCGCCATCATCGGAGGCGGAGTGATCTGCAACCGTACGGATCGCTGCCGGTCGACATGATTGATTTGTGTTGGGGCACTCCCTCGTTCAAGGTGCGCAAGTTGCCCGAGCGACGCAAGCTGTCCGCTCGGCAGCGCGATCGGCACATCGGCCAGCAGGTCAACATCGCTTGACTTGCGTGACTCGCCGGCAAGCGCTGCATCGCGGTCGATGACCACGAGGTCGATCGTGTCACCTCCCGCCTTGTACTCGTCGATGAGTGCGCCGTCGCCAGCCGCCTCGACTGAAAGAGACAAGTCTGCGGGAGAAAGCCCAGCGTCGGAAAGCGTTCGCTGGTCGGGCTTGATGCGAACCTCCATGCCCGGAGTCGCAAAGTTCGAGGGATCAGGCTGCACGCTCATCGGCCCGAACTTCCCCGTGAAGCGCTCCATCATTGCACCGGCGGCAACTTTCACTTGCTCAAGGTCGTCGCCGCGCAAGTCGACTGCGACTGCGGTGCCCGACGATCCGCTTGTTCGAAAGAGCGGCACTTGAAATGCGAATGCCATCGTGCCAGGAAGAATGTCCGGCCGCGTCGCGTGCCCGAGGAGGTGCTCGTTGAAACTCGCGCGCGCGTTCTCGCTGGCGATCCCGCCGTGAAACATCATCGAGCCAAACCCAACGACGAAATAGTTTTCGAGCGGCGCGGGTTGCACTTGCGGTCCATACTTGAACTGCATCCATGGAGACACTGGCACAGATGGGAGCGCACTCTCTGCGAGCGCGCGCTCTGGCGTGCCCAGTGCCGGAAGGTTGCGATCCCAGTAGGGCTCGACTGTCTTCTCGACGCGCAGTGCGATCTCTTCTTGCATCGCGCTCGATGTGCCGGGCGGCGGCAGAATGAGTCCGAAGACGAGATTGCGGTTGCCCTTCGGTAGGTAATCCGACGGCGGCATCAAGAAGTAACTGCCGATCGCGGACGCTGCCATCATCGCTAGAACGAATGCGACGCTGGCGAGGCGACGCCGCGACACGCGAAAGACCCAGCGCGAGATCCAAGTAGCGAATCGCTCGCCTGCGTTCGCGCGCGTTGGCGCAGTTGCCGTGGACGGCTTGGGTGCCTTCAGCAAGTACGCGCATGCGCACGGAGTCACCGTGATCGAGACGACCATCGACAGCAGATTCGAGATGAGGATCGCCAGCGAGATGTCTCGGAAGAGTTGCCCGACTTCGTCGCCGATGAGGAAGATCGGAATGAAGACGACGCAGGTGGCGAGCGTTGACCCGAGGATGGCTCCCGCGACTTCCTGCGTGCCTGCGAGCGCTGCTTTGCGCGCGTCCTTGCCCATCTCCATGTGGCGCACGACATTTTCGAGCACGACGATCGAGTTGTCGATGAGCGTGCCGATGGCGAATGCGAGCCCAGCGAGACTGACGACGTTGATCGTGCGCCCGAGCGCGAGCATCACGACGACTGTCGCCACGACCGCGAGCGGCACGTTCGTGCCGACAATGACGATGCTTCGCCACGACCGAAGGAAGACGACAAGCGTGATGATCGCCAGCAGGCCTCCCTGCCAGATGTTGTCGAGCACGAGGTTGAGCGCGTCATCTATATATATGGTTTGGTCGTAGACGAGCCGTACGGTGAGCGGCTCTGAGAGGCCGAGTTCGCGCGATTTCGCGTCGAGCGCGCCGCCTGCGAGGCCGATCTCGGCGAGCGCGACCTTGACCCCTTCCATCACCTCGATGACATTCGTGCCGACTTCCTTCTGAACGTTGATCGCAAGCACCGGGATGCCCTGCGATCGAACGAAGCTGGTGTTTTCCTTCCAAGTCTCGACGACCTCTGCGACATCGCTGACGAGGATTGGTCCCGACTTCCCTTGCGCAATCGCGACGCTCGCGACTTCGGAAGGCGACTCGAACTGACCGACTGCGCGAAGCACGATGTCGCGCTTCGCTTCTGTGAGCGACCCAGCAGGCGCGTTGCGATTCGCGGCGCGAAGTGCGGCAGCAAACTGCGACATGGTGACGCCGCGTGATGCCAGTGCGACTGGGTCGACGCGAACCTGCAAGACTTTGTCGCGTCCGCCGAGGACATTGATTTCTGCGACTCCGGTGACGCGCTCGAGTTGCGGCTTGACGCGATCAACTGCGAAATCTTGCAGAGTTCGGATGTCGAAGGGCGCGCCGCCCGCCGCAGTCGCCGTTCCAGCCGAGAGGACGATCCACGCGATGTAGTCCTTGTTCTCGGGATCGCTCGCCTCGACGACTGGTTGGTCGACGCCGAACGGGTAATCAGTGACTTGGCGAAGCCGATCGCCCACTTCGCGCAGCGCTACGTCCTTGTCGGTGCCTGCCGCGAATTCGAGGCGGATGTGTGCGCTGCCTTGCGACGAACTGCTCGTCATCGAGCGCACGCCGGAGACTCCTTGCAACTTTTCTTCTTGTCGTTCGACGATCGTCTGTTCGATTTCTTCGGGGGATGCGCCCAGCCATGATGTTGCGACGCTGACGATCGTGTCGTCGACATCGGGCGTGAGTTGCACTGGGACTGAGCGCACTGCGACGAGCGCGGCAAGCAGCACGATCGTCACTGCGACGATGATCGAGACAGGTTGTCGAATCGAACCTTCGACGATTCTCACTGAGGCGTTTCCTTCGGCGCGGCTGGCGAGGGCGCGGCGGAACTTGACGCAGACTCGCCCAGCGGCGCAACAGGAGACATCGGCATCAGCCGTTCGTTGCCTTCAACGACGACGAGTGCTCCTGCAGCGATGCCGGCTCCGTCGACTGCGACGCGGTCACCAATTGGAAATGCAACGACAACGGGAGTCGGCTTGGCGATCCCTTTGTCGACCACGAAGACAGATGGCGACGATCCTTGATAGATCAGCGCGTCCTTGGGGATCACGGTCCACATCTGCGCGGCACCCTGCGGCACGAACGCGCTCAGTGCGAGCCCGGCAGCGAAGCGTCCGTCGCGATTGGAAACCTGCAGCACAGCATGAAAGGTGCGCGACCGAGGATCGATGCTTGGAATCACTCGAAGCGATGTGCCGGGAATGGCCTGTCCAGTGCTGGTGCTGACTTCGATGGCGCTTGATGAGGCGGGATCTTGCAAGGTTCGCACAGCTTCTGCCTTCGCGGACTCGAAGAGTTCCTGCGGGACATCGAACCATGCTTCGAGCACCTCGGTCTCTGCGAGGTCGACGATTGGATCTCCTTCGCCGACCCACGCGCCGACTTCGGTGTACTTGCGCGTGACGACGCCAGAGAACGGAGCGCGAATCTCGAGGTCTGCGACGCGACGCGCGAGGAGTTCGCCTGCGCCGGTGATGGACTGCAGCGAAGCTGTTGCTTGCGTGAGCTGCGACTGGGCGAGTTCGACCTCGCTTTGTGAATCGAGCAGTTCTCGCGGATTCGCTCCACCGGCTTCGGAGGCCTGGCGGATCAAGTCGAGCTGGCGCTTCGCTAGATCGAGAGACGCAGTCCGCTCGGCGACCATCGCTTGAGCCGACTGCGCGTTGCCGGCGTTGACCGCGAGTTCGATCTTGAGCCGCGCATCGTCGATGCGAGCGAGCACCGCGCCGCGCTCGACTGAATTGCCTGCGCGCACGAGCGCTTCCTTGATGACTCCGGATTCCTCGGTTGCGATCGTTGAGAAGCGCGCGGGGCGGAGTTCGCCGAACACCTTGCGCCGAGGAGCGAGCGACTCTTCGACGACGACCGCAACGCGCACCGGCGTCGGCGGCGGGCCGTGAGACGAGCCATCTTGGGCGAGCGCGGGTGTGGCGGCGATGGCGAGTGCGGCGAGCGTGACCAGCATGGCATGGAAGATTCGACAGGGCATCATGGGTCTCACAAGATAACCCCTGTTTACGGGCAGATCTGTGCGCGGGCGTGAACAGATTTGCCCGTAAACGGGGGGTTGGTGCGAGTGCGACGCGAGACTGAGCGTGCGTTACCTCTACAATTTGTCTGCCATGGATGCTGACGCGACCCGCCGAGAACCCTGCGACTCCATGCGCGAAGTCATTGACCTCTATAAGCGCGATGTTGACCGATCGCTCATCGCATCGAGGCTGGCACTCACCCATGAAGAGCGCTTCATCGAGGTGATGCGGGCGCAGCGCATGGTTGAGGAACTGCGCCGAGCGGGTGCAGAGGCTCGACGGGCCAGATCGTGACCGAACTGTCGTCACTGCTGGGCGCTCTCGAGGGCGAGCAGGTGCGATTCGTTGTCGTCAACGGCATGGCAGGCATCGCGCACGGATCTGCGAGGGTGACTTTCGATCTCGACTGCGTCTATGCCCGCGACGGGGAGAACATCGCGCGGCTAGTTCGAGCGTTGTCGCCTCTCAAGCCGGTGCTGCGTGGAGCGCCGCCTGGACTGCCATTTCGATTCGACGCAGTCAGCGTTTCTCATGGACTCAACTTCACGCTCGACTCGTCAGCTGGCCCGATCGACCTCTTCGGCGAGATTGTCGGAGGTGGAACCTACGAGGAACTCCTCCCGCACACGGAGGAACTGCGAGTGTTCGGTCGCAGTTGTCGTGTCGTGAGTCTCGCCAAGCTCATCGTGCTCAAGCGCGCAGCAGGACGCCCGAAGGACCTTGAAGCCATCGCTGAACTTGAAGCGATCGCTGAGAGCGAACGCGGCGGGTAGGCAATTCTCGCCTACTTCTGCCCAACCCCCACACGCACCGGCCAGCCTGCGAATGGCGCGTCAACTTCGGATGACCCAGGCGGCGGTGCGACGCGTGGCCATGCTTCAAGAACAATTTCGCGTCGCGCTGGCTCGTACCTGATGAGCGCGAAACCTGGCGAGAGCTCTGCCAACGCTTGCGGCTTCCGATCCGTCTGCGCCGGATTCGCGACCGCCATCATCGTGATCTCATTGCCGAATCCATCGAGGAAGTTGCCTGTGATGCGGCGATCCGCTGGCGCAGTCGCGTGACTCGGCGTCCAGTGCCGTGGGAACGCGTTCGCCATCGCAGGCACCGTGAATCCAATTGGATCATCCGCGTCGTGACCGTAGCGCACCACTGAACTCAAGTGCTGATCGCCAGCGATGTGCGTGGCGTGCGCGCGCTTGATGAGCGCCACCGCGCGGTCGCGCGCATCGACGGGCCAGCCATTCGAGTCGGTGTCCACCGCTGGCGCATCGTCGGGGTAGAAATCGCCGCGCGGAAGCACTGCAAGCGTCGGAAGAATCCCGTCGTCCCCTTCAAACGGCAGCGTCTGCGTTCCCGCGAACGGCGACTGCGACAGAACCAGCCGCACAGGAGCGCTCTCGATCGGATCGTCTGCCCACTGCTGCAGGAACTCCTCTTGCGCGCTTCCAAGAAGCGGCGCGTCTTTGCTTTCTGCGATGAGAGCGACCGCATCAACGCCCTTCTGCGTCACGAAACCATTTCGCACTTTCGCTGCGGGCGCAGCGATCGATGCGCTGTCCTTGAACATGCGATCCGCGATGACCGCGCAGTCGAATGGCCCCCACACGATTCGCGTTGTCCAAGTCGTGATCCCCTGCTTGATCGTCGGCGTGATGCACGTGGGCGGATGATGACCAGTCTGCGACCGATGAATCGCATTGACGAGTTCGGCTGGCAACTTGTATCCACCGGCGTCTTGCGCCGAGAGCCCGTCGCGCGCTTGGGCACGGCGACCGCCAGCCCCCCACAGATTTCCGTGAAACACATCGTGATCGTCTGGCGTGCAGATCGTCGGTCGATCGCGGATGAGATCGCCGAAAGCCCAGAGGAATCGATGCCACTTCGTTAGGTAATCGAGTCGCGGCTGGCGCATGTCTGCGCCGGAAACGTCACCCTCATAAATCTGGTCGCCGGCGAAGTACAGCATGTCTGGGTCGTGGGCCGCCACACGCGCGACGAGATCTGCGTGCGGGAACCAAACTCCTTCATGGTCCCACCGACCTGGTCGCGTCATGTTCTTCACACATGAGAGAGCGCCGAGCACCGCGTTGCCGTCGCTTGCCGGTGCAGCGCGAATCGCGCCGCCGTACGCAAGCGGGACCGCCGCACCCGTGGGGCTCGTCCATGTGCCGCGAATCTCGTAGCGCGTGGGAGCGGGCTTCGATGACGGCAGCGACACTTCGAACTGCGCCGTGCAACTTGCGCCGTCGAGCGTTGAGTCGCACGCGCGCTGCCAGTGGAGTGCGTCTGCTGCGGGCGCGTCGTCGCCGCCCGTGCCGTCTGCACCCGCGCCGGCACCTGCCACGTCACTCACTTGCGCGCGAGGCGTTCCCAGCCAAAGCGCAAGATGGCTCAGCGACGCTGGCTCGATCGGCGGAAACTGTGCGCTCAACCGAAGCGTCGTTGCATCGCCAGCGCGATTGAGCCTGTACATGCACCCGAGTACTGGACCATTCGCGCGCGTGCAATCCGCGTCGCGCCACTGAGGCGCGGAATACACGACTGGATCCACCGTGAACGCGACTCCAGCAGGCGCGCCTGCGAGAGTGCAGCAGAGTGCGATGCCTCCGTCGATTGCTGCAAACGGCAGTTGCCTCGCGGCGCACTCGACCGGGCTCGCGCCGCCGACCGATGTGCGTGCGACGAGATCGCAGTTCGTCTCGTTGCGCGTGATCTCAACCTCAAGCGCGAGCGTCGCAGGCGCGCGCCACGAAGTTGGCGGTGGATTCGCGCCGGGCACACTCGCAGACGACGCCGTGTCGAATCGAGGCAGCCGATTCCAATCGAGCGCGGTCGGCAGCGACCACACGAATCGCTCCTTGTCGAGCGCGTGACCGAAGTCAACGACGCGCGCTTCGCCCGAACCGCTCACCGCGATGAGAGTTCCGCCTTCAACGCCTGGCGCCTGCTGCACGAGCGCGCTCAAGCGATGATCGATCGCGTCGCTGCCGATGCCGATGAGGAGCCCCGCCCACTGATCAGGCGCGAGCGACCAAGGCTCGCCACTGGGAGCTGGTAGCAGATCCATACGAATTCGAAACTTCGCGGTCGATCCGATGGGCGCCGCAGCGGGATCAAGCCGAAGCGGCAGAAAGTGCGCGGTGCGCGCAGGGAGCGTGCGGTCGATGCACTCGACGCGCTCGCCAACCTTGCGCCAGTCCTGATACCTCGAGACCGCCCACTCTTGACCGAGCCACGTCGACGTTGCGATCCCAGCGAGCGCGAGCAGCATGCGAGAAGCGTACTGGTGTGCCAAAGCGCTCCCCGCCCTCGAATCCTCAAACGCGCGCGTGACTTCTACGCCTACCCCCTGTTTACGGGCAGATCACCGCGCGCCTGCGAAGAGATTTGCCCGTAAACCGGGCGGGAGGTGCGGTCAACCGAGTGGCGAGACACGCGCGGTCAACGACGCCCGCTCAACCCGCCGCCTTCACAACCATGATCTCATCAAGGGGCTTGCGCGCGAGGCTGGGAACGCGACAGCCCTCTGCTGGGTAGCCGACTGGCAGCAGCAGGAATGGTCGTTCGTGTGCCGGCCGTCCGAGAATTTTCCCCATGAACGCCATCGGACTCGGAGTGTGAGTTAGGGTCGCGAGTCCCGACATGTGCAGCGCGGCGATCAACATTCCGGTGGCGATCCCGACTGACTCTTCGGGGTAATAGACCTTCGCCTGGTTTCCGTGCGCATCGCGATCTTGCTTGACGAGTTTGAAGATGGCGATCAACCACGGAGCCCCCGTGAGGTAGGGTTTTTCGATTCCGGTTCCAAGCGGCTCGAGTGCTGTGAGCCATTCCTTTGACGCGCGATGCTCGTAGAACTCGCGCTCTTCAGCTTCGGCGCCGCTGCAAATCCGCCGCTTGGTTTCTGGGTCGCTCACTGCGACGAATCGCCACGGTTGCTTGTTCGCGCCGCTCGGGGCAGTTCCTGCAGCTGCGATGCATGATTCGATGACCTCGCGGCTCACTGGAGTTTCGGCGAAGTGACGCACGCTTCGGCGCCGCGCCATCGTGTCATGGAATCGGCGCGCTGCCACTTCTGGCGAAACTCCTGGGTCCCACTGCGAGTAGGCGACGGTTTCGAAGGGCATTGGCGAGGATGATATGGACGAAGGGGTCTCGACTAGGGCGCACGGAGTGTGGCACGCAAGACCGAAGTCGTGGGAGCGAGACACACCCCCGCGTCACTGCAAGCCTGATACCGCACTTCGATTGCGATCGGGATCGACGCGCTCGGCTCAAGCGCTGCGTTCACGCTGGCGTGCACCGCGATTGTCACGCGGCCGACGAACACTTTGAGCGGCGGTTCTCCCTTGACGAGTGACGGTTGCTCAGTCGGTGCGGGCCAATCAATCGCGATCGCGCTGATGCGTGGATCGTCGCACTTCACCGCGACGGTTGTTGAGATGAGCTCGCGTGCGTCAGTGCTTGGCGCGTTGATGTGCCAGTGCGAGTCGATCGTCAGTTCGACATTGAATTCGAATTCTTGCTGCGCGACCGCTGGCTTCACCGCGACGGTCGTCGGCGCGGCAACCTTGACGCGGCTCGCAGAGTTCAGCGCCGCGTCGGCTCTCGGCGCGCTTGCCACAATCGGACCATCAGCCAGCCGCCTGTGCAGCGCGTGAACCATATAGACCGCACCGCGCGGCATGCGCGCAAGCATCGGACTGAACGCTCGCAGCAAGTCATCTGCGCGATCTCGATAGCGCACGTCGCTCGTCGCCTGCGCGAGATCGAGCAGATTGTGCGCCATGACGCTGTTGCCGCTGGGTATCGCGTTGTCTCCAAAGTCCTTGCTTCGCGAAATGAGATCAGCCTGCGGCTCGGCAACGAAGAATCCCCCTGCTGCTGGATCCCAGAACTTGGCTTCGGCCGCTGACTCCAGCGCGACGGCGTGCGTGAGCCACTCACCCTTTCGTGCTGGATCAGTCTCTGCCGTACGCAGCGCCAAGAGTCCTCGCACGACCCATGCATAGTCCTCCAAGAATCCGGGATGCGCTGAAGCAGAATCCCCGCGCACGCTTCGAACAAGCGATCCGTCCGGCATGCGCATGCGGCGCAGCACAAAGTCAGCGCCGCGTCGAGCAGCATCGAGATAGACAGCATCCGGCAACGCGCCCGCCGCATCCATTCTGTCGCTGTGAACGAATCGCGCCGCATGCGCAAGTGCTGCGATCATCATCCCGTTCCACGACGCGATCGACTTGTCGTCAAGTCGAGGCAACTTGCGTGCGGCTCGCGCTGCCGCAAGCCGCTCGAGCCAGCCACGCTCCGCGTCGGCGACGGCCGATCGCCGATCAACGCGCACGAGCGCACCACCCTCGGGATGAAGGTGCCCCGGCATCACGGGGATCGGAACGATCTTGTACGCAGCAAGAAACGCGCGCGCGTCCGCGTCGCCAAGTGCCGCGACGATCTCGTCGCGCGTCCACGCGTAGTACGCGCCTTCCACGGCATCGGTCTCCGCATCGAGCGCGCTGAAGAACTGCCCTTCGCTTCCCGTGAATCGCTCGGCGATGAATCGCAGAATTCCTCGCACGACATCCGCGTAACGCCTGTCCCCAGTCGCGCGATACGCATCGACATACGCAGTCGCAAGCAGCGCCTGGTTGTAGAGCATCTTCTCGAAGTGCGGGATGTGCCACTGCCCATCGACGCTGTAGCGATGGAACCCGCCGCCGACATGATCGTGGATGCCTCCCGCAGCCATCGCGTCGAGCGTGACCGTGACCGCATCGCGAACACGAACCGACGGCGCGCCTGCTGCATCGACTTCGGCGTCAAGAAGAAACGAGTAATAGAAGTCGCTGGGAAACTTCGGCGCGCGCCCGAACCCGCCGTCGACTGGGTCGAACGACTCGACAATCTCTCGCACGGCTCGCGCGGCGACTTCTCCATCAAGCGGCAACTCCGCGCCATCGCCTGCTCGACCCGCTGCGAGCGTGCTGCGAATTGCTTCATCAATGCGCGCAGCGGCCGATTCGACGCGCGGGCGATCATTTGCCCAGACATTCGCGAGTTGCGCGATGACGCTGGGAAATCCAGGCCTTCCGTGCTGATCTTCCGGGCCAAAATAGGTTCCTGCGAAGAACGGTTTCAGTTCTGGCGTGAGGAAGACGCTGTTGGGCCAGCCACCGTGACCAGACATCAACTGCGTCGCCGTCATGTAGATCTCATCGAGATCTGGCCGCTCCTCGCGGTCGACCTTGATGCAAATGAAGTTGTCGTTCATCTGTTTCGCGATTGACTCGTTCTCAAAGACTTCGCGCTCCATCACGTGGCACCAGTAGCACGTCGAGTATCCGACCGACAGAAAGATCGGCTTCTGCTCGCGCTTCGCGCGCTCGATTGCCTCGGCACCCCACGGGTACCAGTCCACTGGATTGTGCAAGTGTTGCAGCAGGTACGGGCTGGTCGACCCAGCGAGGTGATTCGGCGGGTGACTGGGTATGGGATTCGGCACGGGATTCGGCAGTGGATTCGTCAGCGGCTTCGTCAGGGGATCGTCCTGAATTGCATGCACGCTTGCAGCCAAGACTAGGATCATCGTCAGCATGAGTCGCATCACATTTGTTGCGAAACCATCGTATCCCAAGGCAGATCAAGGTCAGTGGACATTCGTCACGCTGCCTGCTGCCGTCCATCAGCGACTCGGCGGCGACCGCGCGCGCATCCCGATCGTCGTTCATCTTGGCAAAGAAATCTTTCGCACGAGCGCAATGCCCTACGACGGTCAACATCACTTCATGCTCAACGCGAAGATGCGCGCAGCCTCTGGCAAGCAGGCAGGAGACACGTTCAAGCTGACAATCGAGCGCGATCTGAAGACACGCACCGTCACGATCCCTGCGGACTTGAAGCGGGCGCTCAAGTCCTGCGGCGTGCTTGCGACGTTCGAGGCAATGGCGGTCAGCCATCGCAGGGAGTATGTCGAGGCGATCGCCGAGGCCAAGAAACCTGAGACCCGAGCACGGCGAATCGACCACTGTGTCACCAACATGAAGAAGAGAGGGGCTTGAAATGGTGGGTTCGTGTCGTTTTTCGACACTGGACCACCATTCCAAGGGGTGGGGCTGAGGGGCGAGCCGCCTCGGCTGCCACCCATCAAGCCGCCGCCACACCCTCCAAACCTACGAATTTCCGAGTTGGATCTCCGATATACTCCTCGGCTGAGTTGCGGACGAGGTGTCCGTGAACTCGACAGAGGACCCATCCCATGGCAGCGAGCCGACCCAAGAACCACTGCGACCACAACAGACGGAGCCCACTTGAGAGAACGCTGCCGCTCGACTCTCCCAAAGCCAGCGCACCATGCCCGTGCGCCGATCACCGCGCAGCAGCCAATCACGACGCGCGCGCAATCACCGACGAAAGTTCCGAGTCCGTCCCGTGGAGCGGTTGGTTCGCTGGCCCCAAGGCCGAAAACGGAGAGTGGTTTGGCCAGACCGTCGGACGAGTCGTCCAGGATTACCACTCTTGGCGGCGCAACTATTTCCCCGAAGACGGCGTCGTCGTCAATTCGAGCGACCGCGATGCAGTCGCACAGTTTCGGGACTCTTTCGACGACCGCATGCTCGAGCTGCTGGCGCGGTTGAAGGGTGACTTCCCCTTCCACAGTCCGAGGTACGCAGCTCACATGGTTGCCGAACAGTCACTTCCGGCGATCGCGGGCTACTTCGCAGCGATGCTCTACAACCCCAACAATGTCGCCACCGACGCTGCGCCGGTGACGATTCGGCTCGAAATCGAAGCTGCGCAGATGATCGCGCGAATGCTGGGGTACGACGACACCAGTTGGGCCCATCTCACGAGCGGCGGCACCATTGCCAACATCGAGGCGCTCTGGGTCGCTCGGTCAACCCGATTCCTTCCACTGGCGCTCGCCGAAGTCCGAGCGCAATTGAATCTCCCCCGCTTGGACTGGCCGGCCGATCCTCACGGACTTCTGCGCATTTCCCCTGCCGCCGCAATCTCCGCCCTCGATCAAACGATCGAGCAGGCGCGAGAACTCGGGGATGGCGAAGTGGCTCGCATCCACGATCTGCTGTTGAAGAGTCGATTCAACCCGACAACGCGCGGAATCGCGCGCGTCACCGCCGAAGTGAAGTCGCATGGCGTCCTGCTTGTGCCCGAGACTCACCACTACAGCCTCGACAAGGCGGCTGATGTCCTCGGGCTCGGACACGACGCGCTGATTCGAATTCCCGTCGACAGGGACTTTCGAATGCGCGTGGACGCTCTCGAAGAGGTCCTTGACCAAACCGATCGAGATCGATCGCACGTCATCGCGGTTGTGGCAGTCGCCGGTTCGACTGAAGAGGGCGCCGTCGATCCGATCGACCAGATCGCTGCAATGCGTGATGCACGCGAATCCGCTGGGCGGGGTTCGTTCTGGCTTCACGCCGATGCCGCATACGGTGGATACCTCCGAACCATCACGATTCCCGCGAGAATCGGGCTCGGTCGACCAACTACTCGCACTCGCATTGGGGGGAAGGCGATCGAACTTCCGTTGCAACTTCCGGTGACCGGAACATGCAACGCGCTTGAGGCGTTTCCACGATGCGACTCGATCACGATTGACCCACACAAGCTTGGATACATCCCCTATCCGGCTGGCGCGATCTGCTTCAAGTTCGGCAGCGTTCGCCACCTTGCAGCTACACATCCCCCCTACATCCAAGGACCCGCGCGCGACTTGCATGGCGGACCGGCCACCGAGTCAATCGGGAAGTTCATTCTTGAAGGAAGCAAGCCCGGCGCAGCAGCCGCAGCTGTCTGGCTGAGCCACTCGCTGATTCCCCTCGACAGCACTGGACATGGTCGACTCCTCAAAGAAACTGTGCGAAACGCCTGCGAATTGCATGCGTTGCTCACCGCGTGGCCGGATCACACTGACGGCACGACCGTACGCGCTGTCTTCCCCTGCTCGCCCGGTTCGAACATCGCGTGCTGGACTTTCGCTCCGAAGCGCAAAGGCGCGAGCCTTGCAGAGATCAACGCAGCCAATCGCCGCATCTACAGTCAGTTCACTCTGCCGGAAGGCCACCGCGTCTACGGACAGTCGTTCTTCGTCAGCCACACTGAACTGCGCGCATCGCACTACCGCGACGACAGCGTCCGCGAGTTTCTCGACGCGCTCGGCGTCACCAGCGAGGAATACGCGCACGACGGAGTTTTCGTCCTTCGCTGCGTGCTCATGAACCCTTGGTACAGCCAAGCGAAGCGCCGGGAGCGCTACTACCTGAGCGAACTCACGGCGCATCTCTTTGAGGCAGCCGAGCTTGCGTTCAAGACGCCCGTTCAACGGACGATCGCTCCGTAATACGCGCGCCGACGAAGATCGAGCCCGGCGCCGCCTCAAAGGGGCTTTCCGAGCCCTTTTGCACCCCCTCCAGCCAAATTGACTCAAAAAAGATTGGGCTATAGCCGAATACTAGATCTCTACCTCTTGATTTCTTGATACACTTCCTTGGAGTCGCTCGCCCGCACCCGCATTGGAGTCTCGCATGCACGATGCCAACCAACCCAATCGTCCGACTGATCGCAGAACTTTCCTTTCGCATCTCGCAGCGGCTGCACTCGCGCCCGCTGCGATCGACCAGATGGTCGGCGGGCTGAAGTTTGTAAAACCCGTGTCGGTCTCGAATCCGCTGGAGAATTACCCCAATCGCGGATGGGAGCGGGTCTACCGCGATCTTTACCGCAGCGACTCGCGCTTCTCCTTTCTGTGCGCACCCAACGACACACACAACTGTCTCCTGTGGGCTCATGTCAAGAACGGAATCGTCACTCGCATCTCCCCCACTTATGGATATGGCAAGGCGACCGATCTTCATGGCAACAAGGCGACTGCCCGCTGGGACCCCCGCTGCTGCCAGAAGGGACTTGCCCTCGTGCGGCGGTTCTACGGCGATCGTCGTATCCGCAAGCCGATGGCGCGTGCAGGATTTCGCAGTTGGATTCAGGCTGGTTGCCCGCGCGACGCGAAGACTGGCGCGGTTGACCTCAAGTACCTCAACCGAGGCGCGGACTCGTGGATCGAAGTTTCGTGGGACGAGGCATTTGACCTCTCTGCGAAGGCGCTCCTAGAAATCTCGAAGGCGTACAACGGCGATGAGGGCAAGCAACGGTTGCTCGCGCAAGGCTTCGATCCGCTGATGGTGGATGCGACCAAGGGTGTTGGCATGCAGACCCTCAAGTTCCGCGGTGGAATGCCCGCGCTGGGCATGACGCGCATCTTCGCGCAGTATCGCCTAGCAAACGCGATGGCACTCGTCGATGACAAGGTCCGCGGAGTCGGTCCCGAAGCGGCGATGGGTGCCCGCGGATGGGACAACTATTCGTGGCACACCGACCTTCCGCCGGGGCATCCGATGGTCACGGGCCAGCAAACCGTCGACTTTGATCTCTGCTGCGCGGAGCACGCGAATGTGATCGTGATCTGGGGAATGAACTGGATCACAACGAAGATGCCCGACTCGCACTGGATGACAGAAGCGCGCCTCAAGGGAACGAAGATCGTCGTCATCGCAACCGAATACAGCGCCACGATGAACAAGGCGGACAGCGGAGTTGTCGTGCGACCTGGCACAACGCCGGCGCTTGCGCTTGGCATCGCGCAGGTGATCTTGAAAGAGAAACTCTTCGACGAGGCGCATGTCAAGGCGACAACCGATCTCCCATTCTTGATTCGCACTGATACGGGAACGGTCCTGCGCGCGCATGAAGTCTTCGCCGGCCACAAGAACGCGCCGCTTTCCAACAACATCACGGTGCTCGCAAAGGGAGAGAAGGCTGCGCCATTCTTCGCGCAGTCGGGACCGATCGTCTCGGCTGAGCGCCGCGAGGAGTGGGGCGATTTCGTGGTCTGGGATACGACGAAGAACGCGCCGGCAGTCGTGACCCGCGATCAGTGCGGCAATGCATTTGCCTCCGCGGGAATCAACCCCGCACTCGAAGGCACATTCGAAGTCTCGCTTGCCGATGGCAAGAAGGTGCGCTGCCGAACAGTCCTCGACGCGACGCGCGAGATGCTCGACGGTTCGTACACACCGCAAGATGTCGAGAAAATCACGTGGGCTCCGGTTTCGTTCATCGAAGCCACGGCGCGTACCGTTGCTGCGAATCCAGGCAAGACGCTTTTCGCGCTCGGCATGGGGCCCAATCAGTTCTTCAACAGCGATCTGAAAGACCGCGCCGTCTTCCTCGTTGCCGCGCTCACCCAAAACGTCGGCAAGATCGGTGGCAATGTCGGTTCGTACGCCGGCAACTACCGCGCGTCTTTCATGAGCGGCGTGACGCAGTGGACGATGGAGGATCCATTCAATCCCGAACTCGATCCGACCAAGCCAGCGACGAAGAACATGAAGTGGAAGCCCGAAAGCGTCCACTACTTCAATCACGGAGACACGATTCTTCGCGCGGGCAATGCTGTGCTGACAGGCAAGACGCATATACCGACGCCGACAAAGTCGATCATGGTGTCCAACAGCAATTCGCTGATTGGAAATGCGAAAGGCCACTACGACACAGTTGTGAATGTCCTCAAGCGCGTCGAGTTCGTCGCCGTGAGCGATTGGTGGTGGACCGCAAGCTGCGAATACGCAGACATCGTCTTCCCCGTCGATAGTTGGGCGGAACTGAAGTACCCGGACATGACGATCAGCGTCACGAATCCGTTCCTCTACACCTTCCCAGCGACCCCACTGCCACGCATCCACGACACGCGCAGCGACCTCGAGGTTGCTTCCGGCGTCTCGCGCGCGCTTGGACGACTCACCAACGATGATCGCCACGCGCCGTATTGGCGTTTCGTCGATCGGGAGTACTGCGCGCGTCCATATCTGCAGCGCATCATCGACATGTCGAACGCGACTCGCGGCTATCAGCTTGCCGACCTTGAGGCACGAGCGCGGGAAGGAAGCCCTGCGATCATCATGACCCGCACCTATCCAAAGGTCGGCGGCTATGAGCAGGGAACCGAAGGAAAGCCTTGGTACACGCGATCAGGTCGACTGGAGTTCTACCGCGACGAACCCGAGTTCATCGACGCTGGCGAAAACCTTCTCGTTCACCGCGAGCCGATCGATTCGACCTTCTTCGACCCCAACGTCATCGTCGCGAAGCCGCACGAGTTGCTGCGACCAAAAACGCCGAAGGACTACGGCTTTGACGCGCACGACGAGGCGGCAGACCTTCGACAGGCGCGCAATGTCGTTGTCAGCGTCGACGAGTTGCTGAAGACAACACATCCACTCATCAAGGATGGCTACAACCTGATCTTCCACACGCCGAAGTATCGACATGGCGCCCACACGACGCCCGTCGACACCGACATCATCGCAGTCTGGTTCGGTCCCTTCGGTGACATGCTGCGGCGCGACAAACGCACGCCGTTTGTCAGCGAGATGTATGTCGACATCAGCCCGATCGATGCGAAGCGACTCGGGATTGAGGACGGCGATTATGTTTGGATCGACGCAGATCCGCACGATCGCCCATTCCGAGGCTGGCAGAAGAACCCCGAGTGGTACAAGGTCGCGAGACTGATGGCGCGGGCGCGGTACTACCCCGGAACTCCGACGGGCATCACGCGCATGTGGCACAACACTTACGGAGCAACGCACGGTTCTGTGCGCGGCGCGCAGACGAATCCGACGGGGCTCGCGAAGAATCCTGACACGGCGTACCAGTCGCTCTTCCGAACGGGAAGTCAACAATCATGCACGCGCGGTTGGCTCAAGCCAACATGGATGACGGACACGCTCAATGTCAAGACACTCTTTGGTCAGGAGATGACCAAGGGATTCGTCCCAGATGTTCACTGCCCGACGGGCGCACCGCGCGAAGCGATCGTCAAGATCACCAAGGCTGAGAACGGCGGCATCGACGGCGCACCGCTGTGGCTGCCAGCGCAACTTGGACTGCGTCCCACATACGAGAACCCAATGCTCAAGAAGTACATCGCCGGCGAATACGTCACCCGCAACGCCTGAAAGAAGCCATGCCACAACGACCCAATTGGCAAATCAATCGTCCGATCGAATACCCCTACGAGGCTCCGCCTCCGAAGCGACAGGTCGCGTACATCTTCGACGTCAACAAGTGCATCGCCTGTCAGACCTGCACCATCGCGTGCAAGACCGCATGGACAAGCGGCAAAGGTCAAGAGACGACGTTTTTCAATAATGTCGAGTCGAAACCATACGGCGGTTATCCGCTCGCGTGGGATAGTCGACTCATGGACCAGATTGGTCCTGCTCGGTGGAAGGACAAGAGCCTCGTCAGTCTGACGATCTTCGAGACGGATGGGCCGAAAAACCCGCCACATGGATGGCGACCAACGTTCGAGGACTACTCGTCGCCGAATCTCGGAGAAGACGACCTCTCTGGCCCGATTCAGCGCGGTGAAGAGATCGGGCCGACCCATCCAAACTGGATGTTCTATCTCGCTCGAATCTGTAATCACTGCGACAACCCAGCGTGTGTTGCGGCGTGTCCGCGCAAGGCGGTTTACAAGCGCGACGAGGATGGCATCGTGCTCGTCGATCAAGAGCGCTGCCGCGGATACCGCGAGTGCGTCAAGGCGTGCCCATACAAGAAGGTTTTCTTCAACACGATCGCGCGAGCGAGCGAGAAGTGCATCGGATGCTTCCCACGCGTCGAGCAAGGCGAGGTCGCACTCTGCGTCGAAGGCTGCATCGGCAAGATCCGCATGCACGGATTCCGCACAACACAGGGAGCGCCACGCGAAGACAACCCGCTGGACTACATCATCCGGATCCGACAACTGGCGCTGCCGCTGTACCCGCAGTTCGGCACAGGACCGAACGTGTTCTATGTCCCACCGGTGCACGTGCCGGACGGATTCCTCGAGCAAGTCTTCGGCCCAGGCGTCGAGGCAGCAAAGGAGTTGTATCGCAATGTGCACGCGCCTGAGAATCGGCGGCTCCTCGCAGCACTGCTGCTCTTTGGCGCGAGCAATCGAATCATCGACCGCTTCGACGTCGAAGGAGAAGAAGCAGTCGGATGGGACCTCAACGGCACTGAGGTCGCTCGAATCCCCTTCACTGAACCGTTCTACGTTCGCCCAGCGTTCGAGAGCAATCTCGGCGTCTATCGGCTCAACACGACCTGAGGAATTCCCGTGACTGACCAGAGATACATCGCCGCGCTCCTGACTGGTAGCGCACTCACCATCGGCATCTTCGTGTGGGCTGTCTTCAAGTTCGGCAACGCGCCTCGATCGTCGCACGCAGTTGCACCGACAGAGAGCGTGGACGTTGGCCGAAACACCGACCTCGCTGCGCTCTCGAAGCAGATCCAATCGCTCGATGCACGCATCGCGTCGTTGGGAACGACTGCACCGAGCGGCGGTGGTTCCACTGCACCATTTGTCATCGCGCACACCCCCGTCGATCCAACCGAAGGGGAGATCCTTGTGAAGTGGATCGATTCGGACATTCCGCTCGATCCGGCGAACACAACATGGGCGTCTGCTCCGATGACGACGGTTGCACTTCAACCACAAAACCAAGCTGTGCCGATGATCGACAAGGCAACGATCACGCAAGTGCGTGTCCAAGCGATCACGAACGGGCGGCAGATCGGCTGGCGCGTCTCATGGCCTGACCCAGAAGCCAATCGGATTGTTGACTCCGGTCGTTTCTGCGACGCAGTCGCTGTGCAGTTTCCCTTGAAGGCGAATGCCGCATACACGATGGGCGCCGCTGGATTCCCCGTACAAATTCTGCATTGGAAAGCGCTCTGGCAGCAAGATCTTGATGTGCACTTCCAAGATGTCGAAGATCTCTATCCCAACTACTGGACCGATCTCTATTGGTTCGCCAATGGCAAGTTTCCATTTCGAGTGCCCGAATCGTTCCAGCGACCTGAGAGCCGCGACTGGTTCGTCGCCTACAAGGCCGGCAATCCGATGGCAAACATCGATCGCGTTGCGAGCGCCGAGGAGTTGACGGCGGAAGGATTCGGATCGCTGACACACCAAGAGCACTCGGTCACCGTCGGGCGCGGATCGTGGCAAGGCGGCGAATGGACAGTTGTCTTCCTTCGACCGATGGAGACCGTGGACCCTGACGACTACCAATTTGCGCCAGGCACGCGCGACACGGTCGGCTTCGCGGTGTGGGATGGCGCTGCCAGCAATGTCGGCGCGCGCAAACAACATTCGCAGTGGATCGTCTTCGAGGTGCAGAAATGAGCGGGAAGAATTGTCGCTGCGGATGTTCGTGCGCACAAGAACAGCCGAACTCACCGCGCATCGACGCTGCCATCGCCGCGTCGGCGCAGTGGCTCGGCGTCGCAAAGGCACTCGATGGCGGCGATCACGAAACTGCCCAAGAGCGCGCTGAGCGCACGCGCCTCTTTGAGATTCCAGGAGCGTGCCCCCCCTACGAAGCTGCGTGGATTCGCCGAGACAAGGGAGCGATCCTCGCCGACATCGCCGGCTTCTACCTCGCATTTGGATTTGATGCCGCGCAGGAGTCTGGGGTTCGCCACGACCACCTTGGAGCCATCTCCGAGTATCTCGCGCTCGTGCGAGTCATGGAAGCTCGCGCACTCGAAGCGGGCAACGACGACGCTGCCGACCTCGCACTCGAGGCGTATGTGAATTGTCTTCGCGATCATCTCGCGGATTGGATCGCGCCGTTCTGTGCAAGACTGCGCGCGGCGACGATCTCGAAGCCGATGCTGCACGCTGCTGACCTCGTTGAGCGCGCGTGGAACTCGACCGTCGTTCACGGATTGCCCGAATTTTCGGCGCTCGACGCCAACGGTACACCTGACTCTGGGCCGTCAACGCCATACGAGTGCGGTGAGGCATCGGCGAGCGATGGGCTCGTCGAACTCACGACTTCGGCTTCGGCACCCGTAGATGATTCCGCGGCGAGCAAGAAGGAGTGAACAACCCAATGAGCGTTCTTGAAGTTGCCCCACATCGTCCCTCGATCGAGGCTCCAATTGGAACGAGCGCGGCAGAGCCTCTCTGCAACCCGACAGAAGTCGTCGCGCATCACTTCGAGTCTGCCGCCCAGCAGTACGACGCTGCGAAGCTTGGAATGTGGATCTTTCTCGGAACCGAGGTCCTGCTCTTCGGTGGGCTCTTCGTCCTGTACGCGGTCCTGCGCTCCAACAATCCCGAGGTCTTTCACTACGGAAGCCAGTTTCTCGACATGCGCTTGGGCGCGGCCAACACGATTTTGCTGATCCTCAGTTCGATGACGATGGCAGTTGCGGTTCACGCTGCGCAGCGCGGCGCATGGCGACTTCTGATCACGTGCTTGATTGCGACGGTTGTCGGCGGCGCGGGGTTCATGGCAATCAAGTATGTCGAATACTCGCACAAGATTCACGAGGGACTCGTCCTCGGTCCGAGTTTCTACGCCGCACCGGAGTGGGCGCTGCAGCAGCAGGCGCTCGCCGAAGGTGCAGAAGGCGCGCCGCCTACAGCAGTGCCGGTTACTACAGCGGCTCCAGCGAACGCGACATCTGCGGCAGTGGCGGTCACGACAGCGGCTCCAGCGAACGCGCCGACCGCCGCACCCGCTGCACCCACCGTGATGGTGCCAGCAGCAGTTGTGAGCGCGGGCGATGCAGAAAAAGGACGCGCAGTCTGGGACTCAACTTGTCGAACCTGCCACGGAGCGAGCGGTGAAGGACTGCCTGGGTCTGGCAAGCCGATCAAAGGCAGCCCGTTTGTGAACGAGCAAACCGACGCGCAGTTGCTCAAGTTCCTCAAAGTCGGGCGAGCACCATCCGACCCGCTCAACACCACGGGTAGTCAGATGCCGCCGAAGGGAGGAAACCCGCTGCTGAAGGACGCAGACCTCAAGAATGTCATCGCATTCGTGCGCACGATGGCGGGAAGCCCGGCAGCCGGCACCACCACCACTGCCACCACCACTGCAGCAACCGCGGCACCCGCCGTGGGCGCGACCGCTGCGGCGACCGTCGCCGCGCCGAAAGCCCCAGAGCCTTTCTGGATTCCAAAGTCATCGATTCCGAATGCGCCCGATGGACCGAGCGGAATCTCGGAGGCTTACTCGGCGTCAGCCACTGCCGCGAGCCTCTCCGCAGAGATCTTTCCGCACCACGCCGTTGATACAAACCGCCCCGTCAACGCGCACCAGTTCTTTGCGATCTATTACCTCATGACGGGTCTGCACGGAATCCATGTGCTCATCGGCATGTTGGTGATCGGCACGCTGGCCGTGCTTGCAATGCGCGGGCGATTTGGACCGCGCTCGTACACCATGGTCGACATGGGCGGTCTCTACTGGCACTTGGTCGACCTGATCTGGATCTTCCTCTTTCCGCTCTTTTATCTGCTGTGAGTTCACGGAAGGCGCAAACGGGCGCGAAGCAGCGTGAAAACTGGCTTCGCGCTTGACTTCCCCGAGATCGATGGTCTAATTCTGGAGAACTTGCTCTGGTTTTCTTTTTGCGAGGACCCATATGCGCAAATCCATTCGCCGACGCGTTGCCTTCGTCTCTTTCGCGGCTGTCGCACTCGCCTTCCTTGGGCTCATCCCCATGACGCTCGAGGACTTCCACGTGCCCGGAACACAAGTCAACGACACCAGCACAGGATCGATTTGGTCTTCGCCGTCGTGCATGAACTGCCACGGAACCGCAGATGCCGGAGATCCATATGACACGTGGCGTGGCAGCCTGATGGCGCTCGGTGGGCGCGACCCCCTGTTCTATGCGCAGATGACCACAGCCAACCAGGATGTCGACAAAGTCGGCTACTACTGTCTGCGCTGCCATGTGCCAGGATCCGTCATCTCGGGTACTGCCAACGACACCGACGGCTCGACGCTGACCACCTACGACCGCGATGGAGTCTCATGTCACTTCTGCCACTCGATGGTCGATCCAATCTTCAAGCCGGGTGTGAGCCCCCCCGAAGATCAATCGATCCTCGCGGCGCTCGCAGATGTTCCGACTCATTACGGCGACGCTGCGTTTGTCTTGGATCCTGATGGACATCGGCGTGGACCACGACTTGACCACCAAGCGTTCCACGAGATGATCGTTTCGCCCTTCCACAACAGCGGCGACTTCTGCGGCACATGCCACGATGTCGGCAATCTTGCGACGACACGGCAGGCAGACGGAACCTATCGCTACAACGCGATCAACACGAGAAGCCCAACGACCGATCCGTGGCAGCAGTTCCCGCTCGAGCGCACCTATACAGAATGGAAGTTGAGCGCCTTCGCCAACGGCGGAGTCGACATGGGCGGACGGTTCGGCGGAGTCGGAGGCCCGGTGGTTTCCACGTGCCAAGATTGCCACATGCCGCGAGTCGCAGGCAGCGCGTGCGCATTCGGTCCACCGCGCCCCGACGTTGCGACACACGATTTCGCAGGCAGTGCGGTTGGCGTCCTGCAGATGATCGCACTGCAATCCGTCAACGATCCTGATGTCGATCAGGATTCCGTTGCTCGTGCGATCGCCAAGAACATCGACATGCTGCAACGGGCTGCAACGGTTGAGGTCGCGCAGTCTGGGTCGAGCCTGCGAGTGCGCGTCATCAACGAGTCGGGACACAAGATTCCGACTGGCCACATTGAAGGGCGGCGCATTTGGGTGCATGTTCGTGTACTCGACGCGCAAGGCGTGCTCCTGCGCGAGTACGGCGGCTATGACCTCATCACCGCCACACTCGACGAGCACTCAACCGAAATCTATGAAATGCATGTCGGCTTGAGTGCATTTGCGTCAAAGATGACTGGCATCCCAGCTGGACCAACCGGGCACATGGCGTTGGCGGACACGATCGAGAAGGACAATCGGATTCCGCCGCGTGGATTCACCAACGCTGCATTCGAGGCAGGTGGCGCGCCCGTTGTTGCAACCGAGTACGCGGATGGACAACACTGGGATGACACCTATTTCGCGCTCGTGCCGGGGGCCGCGACCGCGGAGGTCGAAGTGCTCTACCAGAATCTGCCGCGCGATTACATCGAGCACCTCCGCGATGCGAATGTCACCAATAGTTTTGGAGATGATCTTCATGCGCTCTGGTCTGCCACAGGCAAGGGAGCGCCGACGCGGATGACGGGCTCATCGATCTCGCTCGCGCCGATCATCCCCGGAGACATCAACGGTGATGGCAGCGCCAACGGAGCAGATCTCGTTCAAATGTTTGCATCGTGGGGATCGACTGACTCGCCAGCCGACGTGAATGGCGACCGAGTCGTGAACGCAATTGACTTGGCGCAGTTGCTCTCCAACTGGACCCCCTGATCGGATCCCATGGCGCGCGCATTCGTGCCGCTCACAGTCTCGGCTGCAAAGGCGCGTGCCGCCCGAAATGGGCGAACGCGTGCACTGGTGCTGCTGTTGGTGCATGTGGTCATCGCGGTGCATGTCGCTCAGTGGTTGTTGATGGGAAAAACCGTGGCGCCGCTCGAACTCAATGAGTCGATGTACACGCTTGAGCAAGGCGCGATCACCGTCGGCGGCATTCTGATGGCGCTGATCCTGATCAGCGTGCTTGTCTTTGGCCGATTCTTCTGCTCTTGGGGGTGCCATGTCCTCGCGCTGCAAGATGGGGCGAGTTGGATTCTCGCGCGCGTCGGCATTCGCCCGCAGCCGATTCGATCACGACTCGCGCCGCTCGTTGGAGTGACGGTTGCATGCTCGATGTTTATCTGGCCGCAAGTGTCGCGGATCGCATCTGGCTCGACATGGCCTGGTCTGCGCGTGACGACTGATGCGCAAGGGCTCGGCTCGCTCATGACCGAAGACTTCCTGCGGAATCTTCCAGGACCGCTCGTGACGACGATCACCTTCCTCGTCTGCGGCGGCGTCATGGTCTGGCTGCTTGGATCGCGGTCGTTCTGCCGCGTCGTCTGCCCATATGGCGCGATCTTCTCGGCGACTGATCGTTTCTCGATCGGAGGAATCCGTCTTGCAGGGACCTGCGATTCATGCGGACTTTGTACAGCACAGTGTTCGTCGCACATTCGAGTGCATGAAGAGATTGCGCGCCACGGGCGGGTGGTCTCACCAAACTGCCTCAAGGACCTCGACTGCGTGAAGGTCTGCCCGCGGAATGCGCTGGCGTGGGGAGTTGGAAGACCGAGTCTCTTTCGCAGCGTGGTCGATGCGCGTCACGCCGTGAATCAGTGGCCGCTTCACGAAGAAGTCCTCTTTCTCGTTGTCGCAGCAGCCGCGACGATGATCTTTCGAAGTTTGTACGGCGAGGTGCCGTTCTTCCTCGCGCTCGGGATTGGCGCGATTCTCGGGTGGGGGTCGGTGATCACGCTCCGGATGGCGACCGATGTCAATGTTCGAGCCCTGACCGGACAATTGAAGTTTCGCGGCGAGATCACCAGTTACGGGCGGGCATGGACCGCTGCCGCCCTCTGCACTGCAATGCTCGTAGCCCACGCGGCTTGGTATCGCTGGCATGAGTCATTGGGGCGGGAAGCCTGGGCGGCCTGCCAAGCCGAAGCTGTCGCGATCGGCGCAATCAACGCCGAAACCGTCACGTCCGCGGAAAAACACCTCACAATCGTCATGGATTGTGGATTCTGGTCGCCTCCCTACGCACGGCGGATGCTGCGCGAAGTCCGGGAGTGGACCGGGCGTCCGATTCCTGCCACCGACCAGCCGTGAGCCTGAGGGGTCTCCCAGAGGGCGCAAAGCGGCTCCCGCGAAAAACTGCCTGAAATTCCTTGCAGATCACCTATATTAGATACTCAGATGTTGATATCGTAAATACGTCAAAGAACTCACCTCGTTTGCACTTAAGCACTGGAGACCTCATGTACGGAAAACAAACACAACGTGCCATTGGAGCCATGAGCCGACTCGCGGAGGTCTGGGACGGTGGCACCACTCGGCTCTCAGCAATTCAGATCGCCGAGCAGCGAAATCTTCCAGCGCCAATGTCGGCGAAGATCCTGACTTCGCTTTCGCAAGCGGGGCTCATCGTTGGCAGTCCGGGACCTGGTGGCGGTTACACCCTCTCGCGTCCGCCAATCGCGATCACATTCCAACAAGTCGCGATGGTCTTTGAACGCGAAGATCCCTCTCACCTCTGCCCTTTCGGAGGCGGAGTCTGTGGTGTCGGGAAAAATTGCGCGCTGCACGACAGGCTGATCGAGGTGAAGAAGCAGGTCAACACATTCCTCGAAGAAACAACCTTTGAGATCTTCCGCGTTGCAGCGCAGGAGGGCGACTTGCCCGAGAATGCGTCGGTTCATCCACCGGTTCCGGACCTCGCGCTCATTCCCGACGAACCCCGCGAGACATTCCGAGTTCGTGATCGACGCGCGATCTGAAGAGCGGGTCTGCCTGTGCGCGTGATCGTGCTGGAAATTTCCACAATCATCGCGAAAAACGCAACCAATAAATCACGTCGGTTTGCTCGTCTATGGATTGGTGGCACACTCGGTTAGTCATGTACCGACCGCTCACCGCACTTTCGACTCTTTTTGTGATCTGCGCGGGCGCGCTTGGTCAAGCCGAGCCCTTCACGCTTACGGCCCAAACGATTGTCTCGGCGGGATTGACTCGCCCAGTCTCCATCGCCTCCGCGCCCGGCGACCCAACTCGCCTCTTTGTCAATGAGCAGTATGTAAGCGGGAACGGTCGCGTGCGCATAGTGGATCTGAATACCAATGCGTTGAAGGCGACCCCGTTCCTGACCATTAGTTCTGTGGCGACGGGCAACGAACAAGGATTGCTTGGACTGTGTTTTCACCCGAGTTACTCGACCAACGGCTACTTCTTTGTGAATTACGTTCGGGGAACCGAGACCCGCATTGAGCGCTACCGCGTTTCGTCTGATCCTGACCTGGCCGACCCAGCTTCAGCGACGTTGATCATGTCAATCCCACGCCTCTCGGCGTTTCACAACAGTGGATGGATTGAATTCGGACCAGACGGGATGCTCTACATCGGCGTCGGAGACGGATCGCAGACCATGGCCGCACTCACGATGCCAGAGACCGCGTACGCGAAGATGCTTCGAATCAATGTGGATTCCGCGACTCCTTACGCAATCCCGCAGGGGAATCCATGGGTCGGTGTCGCTGGACTCGATGAAGGCTGGCTGAATGGCTTGCGAAATCCGTGGCGCTGCGCGTTTGATTCGCTGACTGGCGAGCTTTGGATCGCGGATGTTGGCAATGCGCTCCGCGAGGAAATCACAGTCCTCCCCCCAGGAACTTCTGGGCAACATCTCGGTTGGCCGTGCTGGGAGGGAGACATTCCATATCTCACTTTGGGAACTTGTCCGCCGGTTGGGACACTCACGGCGCCGCTGTACTCCTATCCGCACGCTGTGACCGGTGGCACGAATTGCTCGATCACTGGCGGTCGCGTTTATCGCGGTCCAACGAGCGCAGCGCTGCGCGGCACGTACTTCTTCAGCGACCTCTGTTCGAACAAGATCTGGTCGATCCATCGATCGCCGACTGGCGTGCCGACTGTCGTAGATCGAACGACATCGGTGCAACTGGGCACGAGCGTGACAAGCTTCGGCGAGGATTCGACTGGCCGGCTTTACTACTGCACACTGACAGGACGCCTCGTGCGCATCAACGCGACCGACACAGCGTGCGCAGCAGACATTTCAGGTGATGGTGAGGTAGCCGCGACGGACCTTGCGGCGATCCTGTCGGGATGGGGACGCGTGGGAGCGACACGCGAAGATCTCGACCTCTCCGGGCAGGTCGATGCGGGCGACCTAGCGTCCATTCTCGCTCACTGGGGAAACTGCGTCACGCCGTAAGAAGCGCGCTGCCGCTGCGCAGCGGACACTTTGAGATCACGGCGTCGCGCCAGGCCCCACGAGTCCGTTCACAATCTCGAGCAGGTCGACGCGGCGAGTCGGTTTGCTGAGGAAGTGCGTCGCACCAAGCGAAGTTCCGCGCTCTCGCGATGCCATGTCAGAGAGTGACGTCAGCATCACGACTGGTATCGACTTGGTTTTCACATTCGCTTTCAGTTGTTCAAGCACTTCAAAGCCGTCCATCTCGGGCATCATCACATCGAGAAGAATGAGATCTGGTGGCTGGACCTCGACTGATGCAACAGCCTGCAATGCGCTCGATGCCGTACATACTTTGTAACCAGCATCGCCAAGCATGTACCCAAGCAACTTGAGGTTGAGATCGTCATCGTCGACGGCCAAGATGATGGGTGGGTTCACCGCTGCCATGTGCTCCCGTTGTGCATCGCACCAGCAGGCGCCATCGCCGCTACAGCCGGCAACCAGATGAAGAACCTCGATCCCGTTCCCTCCTCGCTCTCAACTGCGCAGCCGCCTCCATGCAGTTCGGCGAGTTTCTTGAGGAGAGTGAGGCTGATACCCGTGCCTTGATGTGTGCGCGCGAGTCGGCCATCACCTTGGATGAACGGCCGAAAGAGCCGCCGCAAGACGTCGGGCGGGATGCCTGCGCCATTGTCTTCAACAGTCACTTCGAGATAGTGGTCCGCATCGGCTGAGACCCACGCTGGAACTTCCAGTCGCGAAACGCGACGCGCTGCGAGCGTGACCTTCCCCCCTGCTTCCGTGAAACGACACGCATTGTCGAGCAGTATTCCAATGATGCGGGAGACCACCTTCGTGTCCAGCGGAATCGGGTCGAGGTCGTTTGCCACAGAGAATTCAAACGTCAATCCTGCGCCTTTCAACCGCGATTGATGCGCGCGGACGACCGCTTCAAGCACCGTGCGCGGATCCTGCGACGTTGCCTTCAGCGACACCTTTGATGCCTGCACCTCGGCAAGTTCGATGAGTGCGTCAACCGACGAAAGCTGTCCGCTCCCTGCAGTAAAGATGTCCTCCACGAACTCTTGCTGCTTCGTGGAAAGATGACCGACTCTTCCATCCTTGAGCAGTTCTGCGAACCCGAGAATGTGGTTGAGCGGCGTCTTGAAAGAGTGGCTGATCGTTGCGAGGAATTCATCCTTTTCCCTGCCAACTGCTTCGAGCTGCATGTATCGATCGGACTCAGCCTGCGCGCGCATCGCGATCCAAGCATTTGCTGCCCGCACAGCTGCGATCCACGCAACAATGAGCGCGAGCACTCCGATGGCACTTCCGATTGCGAGCACATTCTCCCGCTGGCGAAGGCTTCGGTACTCGCCGGCAATCACGCGCTCGGCCGCGTCTGTCGTGCCTTGCATTCCCGCCGCATAGAGATCCTTCAGGCGGCCGTACTCGCTGCTGGCAAGCAGAAGGATCGCGTCCCGACCAAGATCCTTGTGTGTCAGAGCGAACGCCTCGCGCTCGATCGAGACCAATCTCGCATTGGCCTCATCGGTTGAAGCGACGAGCTGTTCAAGTTCGACTGTCGGAACGAACGACCGAAGCGCGTCGATGTTTTCCACCAACTTTGGGTCGAACTCGTCGTATCTCTTCTCGTACGCAAAGTCTCCTGTGGCCGCGCAGAGCCGTGCCGACATCGTGAGTACCTCGTCATATTGCATGATGCTCCCCACGTGCTCCGTGAGGTCGACATGCAGCGCCTCAAGCTCTTCCGCGCGTGCCCCGATCTCGCGCGACTGCCAGAGCATGAGACACGTCGTCGAGATGCTGACCACGAAGGCGACAACGAACAACGCAAGCGGAAAGGACCTTGTCGGCACTGGTGTCGGTGGGATTGGCGCTGCCCTATGCATGAGAGAAGATTCCGACCCTCCAACCTGACAACCATCGAGAATGCAGAAAATAGTATAGGGAGGTAGGAATCTTCCCCGCGCTCCTGCTGCGCGTGGCCGTTGCCGCGACCTCGCCTACGCCAAGTCGAAACGATCGAGGTTCATCACCTTGCTCCACGCCGCAACGAAGTCGCGCGCGAACTTCTCCTTCGCATCATCGCCGGCATACACCTCAGAAATTGCGCGCAACTGCGAATTCGAGCCAAAAACGAGATCAACGCGGCTGGCGAGCCACCGAACTGACCCTGACTCGCGATCGCGACCTTCGAAGGATTCTTCGGTCGGCGACGCGGGAGTCCATGTTGTCGCCATGTCGAGCAAGTTGACGAAAAAGTCGTTGGTCAATGCACCCGGGCGCTTCGTGAGGACGCCGAGGTTGGAACCGTCGAAGTTCGCACCCAGCACTCGCATACCGCCGACGAGCACCGTCATCTCGGGGGCGGTGAGTGTGAGGAGCGCTGCGCGGTCGATCATTAATTGCTCGGCGCGGCGGTTCTGACCCGCGCAGAGATAGTTGCGCCAACCGTCGGCGGTCGGTTCGAGCACCGCAAAAGACGCTGCGTCAGTTTGATCGCTCGTGGCATCGGTACGACCCGCCGCGAAGGGCACTTCGACGAGCACGCCCGCTTCCTTCGCTGCGCGTTCGATTGCTGCGCATCCGCCAAGCACGATGAGGTCGGCAAGCGAAACCTGTTTCTTGCCGCCGGCTTGCGCCGCGTTGAATTCGCCTCGGACCGCTTCAAGTGCGTGCAGCGACTTCTTTAGCTCTGGTGGGTTGTTGACGGCCCAGCCCTTCTGAGGTGCAAGTCGAACGCGCGCACCGTTTGCGCCGCCACGTTTGTCTGTGCCTCGGAAGGTCGATGCGGAAGCCCACGCTGTTGAGACGAGTTGCGCGGTGGAGAGCCCGCAGCAAAGAATCTTCGCCTTGAGCGCCGCGATGTCCTTTGCATCGGCCAGTGTGTGCGTGATGGCAGGTACTGGGTCCTGCCAGATGAGGGATTCCTTCGGAACGAGTGGACCGAGGTACCGCTGGATCGGTCCCATGTCGCGGTGTGTCAGTTTGAACCACGCGCGCGCGAAGGCGTCTGCGAACTCAACTGGGTTCTTGTGAAATCGCCTCGAGATCGGCTCGTAGATCGGATCCATGCGCAGCGCGAGGTCTGTCGTAAGCATCACCGGCGGATGACGTTTCGTGGCGTCATGTGCATCGGGCACGGAGTTCGAGGCCGAGGCGTCCGTCGGAATCCACTGGGACGCCCCCGCTGGGCTCTTGGTGAGTTTCCATTCGTATCGAAAGAGCGTGTCGAAGAAACTGTTGTCCCACTTCGTCGGAGTCGGAGTCCACGCGCCCTCGAGTCCGCTCGTGATTGCGGCAGCGCCGCTGCCTGAACCAAAACTGTTCTTCCATCCGAATCCCATCGCCTGAAGAGGCGCCGCTTCGGGTTCAGCTCCAACGAATTTGCTGGGATCTGCAGCGCCGTGGGTCTTACCGAATGTGTGACCGCCTGCGATGAGCGCGACGGTCTCCTCGTCGTTCATGGCCATGCGCGCGAATGTCTCGCGGATGTCGTGCGCTGATGCGATCGGATCTGGCTTGCCGTTGGGACCCTCGGGGTTCACATAAATCAATCCCATTTGAACTGCGCCAAGCGGATTCTCGAGTGTGCGGTTGGCGGTGTAGCGCTCGTCGCCGAGCCACTTTCGTTCCGCTCCCCAGTATGTCCCGTCGGGCTCCCAGACATCTGCGCGGCCTCCGCCGAATCCGAAGGTCTTGAATCCCATCGATTCGAGGGCGACATTGCCGGTCAGGATCAGGAGGTCGGCCCATGAGATCTTCTTGCCATACTTCTGTTTGATCGGCCAAAGCAGCCGCCGCGCCTTGTCGAGGTTGCCGTTGTCTGGCCAACTGTTGAGTGGCGCGAAACGCTGCATGCCTGCGCTGCCACCGCCGCGACCGTCGCTGACGCGATAGGTGCCTGCGCTGTGCCACGCCATGCGAATGAAGAGCGGACCATAGTGACCGAAATCGGCGGGCCACCACTCTTGCGATGCGGTCATCAAGGTCTGCAAGTCTGCGCAGAGTGCCTTGAGGTCGAGGGACTTGAACTCGGTCGCGTAGTCGAAGGACTCGCCCATCGGATCAGACGCTGGCGCACTGCGACTGAGCGCTTTCAAGTCGAGTCGCTCGGGCCACCAATTCTGATTGGATGTTGCTTCGGCTGCAGGTCGATCGAAACCGCCCGCGAATGGGCACTTACTGGTGGTGGTCATGCGAGACTCCTGTGAACTGGATCAATCGAACTGGGGCGCGAGCGCCAAGGAACGTGCGTTGCGGTCCGTCACATGCCCTGCAGGATCACACCGCCAATGCAGAGAATGAAGTACGGAACGAGCACGCCTGCGCCGGCGTACTCCTTGGCGATTCGCTGCCCTATGAAGAGCATCAGGATGACAAGTGCGCCAGCCTGTGCGCCGTGCAATGCGAGCGGACTCGAGTGACCGATGATCAACTGCACCGCGCCGATGCCGGATAGCCCGCCAGCGAGCAGTTCTCCGATCGTGACAACGACCAGCATTCCCTTCACTTGGCTACGAAGCGGACTCTTCGAAAAGTGCCCCGTCAACCACGAGAGGTTGTCCTTGAAACAGAAAATCTTGTCGAGACCAGATTGCAGAAAGAGCGCTGCAATGAAGAGCGCCGTCACAATTTGTGCGAAGTGAAGTGGTTTCAGAAAGTCGTCCATGCGCCGTTCAGAGTCTATCGAGTGCCGATCGATGACCGAGATACGATTGGATTCAAGCAACAAGGAGGGCTCTGGACGATGGCGAAGACAGACGACTCTTGGACTCCGGACCGTGATGACTGGGAACATCTCGGAGACATTGTCGATGAAGCAGGGACGACGCAGCATGTCTACTGGCACATCGACGAGGGCAAGGAAAACGTTGCGGTGGTTGTGGCTGCGACGGATGATCCAAAGGAGATGCGCAAACTCTGCGCGCGGGCGATCAAGCACGAGACGTCTGGCAGCAACTTGATGTCGAGCCTCTTCAAGAGGAAAATTCGCAACCCTCAATTGGATCCGCTCATCCTCGAGGCGGCCATCAGTGAGTTTCAACGTCACCACGGTGATCGGGACATGGGGAGCAACGTCTTCGACGAGATCGTTGAAGACCTGATCTATTCAAGTGCCGGCGAGTGGAAGTCAATTGGATCGCACTCCGGTGTCAGCGTGTTCGGAGAATTCAATCAGCGATTCTTTGCCAAGCGCAGCGACGGACGACCGGGGTGGGATCTGATCTGGCTCAGCAACGACGGTAACGGCGTGGAGCACATTGGCGATCCGCCGACGGGCAAGACGCTCTGGCAGCATGTTGCATGCACCTACGACATGCAAGAAGAAGAAGAAGAAGAAGAGCAGGATGAAGAGGAAAGGGCCGGGTAGCAACGGATGATCAGCCTGCTCCGCCGAGCTGCGGGCCCCCCCGCGCGATCACCGATACTCTTTCTTGAATGCTGGCGAAGTGCATATTCGTCGTAGTGCTGGTCGCGGTCGGTGGACCGTGGTCACGTGCGGATGTAGCGCTCGTCGCTGGGATCGCGGTGGCGCTCGCTGGGATTAGCGTCTGTGGGAAAGAGTGCAAGACCACGTCGAAGTGGCTGATTCAAGCATGCGTTGTGATGCTCGGGCTGCGGCTCGATCTTGGAATTCTCGCGCAGTCGGCGCTGGGCGGGCTCGCGCTGGCTCTCGGCACCATCGGAGGCGCGGTTGTTGTCGGGCTGCTGCTTGGGAAACTGCTGAGCACCGGACGAGAAATCTCGACTCTCGTGACGGGCGGCACCGCCATCTGCGGCGGCTCTGCCATCGTTGCAATCGGCGCGTCGATCGGGGCGACTGCGTCCAACATGGCAGTCGCAACCGGCGCGATCTTTATGCTGAACGCGATTGGACTTTGGACGCTTCCCGCAATCGGGCATGCCATCGGCATGAGCGACGTGCAGTTTGGCCAGTGGGCGGGAGTCGCACTGCACGACATCGCATCAGTCGGCGGCGCAGCGAAGGGATATCACGCGGTCGGCGCGCCCGAGACGGCGCTGGCGTTCGACACGGCCAACGTCGTCAAGCTCACGCGCGTCATCTGGATCTCGCCGCTGGCGATCCTTGCCGCGAGATTCATGCGCACCGGCGCTGCGGCTGGAAAGGCTGCACCATTCCCGTGGTTCATCCTGCTCTTCATCGTGGCGAGTTGCGTGCGAACGATGGCGCCTGGCCTGAAAGCATTCGAAGCGGACATCGCATTTGTCTCTGGAATCGGCTTTCAAGTCGCGCTCTTTCTGATCGGCACGGCGCTATCACGCGCGGCGCTGAAGCAAGTCGGATGGCGGGCGATCGCGCAGGCTGCGATCCTGTGGGTCTTGCTCGCGGGGTCGTCACTGGCAGCGATCGTGTGGATGATCCACTGACCATCGGCACCAAGCGCGCTCGTCTTGTAAAACACTCCTATGGCAACTGCTGCAAAGTCTGCGTCGTCTCTTTCCAAGTCGTCACTACCGATCTTGGATTTCATCGCCCGCAACTACATGAACTTCAATTCGCGCGCGACGCGTGATGCGACGTTTGCATACTGGGATCACGTACGCGGCGGAGGCAAGATGTACTGGGCGGTCGCGGGTGCGATGTCATCCGCGCAGCTTGGCATCACGCTTGCGCCAGCGATCCGCGCGGGGTTGGTGCACGGACTTTCAGTAACCGGAGCGAACCTAGAAGAGTCGCTCTTTCGACTCGTCGCCCACGACAGTTACAAGGACTTTCCCGAGTATCGCTACTTCACCAAGCGCGATGACACAAAGATCCTGCAGCAACGGATGCGGCGTGTCACGGACACCAGCATTCCAGAGGACGAAGCGTTTCGTGCCGTCGAAAAGATTCTCGTTCCGATGTGGAAGCGCGCCACGAAGAACGGCGAGCGACGATTCTGGCATGAGTACTTCTATGAACTTGTTCTGGCGATCAAGCCGAAACATTATGAAGGCAACCCCGACCAATGTTGGCTGCTCGCAGCAGCGAAGGCGAACTTGCCGATCGTCGTGCCGGGTCACGAAGACTCGACCTTCGGCAACATCTTTGCATCTCATGTGAAGTTCGAAGAGTGCAGCGCCAACATTGTGAAGTCCGGCATCGAATACATGGCCAACCTCTACGACGAGTACAAGGTGCTTTCGAAGGGCAAGGGAGTTGGGTTCTTCCAGATTGGCGGCGGGATCGCAGGAGACTTCCCGATCTGCGTCGTGCCGTCGATCAAGTACGACTTGCAGCAGAAGGCAGCGCCGTGGGCGTACTTCTGCCAGATTTCAGATTCGACGACTTCGTACGGTTCGTACTCGGGAGCGACACCCAACGAGAAGATCACTTGGGACAAGCTCACCGAGAAGACTCCGATGTTTGTGATCGAGTCCGATGCGACGATTGTTGTTCCGCTGATGCTCTCTGCGCTGCTCGAGTGCAAGGCGCAGCCCAGTCGCGCGGATGCGATCATCAAGGCGTCGAGAACGGCGACGAAGCGCGCGCTGGCGCGAAGTCACTGAAGCGCGGCGCGGTCGCGCAGAGGCGCGCAATTGCTCGCTCAGCCAGTCCAGCTTGCGATCAGCACGCTCAAGTCTGCTGCGTCGGTCGTGCCATCACCGTTGATGTCCGTCGGGCACGATGCGCCGCATGATCCCCATCCGCCAAGAAGCGTCGAGAGATCGCCGCCGTTGACCGCGCCATCGTGATTCAAGTCTGCAGGAACTGCCGCGTCCCACGCGATGAACGCGTCGTAGGCGCCCCCTTGCGTCGCCCAAACAAGTTTGCCGGTCGCGACGTACTCGTCTCGAATGCGCGCGAGGATCACGCGGATGATCGCCTCGTCAGCGCTGTCGAGCGATGCAATCGGAAAGTGCACGAGCACCTTTGCAAATCTCGCCGGGTAACGAGCGGCAATCGCCTGATCGAGCGCAGCGAAGAAGAGCGTGACATCTGCGTTGTTGAACGCTGGGTTGGGTCCAATCGTCTGGCCTGCTGCCACCTCTGCGAAGGCGTCGATACGCCCGAGTCCACCGCCGATCAGCACATATTCGGCGCCAGCGTCGCCCTCCCAGTCAAGCGCGTTCGCCATGCGGATCGGATGGACGCGATCGGCGAGTTCGAGTGGACACTCGTCGTGAAAGACGGTGGATCGGATGTACTCGTTGGTCCATCCCGCTGGACGCACGGACATCGGCATGCTGAGATAGCCAACCGCCACTGCCTCTGAGCGAAATGCGAACCCTGCAAGTTGCGCTGCGCCGATCCAGTCACTCTCCCCCATGCCACCCGAACAGTGTCGATTGTTCGCAGCGCCGACCAACGCATCCACGCGTGCCTTGTTTGCTGCAAAGAGCAGCGAGTAAGTCTCGGTCGCCTGCGCAGGTTCGTTCATACCGAAGTCGCAGTGCGTTCCGACTCCGTGTCCGCGCGTGATCGCTTCGGCGGGCAGGTTGGTGCTGTATGTCACGCATGCATTCGCGAATGTTTTCTCGGATTCGATCGTCATCTTCGCGCCGTACTCCTCGAAGAGCGTCATGCCGAAACGAAGTTTGTTCAGATGGCTGTTGAATGCCAGTTGAGTCGGATAGTTGTACGCCCCCTCCATATGAGTGAACGTGGTCATCATCATCGGCGCGTCCGCGCGCGCGGCGGCAGCGACGGCGAGGCAGAGAGGGAAGATGATTCTGGCAGCGATGGGTATTTCCACGGAAGCTCCTGCAACAGTATGCCTCGAAATCGAAGAGGTGCAAGTGCGGCGCGGGTCGATACCTGAACCCCTGCAGCAGGTGACTTGAACGCCCGATTCGGGCTTCCAAATCACCTGTTGGGGGGTGTTGGTGACGCAGTGGATGCGGCGGGTTTCGCGGGCGCGGCGGGTGTGTCGCGAATGCGGGCGAGAATGTCCGCGAGGATTCGCGGGTCCTTGTTGGCGCCGATGTGCGCGAATTCAAACGGCGGCGTGTCGATCCACAGAAGTTCTTTGCCGACAGGGGCGCAGCGATCCATGCCCACGATTGCATCGCCTGTTCGTGCGTAACAGACAAGTTCGTACGGCGCGGTCGCGAGCGCGCGGTCGAGGCAGGCGAGGAAAGTTGATCCCGCACGCATGTCAAGTGTGAGCGCGCTCGACGATCCGCCTTCGGCCATGAGTGCTCCCAAGTGCGGCGAGCAAATCGTGAAGAGAGTGTGAATGTGAAGGGGCGCGAGCGGCGCTGGCGTTGTCTCGTCCGATTCCATTCCACACGCTGAAAGTTCTGGAGCGCCGATGGCGCAGTACCTCGCGACGAGACCTCCCATCGAGTTCGCGATGACGATCAGTTCCTCGCCTGTCCACTGCTGCGCAGCGCGGAGCGTGCGTTCGCGGCACTGCGCAAACGATGTGCAGTCGCCAAACGAGACAGTCGCGATCCGCGCCTGCGGCGACGTGCCGGATCGAATCGCGCTCTCGATCGCGCTCGCTGCGAATCCGGGATCCATGTAACCGCCGAGGATCAGGATCGGCATCGCGGGAGTTGCGGGAGTTCGGTGCATCGACTCAAGTTGCGATCGCGCCTGATCGCGAGTGGGAAATGCCGGATTCGTCGGGCCACTCGCGCAGCCAAAGCTGGTCACTGCGGTGGCGATCGCGAGCGCGGCGAAGCGTGCCGTGATTCGCGCCAGCGTCGTCACGCCCACGCGCAGATCTCCGTCTTCAGGTGCAACTGTGCGGCGAGTCGTTCGCACGCTGCCTCGACACTGCGCCGCGACTTGGCCTGCGGCGCGCCGGGCTCGATCCACGCGCGGTTGATGCGAAGAACACCCTCGTCACGTTTGCTGGCGAGATCGACTCTCGCAACCAGTTTCTCGCCCACCAGCACGGGCATCGTGTAGTAGCCGTACTTTCGCTTCGGCGCAGGAACAAATGCTTCGAATCGATAGTCGAATCCGAACAAGTCGAGCGCACGCGCGCGGTCGCGGATGATCGGATCGAAGGGGGCGAGGAGTCGTGGCGTCTTGTCTGCTGAGAACTTCTTCGCTCGTGCACGCCAGTCGAGAAGCGCGACACCAGCGACTGTGCGACCTCGTCCGCGCTGAAGAAGCACAGCTGCGACTTCGCCACCTCGTACGGAATCATCGCACCACTTGAGCGCCTCCTGCGGTGAGACAGCGTTCATGAAATGAGCAAGTTCGCGTGGTGTCGCAGCGCCAAGTCGCGCGAGTGCTTCGCGGCACGCCCAGTCGACGAGCTCGCTGCGCGGTGGAGTTGCGGGGCGCGCTCCGTGCACCCGCTCTGCAATTTCATACACCTTGTCGAACCCGCGGCGCGAGTGAATCGCGATCTCACCGGTACGCCAGAGGTATTCAAGCGCAGCCTTCTGCGGCGACCACTCCCACCAACCCGCCTTCGAACCCGTCGGCTTCGGAAAGTCGCGCGTCGTTGTCAGACCGCGCTTCACGATCGACTCGCGAACCTGCGCGATCACCGTTTTCGCCCGCGGACCAAGGCGACTTCGCATCCACGCCTGCGAATTCATGCGCGCGTGCGCAGACTCGAATCGATGAGTCCACCAGCGCATCCAATCCGTTCGGATCAAGCTTGCGTCGTGAGTCCAATGCTCGAACAATGTTCGCTTCGTCTGAACGTGATGCGTGAGCATCTCAGGGGCATACCCATCGAGCCTCGAATGCAGGATCAGGTGGTGTGCGCGCTCGACCGAGTTGATGCTGTCGATCTGCACAAATCCGAGCGCTTTCACGACACGCAGCACTTCTGCGCGTGTTGCCTTGGCTGGTCGGCGAGCAAGCTGCGCTCCATCGAGCAGGAGTCGAACGGCATCCGCTGTGCTCACTGTGACTATTGACACTCTCTCAAGATAGATCAAGCGCGCTCTGGACTCGGTGGGTGTTCGGCACGTGCATCCGCCCTGGGCATGTGCAACTACTCTTGGCTTTGTGACCAGCACGCCCCAGAGCCATCCACCGCAGCGCGAACACTTCATGCTCGGGGGACCGCGACCTCGATTCGAGGAACTCTGCCGCGTCACGCGAATCGCCGCGGAGTTTGTTCGTGGATTTCGAGCACTTCACTTTGCAGGCCCTTGCGTCACGGTCTTCGGAAGCGCACGCTTCGACGAGAATCACAAGTGGTACAAGCTGGCGCGGCGCGTCGGCGCGGAACTGGGCCGCAGCGGATTCACAGTCATGACGGGCGGCGGCCCCGGCATTATGGAAGCCGCCAACCGCGGCGCACGCGATGCACATGCGCCGTCAATCGGATGCAGCATCGTCTTGCCTCAAGAACAAACCGAGAACGCCTACTGCGATACGCAAGTCAAGTTTCGGTACTTTTTCATCCGCAAGGTGATGCTGGTGAAGTACTCGTATGGATTCGTCGTGATGCCTGGAGGATTCGGCACACTCGATGAATTCTTCGAAGCACTCACGCTCGTGCAAACCGAAACGATTGACCACTTCCCGATCGTCCTGATGGGGCGCGAGTATTGGGACGAGCTCTTCGACTTCATCGACCAGCGACTGGTCGAGGCCGGGACGATCTCGCCGCGCGACGTTTCGCTTTATCGAATCACAGATGATCCAGCCGAAGCGGCGGCGTACATCACGAAGATTGCCCACGAACGCTTCGGTCTGAAGTACGGCACGAGAGTCAAGCGGCGATGGTGGCTGTTCGAGTGAGAATGCGCAGCGGTTCGCGTCACACACCGCCGATGAAACGGTCGTAGATCCCGCGAGCGAAAACATCGTCGGTCGATCCGGCGATGATCGCGCGGCCATCCGGGAACACAGTCAGCTCGACTGGCTTGCCCTCGGGGGAGCGCACGTCGCGCAGCACACCGACAAGAAGCCCGCCGCGCTGCGTGAATGATCCGTGCGGTGCGAGAGACTTCGCGGTCTTCTGAAGGTCAATCGTTCGGCTCTGACCCGCAGCGTTCTTCGGCGCCACCTGCACTGCGCCGCGGCCACAGAGAACGGTCGCAGCATCCTCGTGCCTGCCGTCGAGAAATTCAAAGGCGTGCTGACCGCAACACACACACGCTGGCGACTTCGCTTCAGCGATCGACACGCGGCTCTGCCGATTCGTCCACGCATCGATCGACCAGAGCGAGCGATCCATCGCATCGTGAGCACCCACGATCCACTTGATCGCCTGCAGCGCTTGATGCGAACTGACTGCGACGACTGCGCTCATAATGACGCCAGCGGTGTCGCAGGTTTCGCCAGCTTGCAAGTGCGCTGGATCTGGAAAGATGCAACGAAGGCACGCTTCGCCCTTGAGGATCGGCATGGACATGCCGCGCGTCGCAACGGCTCCACCATAGATGTATGGCTTCCCGAGTTTCACGGCAGCGTCGTTGAGCAGGTACCGCGTGTGCAGATTGTCGAGTCCGTCGAGAATGATGTCTGCGTCACTCGCATACGAGAGCACGTTGTCTGGCCCGATGTGCTCCACCCATCCGCGGCACTGCACCTGCGAGTTGATCTCGCTGATGCGCCGCTTCGCAGCCTCTGCCTTGGGAACTCCGTCGTTCGCGTCGCGTTCGGTGAAGAGAGTCTGCCGCTGGAGATTCGTGATCTCGACGATGTCGCGGTCGACGATCGTCAATCGCCCGATGCCCGCGCGCGCGAGGATGTCTGCGATGCCGCAACCAAGTGCACCGCATCCAACGATGAGCGCATGCGATGCGCGCAGGCGATCCTGACCAGCCGCACCGATCCCTGCGATCAGTTCCTGGCGGTGATACCTCGACGATTGCTGCGGATCAGCGCTCATCGCAACAAATTACATCGCATGCGTGCGCCACGCGCATGGCGCACGCCGCGCATGGAAGCGCCACGCGGATTACGCTCTGCGCCATGAATCTCCTCATCCTTGGCGGAACAGCGTTCCTCGGACCTGCCCTTGTCGAGAGCGCGCGGCAGCGAGGTTGGAAGGTCACGCTCTTCAATCGCGGCAAGACGAATCCGGGGCTCTTCAAAGATCAGGAGATCGAACAGATTCACGGCGATCGAGATCCCAAGACGGCACCTGGACTCGAACCGCTTGCCGAAGCGATTCGCGCTGGGCGAACGTGGGATGCGGTCATCGACACAAGCGCGTACGTGCCGCGCATCACAACCGCCAGCGCCGAGCTGTTGAAGCCAGTGGTTCGGCAGTATGTACTTGTCACAACGCTGAACGTCTACGCCGATCCGCTTCCGGCTCATGCCGACGAGAGCGCGCCGCTAGCTGCGGATGTTGCCGACGGCAGCGAGAAGGTCACCAACGAAAGTTACGGTCCCAACAAGGCTGCATGCGAGCGAGCGCTGCTTGCTGTGTACGGCGATCGGGCGACGATGCTTCGACCGACGCTGATTGTCGGACCAGGCGATCCCACGCATCGGTTCACTTACTGGCCTGCGCGCATGCAACGCGGCGGCGATGTGCTCGTTGCCAATTCGCCAAAGCCGTGGGATATCGAGTCGTCGATCATTGACGTCCGCGATCTCGCGGACTTCGCGTGCACGTGCGCGCAGATGGGTCACGGCGGCGCGTTCAACTGCGCGGGCCCCAATGGACCGTTGACATTCGACGGACTCGTGATGGGATGCCGCGCTGCGTTCGGCAACGAAATCACGCTGGTTCCAGTCGATGAAGCGTGGCTTCTTGAACAGGGCGTTCAGCCTTGGATGGGTCTGCCGATGTGGATCCCGTCGACGATGGCAGCAGAGGCAACGATGGGATCGATTGCTCGCAAGAAGTCGATCGTTGCAGGCATGACCTTTCGACCGCTTGCAGTCACTGCGCGCGACACGGCAGAGTGGCTGACGAAGGCGCACCCTGACTTCGATTTCGGCAGCGATCCGGCGAAGCCTGGCGAGAACGGACCCAAGCGCGGTGCTCCAGGCCTGAGCAAGGCGAAGGAAGCAGAACTTCTCGCGGCATGGAAGGCGCGACCGAAGGCATGAGTGAAGCGATCGCGTTTCGAAGCGCAACGACTGCCGATATTGACGAGGTTGTCGCACTCATCGAGAGCGCATACCGCGGCGAGGTAAGCCGCGCTGGATGGACGACCGAAGACGACTTGCTCGACGGTCAGCGGACGGATCCGCAAGAGATCGGCGAGATCATTGGTGGATCTCTTTCGCAGATTCGACTTGCCCATCGTGGCGGGATGCTCGTCGGATGCGTGCGCATCGAAGACGCAGGTGATGCGGGATACATCGGGATGGTCTCGGTCGCGCCCACCCTGCAAGCGGCTGGCGTCGGGCGACAACTGCTCGTCGAGGCAGAGCGAATAATCCGCGACGATCTTCACCGCACTCGCGCACGAATGACCGTCATCGGCCAGCGCGACACGCTCATCGCGTGGTACCTGCGGCGCGGTTACTTCGTCACGGGAAGGCGCGAGGCGTTCCCCTACGGCGAGCCCCGCGCGGGCCTACCCAAGCGTGCGGACTTGTATTTCGAAGTGCTCGAGAAGGAACTCGCGGCGTCCTGAATTCTGCGGGTGCGTGCACGCACAGTCGGCGGTTCTGTTGGTGGCACCGGAAACACGCATTGCTTGGCGATCCCAACGGAATTCAATTGGACTTCGACCTGCACTGGAGTACTGTTGCTTTTCCACGATGTGTAACCAAATCTCCAGCGTCTGCGTTCTTGCGGCAACAGTGATCCTTACAGGTGGCGCGATCGCGTTCGCCGGTGACGGTCCCCCGCCCCCATCAAAGTTCAACATCCTTTTCGTGATCCTCGATGATGTCGGCGCAGATCAGTTGACGCTGTCGAATCCGTCGGGCGTCGGACTTGCACCGACGCCGACAATCGACACGATCGCTGCGCAAGGCGTGAACTTCACCAACGCGTGGGGAATGCCGGAGTGCTCGCCGAGCCGCGCGTGCTTCTTCACCGGTCGGTTTCCCAGCCGCACTGGCGTTGGGTCTCCGATGACAACTCCCACACTCACGCGGTCGCAATGTTCGCCCTTCGAGGCAACGACGCCGCGCATTCTCACGCCTGCCGGATACGCGAGTGCGCTCATCGGCAAGTTTCATATTTCTCAGGAGCAATACAACCCGTACGAGTTGCTCGCGCCGACGTCGAACGGATTCACCAACTTCAACGGAACGCTCCTGGGAGCGCCTCCCTACATCGATCCGACAATCGCTGGTCAAGTGACGACTGGCAGGGTGCGCTATTCGTGCGGCTTCCCCGTGTTCGACAATGCACCTGCAATCTGCGCGTGCGCATTCCCCCCCGCTGATGGACAGACTGCGGGTGAGTGTCTTGCTGGAGTCAACGCACTCGAATGCCTTACCGCGGGCGGCGTGCCGTTGGTTGCAGCGGACGGCACGCCAATCCAGGAATGCGATCCAACTGCCGCTGCGCGCATCGACTGGGACTCGTTGAACGGCTCGTATGCATGGCCGCGCACGGTCAATCAAGATGGTGTGGCGAGCCAAGTCACTGCTGTTCGCAAGCACGCCGATGTCGATCAAGCCGAACTTGCGATCGAGTTCATTAATGCGCAGCGCAAGGAGCAACAGCAAGATCCGAGTGGCAAGTGGATGTGCACACTTTCATTCTCGGGTGATCATGATCCTTGGCAGCCACCGCCGCCAGAGAGTCTGCCCTCTGGCACGGCGTGGCCAAGCCAATTGACATACGCCTGCGGCGAGCAGGAGGGCGTTGAGAGCGCGCTTCTTCAGGAACGACTGCTTTCCAACTGGACAATTCAGTCGCTCGATACTCAGATTCGCAGGGTGCTGATCGAGACAGGATTGGCAACTGTTGAAGGCGACACCTTCGCGTTGACTGCACCCGACACCGTGATCGTCGTTGTCGGCGACAACGGTTCATTCCTGACTTCGGTGAAGGCACCATTCAATCCGCTGCGTGCGAAGGCGACCGCGTACCAAACCGGAATTTGCGTGCCGCTCGTTGTTGCTGGTGGACCGACGACGGCGCCGGGGCGCGCGGTGAATTCGCTGGTGAACATTGTCGATCTCTATCAACTGTGGGGCGAACTCGCGGCGGTCGATGTTCATGCAGCAGTGCCGGAAGGGCGACGGCTTGACTGTCGATCGATGCTTCCGTACTTGACGAGCCCTGCGACCGAAGGGCTGCGCACGTGGAACTACAGCGAGTACTTCGAGCCACACTTGGCGGACGTCTGCTACCCGTGTCTGATTTCTTCTGGTAGCGCGGACACCTGCACCGACACCATCCTGACGAGCGCAGCACTGTGCGAGTCACAGGGAGGAGTCTGGCATCCCGAAGCGACAGATTGCTGTGACCTTCGGCACCAAATGGAAGAGGCGGGCGAATCGATCCGGAACTTCGCGGTTGTCTATGCGGCCCAGCGCGCGATCACAGATGGAAGATGGAAGCTCGTCTATAGCGAACAGCCTGAGTGTCTCATTGCGGATGGTGCATGTGACTACGAATTCTTCGATTTGTCGCAGTGTCTTGCTGCGGGAGTCCTGTTCGGCCACGGCGTCGATGACCCCCAGTTCAACTTGCTTGCGACTTGCGATCCCGAAGCCGACCTCAATCTGATCCAGCGCGAGGCGTATGTGCGTATGCGCGCGAAGCTCGATGTCGTGGTGGCGTCGTTCCATTCGTGTCCGGGAGACGTGACGATGAATGGAACGGTGAACGCCGAGGACCTCACGGTGCTGCTCGGATACTGGGGATTGCCAAGCGTTGCTGATTTGAACAACGACGGCATCACGAATGGAGCGGACTTGACGAT
>CAYHHO010000001.1:0-70153 GCA_964356445.1 uncultured Singulisphaera sp. | reverse complement strand
GAAATCCGGGAAATTGGCTAGGATTTACCCACACGAAAGTCCGAAGGCCCGTTTTATGAAACTTGATTATTAGGCGGCGGTAGCGTCGAGCGAGGATGGCGATCTGGGGTGAGTCGTACGTCGGAATCGCCTGGGACGCTCATTCACGAGTCCGGCCGCGACCACGCAAATTTCAACAAGAATCGTCTATTTTCAGAAAACCGATCGAAGTTCCTTGACTGGGTTGGCGCTCGCGCTAGATTGGCGCGAGTCGGGAAGGTCGAAGGTGGGATTTCGGCGAATCGGGCAGTTCGTCAGTTGAACGAACTTGGAGGACAAGGGATGGCAGTCATTTCGAGAGTGGTCGTTGCGTTGGTGGCGTTGTGCATTTCGCAGAGCGCACTCGCTGGCATCTTCATCTCAACTGGTCACACCGGGGCACAAGTGCAGTGCGACATCAATCACACGCAGCACTGGACGTACTCGGTGTCGCAGGATGTCTCTGACATCTATGGCGGTCTCTTCACCATGAAGCGCGGATCGCAGACGACGAGCCTTGTGACGCTGGTGATCTTCGAGGGCTCGTACGCGGACTATGGAACCGTCGCCAATCTCCTCAGCGTGACGCTGGGTCCTGGCGATTTCACACAGTCTTTCTCGCCGATTGCGTTCATTGGAACTTCCATTTCGCTTTTCGCTGGGCATGTCTACACGGCGGTGCTCTCCTCAGACGCGGGCGACTCGCAGAACCACGCCTACTTCATCAAGGGTGGCAGCGATGTGCCGCTTGGGTTCGTCGATGAAAACGGCGATCCGACTGGAGACGGATCCACCATCGTTCCGCCTGCGCCAGCGCCTGGAGCCCTCATGCTCTTTGCGCTTGCAGGGATTGGGGTGCGAACAAGACGACGCTGTCAATAACAGGTTGGGCCGTGTTATTCGCGGTTGGTTGGATAAGGCGAAGGCATTTCGGACAATTCCTTGACTTTTGTGCGGGTGCGGGCACACTCAAGACGCACCAAACCGGAAAGGCAGAATCATGATCAAGATTCCTTCATCGCTGGCACTTAGTCTTTGCTTGACAGTATGTACTGTTGCGACCGCAGGTCCCGACTGGGACGAAGGCGGTACCGACGCGGGACAGCTTCCGAACACGTCTCAGGTCATTGTGGGTTCCACCCCGACGGGCACCACGAAGATTCGCGGTCAGACGACGGGTGGCCTGCTTCTCGTCGCGGATCCTGTGGACATGTATTTGGTGAAGACGGGATCCAATGTTTTCTCATTCAAGGTTGACATGGATATGGGAACTTCGCCAGCGTGGAGCGCGCGACTGTGCCTCTTCAGAAAGCGCACGGTCTTGTGCCAGAGTGTGAGCGTCAATCTCGCAGATCCGATCGCCACCGTGACGAAGGTCTCAGCAGCAGTGCCGTATCCAGTGCTGGACGGAAGCGTGTACCTCGCGAATTTTCCAACCACGAGACTTGGTGACCTCTTGCTGCCTAACACCGAGTACTACGTGGCTGTGTGTGGCGCAACTTCACTGCCGATTGGGTTGCGGGAGACATGTTCAACTGGTACTCCACTGACCATTTATCAGGGAGCCGCCGCGTTCGGAATCTCCGCTGCGACAAGCAATGAGATTCCTTACCGCCTGTCTGACTGGTACGTCCCGACGACCTCTGGCGCCGGCGACTACTCGATGCCGACCACGGGCGTCTATCCCTTGGCAGCGAGCACCTGCTCTCTGCCAGTTCACCTCGTCGGATCGTGGGCTCGTCCCGCGTTTGACTTCGGATTTGCTCCCGCCATCGCGAGCACAATCAACTGCGCCCAATGGGCGGTGAATCGCGAGTTTTTCTATGTGTGGACGCCGAACTGCACTGGCGACGCAACCGTCACAACATGCGGGGAAACCCTTGCGGATACAGGTCTGGAAGTCTTCGATGTCTGCGGGTGCGCCACCGATACTTGCCTAGCAGCCTTATCGTGTCCGATCGCGTGCAACGATGACACATGCAACTATCAATCTAAGGTGACCTTCGCAGTTCAGTCGGGTCGCTCCTATCTGGTCCGACTCACCCGTGTGTATTCGACAACCAACCCACTCGGGTATGTGTCCTTCGCTTGCGCACCGAGCGGAGGCACAGCCGATGTCAACGGTGACGGCATCGTGGATGGCGGCGATCTCGCGCTCCTGCTTGGTGCATGGGGCACTGCTGGTCCTTGATGCTCAGGGACTTTGCGGCGCAGCGGGCGCGGTGCCCGGCGCGGCGCTCGGTGCCGCTAGATCCTTGACGCAGCGAAAGCCAAGGTTGGATAGGCCGGTGTCCCAGTCGGTGCCGCGACGCGCGCTTGGTCTGTAATTGCGGCAGTAATTCTCGGCGCAGAGGAATGATCCGCCCTTGATGACGCGCTGCGCTCCGCGTGGATGTTCGGGCGATTCGTATGAGTCGCCGCACCACTCCCAGACATTGCCGATCGTGTCGTAGAGCCCGTAGCCATTCGCGGGAAAACTTTTCACTGGAGCCGTGCCTGCGAATCCATCGTCCTTCGAATTGGAGTTTGGGAATTCACCTTGCCAGACATTGGCCATGCGCTTGCCGCTTGGGATGAACTCGTTTCCCCAGCCGTAGGTCGCACCTTCAAGTTTTCCTCGCGCGGCGAACTCGAATTCCGCCTCAGTCGGGAGCCGTTTGCCAGCCCACTTGGCGTAGGCGATAGCGTCTTCCCATGAGACTTGTGTCACAGGGTGATCCCAGCGGCCATCGAGCGTGCTCTGCGGACCTTCGGGATGATGCCAGCTCGCGCCTGGGATCCATTGCCACCACGCGGACGGGTCGGCCGTATTCACTCGCTGCGTCGGCGCTACGAACACGACGGATCCAGCGACGAGCGATTCTGCCGGCGGCTTCGGCGTTCCCGGTGGAACCTGCAACTTCAACTGCTCCCAGTCGGGAATGCGCTCGGCCATCGTGACATAGTTCGTCGCATCAACGAAGGCTTTGAACTGTTCGTTCGTGACCTCGGTCGCGTCGATGTAATACGAGTCGAGTTTCACGCGGCGCGCTGGGCGTTCTTGTGGATAGGCCTGTGCATCGTCGGTGCCCATCATGAACTCGCCGCCCTCGATGAGGATCATGCCGGATGGTGCGGCGATCTGCTGTGGGCAGTTTGCGCCGGCGAGCGCTATCCCGACCACTGCGGCGAGTAAACGTGGATGTGTCAGCGACGGCATGAAGAGTTCACCACGCAGCCACAATCGAATAGTTCCAGTTGGGAGCGCCCTGGTCGTAGGTGCTCGGCTCGTAACGCGCGGTCATGCCGATCGAACGCAGGTGGTTCACCATTGGCTCTGCGTAGGGGTGCCGCTTCGGATCCAATGAACTGGCTTCGTAGGTCGGATACAGGTGAATCTCACGCGCCACGCGTGCGAGTTCAGTCGCTGCGCGAAAGTGAAACGGCAGATCGAATTCATTCGAGTCCATCACGCCACCGGACTCTACCGGTGCGTAACTGAATAGGAAGTGCGCTGAAAGCGCGATATCGAACGCGCGATCGGCGAACGGAAGGTTGGGAAGTGCGGCAGCCAGATATCGACCGTCGGGATCGGTGCCGGCTGGTCCGCGCAGCGTGAAGTCTGCGATGAGCGCGTCGAGTGCGGCTCGCTTTTCACGCTCGTAGCCCTCAGGATCGCCACCCGCCATGTCCGGCTGGGACTTGCGGATCTGCTGCATGCAATCCGCAATGTCTGCTTCGCCGAGCGCCCGCAGTTTCGATGCCGAGAATCCAAAGAGCGGATCGCACCCGACGATGTCGATGCCGCGCTTGCGTCCTTCGCTGACGAAACTCGCTGGTCCGCAAGGGCAATCGAGCACTCGCTTGCCTTTCAGATCATCGAGACGAAGGTTCCAGATCTGCTCGTATTCGCGCCATGTTCGCCCGAAAAACTGCACTCGGGGAAAGTGAATGGGAGACATGCCCCGATCGTAGCGGGGCGATGCCGCGCCAACGAAAAACCCCTCGGCCCGAAGACCGAGGGGTTGAATTCGATTGCCGAATTGACTCAAACCAAACTTATGGGCAGGCGCCCCAACCGCTGAGCAGGGTCGTCAGATCCTGACCATCGGTGATGCCGTCTCCTGTGATGTCAGCATCCGCAGTGCCCCAAGCCGATAGCAGCGCCGCCATATCCGCGCCGTCGCGAATGAGGTCGCCGTTGTAATCACCTGGGCATGGTGGTGCCTGCGGCGGACCGTCGATCGCCAGAATGCCAGTCACGTTTACAGTTGCCGAGTACGAACCTGCAACGATGTAGTACTCCTGTCCGGCTACGAGATCCTGAATCAGCGGGAACCCTGCGAATGCGCCGGTCGCGCCACCGTTCGTGGCGTCGATGATGCTCGCGAGGCTGCTGGCGCCGCTCAAGCAATTCGGTGCGTCGTCGTTGTATGCAATCGACTGGAAGGTTGTCCCGTAAGTCGGGCACACTTCGCCGATAGCAATCATCGTGTCGCCGGTTACGCCGCACGTCCTGAAGCTGTACGCGCCGGTTGCGCCAGGAGTGAATCTGTACCAGACCGACTTCTGGATGACTTGGGTCGCTCCAGCAAGGCTGCTGATGACAGTCTGCGGCGTTGTCGATGCTGTGTCGTCGAAGACGTTGTCTCCGAACGCGGCTGCCGCCGCTTCGACGCACGCTGGAAGTGGCGGACCCGAAACGCTGACAGTCATCGGCGATGGAAGCACAGTTGCCGCATCCGCTGCGCCTACGACGCAGTAGACGGTCTGGCCCGCAGCGAGCGTGACTCCGGCTTGGCAGCCAGCCGCGGTGCAGTTGAGGACCGCAGATCCGGCTGCACAACCGTCAAGAACTGCGGAAACCGCGCCAGTGGTAGCGCAAACGTTGAAGCCGAAATCGCCGCTCACTGGCGCTACAAACTTGAAATAGTTCGCCTTGTACGCAGTGCCACACGCTCCGAGATCAAGATCGGTCGCCGTCGCCGAGTTGATCGGCAGATTGTTGTTGCCAACGCTTGCGGATGGATTGAACGGGGCGCATGGGTCGTACGGAGGTGGCGGTCCGCCTCCCGAGCCAGAGCGAATGTCAACTCCAGCGATGTTCTCGTATGCATAGTCGACGATGACGCGGGTGGCCGCGTTGGCTCCAATAGAGAGCCGCAGCCAGCCGTAGTGAGTCAGTCCGTCAGCGGCGAGGAACTTGAATCCATAGACGCCCTCCGCGTTCGCAGACCACTGACCTGGAAGCGTTCCGATCGTCGCCGATGACGACGCGTAGAAGAACGAACCGATGCCGATCGACGTGTCAGGGAGCAGATTGGTGCGCGCGGTGAGCGTGCCCGCTTCCGGTGCGCGCATGTGACCGGTGCCTGTGGCCGAGTAGAGCGAAACCGCAGTCAACGAAGTCCCGTACGGATTGGTGTCCCAACCTGCGGTGCCCGCGCCGCTTGATCCGTACGCGCCGGTTTCGACATTCAGATAAATGCCGTCAATGTTGGCTGGCACGGTGATGTTGACGACGCCGCTGTACACGACATCGGCGGCTGCAGTTGTGCCTAGCGCTGAAGCCGCAACGGCTGCAGCGCAGGCAACGAAGTGAGATTCGAGTCGAGTTGCACGATTCATGAATGACTCCATTTGGGGGTGTTCAGATCTATAGATCGATGCGAAATGGCACACGAAGCCCGTGCCGCTCGCGTTGAGTTTGCCACAAATGCCTACAAAAGCAAAAAAAACGACAGAAATAGGCTGCGCCGAAAGCCAAGTACTCAAATCGGCGCTCGTTGAGGCGAAATGATGACGGTCAGGACCAGTGGCTGAGCAACGTCGCAAGGTCTCCCGCATCGACAGTGCCGTTTCCGTCAACGTCGCCGCCGCTGCTGGTTCCCCAAGTACTCAACAAGATGGCCAAATCCAAGGCATTGACGAGCCCATCACTATTGAGATCTGCAGGATCGGTCGGCGTTCCACCTGGACCCTGAAGCGCAAACATGACGGTTGGACTTGTGCCTGGTCTGAAGAGCCCAATCGTCGCATTCGTGGAGGCCGGACCCTGATTCGCGTCGAACCAAAAGTTGTAGGTCGTGCCGAATCGAAGTGCGTTGCCGTTGGCGCTGACTGCGTAGTCGCCACCTGTCCAAGTGATGGCTCCGCCCGTTGTCGCATTCGTCCAATTCGTCGTTGCAAACGGATCGCCTGAGTGGTAGTCGATGTCCTTGAATCCGACGTTGGTGATCGTCGTTCCCGTCGACACGGGCACGCTGAACGACCGCGCTGCGCGGTGGCTGTTGATGTTCTGGACCGCGTACTCGTAGTGCCACGTTCCATTGCCATTGTCGGTGATGAGCGATGCAACGGTGAAGCGACCGTCAGTTGCGACATCAACATTGACCAGAGATACCGCGGGCACGAGTGCCTGCCACGCCTGCAGCGCAGACTTCTGTTGGATCGTCGCACCCGAGAGAGTGAGCGTGTATGCCCCACTCGCAAGCGAGCCAACGGTAAAGGCGCGCCACGACGCATTGTTGTCGTCGTTGGTCGCCGCAGCATCGCCCGGGTGGATGTACTGCGCCTCGGCGAAGTAAGTCGCCCCGGCATTCATGCTGGGATTCAAGTCATTTGCGTTCACCTGAATGCGTCGACCAATCGTGGCCGCTGCGCCTGGCATGCCCGCATTGGGAGTTCCTGGGAAGACGCCGGTAGCTGCATTGACCTCTGACCTGCAACCGAGCCCGCTCTGGCTGCCATTCAAGCCAGCGCTGTATGGATCTGAGCAACCGACTCCGAGCCATGTTCCGCTCGATGAAGGTGTGCACGCGCCGCATAGCGAACCCTGCAGTGCTGTGAATCCGTGCTTCCCCCAGCCCATGCCGATCTGCTCGCAGCGTCCTCCCTTGATTCGGTAGAAGTTCTGCGGGATGAACGGATGGCGATTGTCTGGTGCTGCGAACCAGTCGAGGAGCGCGTCACCGATGTTGCAACTCGTCGTGCCGATCGCGTACGCCATGATCGTTTGGCCGCTGACGACCACCCCTCCATACTTGGCAACGTCGGGGATCGCGCCAACGATCACGTCGGGTCCGTTGGTGCCACCGCCGCCGCCACCCGAGCCAGTAAATGCGATCGTGATCGCGCCCGCGCCGCCGTCTGCACTGCCGTAGCCGCCGACAGCCACGCGGTAGGTCGTGCTTGCTGCGAGCGCGCCCGTCGCGGTGCTCTGATAGTTGCAGGCGTCATCGTTGCATAGCACAGGCACCTGGCTCGCGCCGCAGGTCGAGAGCACTGCGATGCGCGTGTCCCAGGTCTCGGCGTCGCAGGTCGAGAAGGAATAGTTTCCAGCCTCTGTCGTCGTAAATGTGAAGTAGTTGACCTTGTAGATCGTGTGGGTGGAGCATCCAGCGCCCGAGTTCACCACCAGCGATGCAGTCGCCGACGATGTGTTGAACGCATTGCTGCCGATGATCGCTGCGGGAGCGCTGGCGCAGTCCGTGCCGCCACCCGCAACTCCGCCATCACCTCGGCGCGCGTGGGCTGGGTTCTCCAGCGACGTGGAGAAAGTGCCCAGCAGTACCGCGCTTGTCCCGAGAACAACCGCGCCGATCGCAGATCTTGCGTTTTTCACTGAATCTCCTCGAAGGAAAACTGAAAGATGAATTCCAAACTCTTACGGGCACGCACCCCATGCGCCGAGAAGCACGCTGAGATCCGCACCATCTGTGTAACCGTCGCCGTTGACATCTCCGCCGCCGGTGGCCCAAGCGCCGAGGACTGCTCCGAGGTCGGCTCCGTCGACGAAATGGTCGCCGTTGCGATCAGCGGGGCAGGTCACGGCGCAACTCATGGTGAGTGTGCCGGTGCCGCTCGTTGCACCTGGTGATCCGACGCGGACATACCAGAGGCTGCCAGCGGTCACAGCCCAAGATGCCTTGCTTGTGGAAGAGGCGCAACCCGCTGCATTGTCCGAGCATGCACTGACAGGGGTGGCAGCTGTCGGGCAGGACGCTCCGCCGTAGACGGCAATTCGGGTGTCGAACGCAGCGTTGCCGCAGGTGCTCGCAGTCGCAGTTCCGGCGCACGCGGCGGTGTACTTGAACCAGACATCTTTATTGATGGCGATGCCAGCACCCTCGTCGCACGCGACAGGAAGCGTCGGTGTCACGGTCGTTGCATTCGTGGTGTTGAACGCAAACGCACCAGCGCCGACTGCAGTTGCCGTCGTGCAATTGTCATTGGCTGGCGCAGTCACCGGAAGGGTGAGCACCATCGAGTAGTCGTTGCGCGTATCGCTTGCGAGGAAGACGCGAAGCAGAAGCGTCGTCCCAGGTCCTGGATTCGTGTACGAGAGCGTCTCGTTGTTGACATTCCCGTTTCGCACAAGCACGGCAGTCGTTCCGCAAGCGTTGAAGAGTTCGAGGTCGATGTCGCCGTTGGCGTGGGTGTAAGTGAACGTGCCGCTGAGCGTCGAACCGACACCGACATTGAGCGAGTACCAGTCTTCGTCGAGGCGCTTCACGACCAGCGAGTTGTAGGTGCCAGCGCCGAGAACCCTCGGTGCAGCACAAGTGTCATTCGGTTCTTGCGCGTCATCACTTCCAGCCGCAAGGGGAGTCGAGAACGCGGTGGTGTTTGCCGCGACGTCCCATCGGCCGTATCCGTCGTCGCCGCTCGTAAACGAGCACGAGCTCACTCCGCACGTGAGCACGCCATACATCTTGTGATCGCTGTCGCGGTAGATCGCGGATCCTGACGAGCCGCCCTCAGTGATGCCATTGTTCCACGAGAGCGAATTCCAGTTGGTTTGTGGCGACGAGCAGTTGTACGAGCCGGCGTTCTTGACGCCGAACGAAATCGCCTGCGCAGTGCCCGAAGGGTGATGGAGTCCAGTCGATGCTGTGTTTGTGGCTGGATTGGTGTTGATCCACCCCGACCAGTACACGCCAGTCGGCAGTGCGCCACGCAGCATGAGCAAACTGCAGTCGCTTGTTGCGCTTGTCGCTGTGATGTCAGCTCCGCTCACTGTTGTTCCCGCCGAGTTGCCGCCCGTGCAAGCCGATCGATTGAAAAAGATGAACGCAGCGCTGTTGGCTTCCGCGGTCGTGCTAATGCAGTGATTCGCGGTGGCCGCGTATGGAGTCTCGTCTGCAGCGGTTGAAGCGATCAACTGACCGGAGCAGAGATAACTGCCCCCTCCGCTCGTAAACGTCAATTTGCACGTCGCGTTTGATTCATTGAGCCATGCTGCGTAGCACGCAGGATTCAGTGAGCAGGTTCCGCCGAGTTGTTGAAAGATATCGAACACATCGCGGTATCCGTACGCATTCGCGACGGACACAAAGGGCAACTCCTTCGCAGGAGAGTCTGTCGGCACAAACCATTCGATTCGAGCGAGTGTCGATGGAGTGCAGATTCCGTATGCCTCACCTGTGCCAAACTCGCCTGTGCCAGTGAGGATGCCGGTGAGTGGCTGCTCGCTCTCTGGGCTGACGAGTGCGAGTTCGTGACCTTCGGCGAGGTTGAGTCCAGAGACGTGCAGCCTCGAACTGAGCGCGCCGTCCATTCGAATGTCAACGCGCCATATGCGACCGCCTAGGACATCGATCCACTGTCCATCCGCGATCGACAAGTCGACCCATCGTTCGATGGCGAATCGGAACACACCGCTCTTGTCTGCGAGCGCGTCCTCTTGGAGGTAACCCGTCATGTCCATCGCAGGCATCACTACTTCAGGGGCGGGGATGAACCAGACGCCAAAGCGGTCGGTCAGAGTCGGTTCGGGTGTGATCTCGGCGTTGATCGGTCCGAGCGGACCGTGGCCGTCAGCACCATCAACGGTGGCAAGGGCACTCGACGCAAGCGATAGAGCAATGGCGTAAGCAATGCGCATGGGTTCTCTCCTCTGGATTGGGACCGACGGGACTAGGTCAAGAATAATCCCGATTTGGAGGACTTCAATTCGGGAATCGCCGAGGCGAGCCAATTTTGTCAATTCTTTTGAGCTTTGGCAGACCCTGAGCCCACCAAGAGGTACGCCAGCAGGTCCAACACCTCGTCGCGAGTTCTGGAACTCACGAGGTTGCCGGGCATGCTCGAGGTCGGGACCTCGCTTCTTGATGCGATATCGCTTTTCGCAACCTGTTCTACGTCCTCAGTGAGCGGGTTCGTGCGCACCTGAAGCGACTGTGCCGAGTCGCCCACGATCCTGCCCACGATGATCGAACCGTCCTTCAATTCGATGAGGCTGTCGCGGTATTGGTCCGAGACGACTGCCGAAGGATCCACGATCGCAGCAAGGATGTCGCGCCGCGAGAATCGCCCGCCGAGACCGGTGAGGTCTGGTCCTACGGTCGAACCATCCCCCGCGAATCGATGGCAGAGGATGCAGGTCGCCTCGCGGAAGATGCGCGAGCCGCGTGCGATGTCGCGCTGCGACGTCGCGAAGTCGTCGGAGGCGATGGCGTCTTCGAAGTCTGCGACCTTCCAGTCGTGCAGGGTCGAGTTGACTGTCGCGAATGCGGGGTGACTCGTGGTTGGAGCGTTGGCGGTCGCCGTCGTCTCCTGCGGCGGCTTGCCGACCGTTGTTGCCGCATCAGCGCGAATGTGGTCAATGAAGCCGGAGAGGCTGAATCCTCCAGCGCGAGTGCTAGCGCTGCCGAGCCACTCCCAGTAGCGCGCGCGTGCGCCTGTGTCATGGTCCCATCCGTCCTTCACATGTCTCAGCAATGAGACGTACCGAAGCGCCTCGCTGCGATCGGGTGCGCGCTCGAGCGCAGCCATCGCCAGCGGAATCGTCGCGGGAAGGCCGAGTGCGCCGCCAAGTTCAAGTGCAATCCATGAGGGAGGGCCGTCGTGTGTCGGCGAATTCGCCACCCGCCGAAGCTCGACGTGCGCGATCTCGAGAACGCTGGCTTCTGTTGCGAGATTCCTGTGACGCGCTACCGCAATCTCTGCGATGCGAATCGCGACGACGGCATCGTTGTCGCTGAGATTGGTCGGATCCGGCGATCGCATCGACTCGGCCGCCATCTCGCACGCTTGCTTGGCATCATCGGTCGTGCCGACCCGCACGAGCGCGAGCGAACCAGCGAGCCTCGCCCGCTTTGATGTCAGCGCCCCGATCAGTCCGCGCCACGACTCGATCGGTCGATGCTCGAGTTCGACACGCGCGGCGTCCTGCACGAATCGATCATCGCTCTTGAGGAGTTCCAGCAGCGCGCCAAGTGCAGGCGTATGCGATTCGATCGAACGCCTGAGCGCTCGGAGTTTTTCGGACTCTATCTCTCGCGTACCTCGCATGTCTGGCGCCGATGCCGCTGCGGTCGGCGACGTACTCGCGCTCCCATCCGCAGTCGCGCTGACTCTGTACAGCCCACTTTGCGTTCCTCGCCCGCCTGTCACGATGTACATAGCGCCGTCCGGTCCCCACGCCATGTCTGCGACTGGCATCGGGCGTCCAGTGATGAAGGGCTGCCACGACGCCGAGTAAGTCGAGCCGGTTGGAGTCAGCGTCACCGCAAGGATGCGACCGTATGTCCAGTCCGCAGCGAAGATCATGTTCTTCCACGGCGCTGGGAAACCACCATCGAACCCCGCGAGCATCCCAGTCGGCGACGCAGAGTCTGTCTCGCACGCTGGAGGAAGCGTGTCGGGATACCAGTCGGGCATCGCAGCGCTTCCGCTTCGCCAGCCGTAGTCGCCGCCTTGCACCACATGCGCGATGCGCGGCGCGCGGTACCAGGGTGCGCCGATGTCCCACTCCATGTCGCTGTCGTAAGTGAACAGCTCGCCGTCCGCGTTGAAGCAGTGGTCGTACGCGTTTCGGAACCCGCCGGCGAAAACAGTCGGCAATTCGGCTGCAGCTGCAGTTGGATTCACCCGCAGCACGATGCCCCCAGGCGAAAAGACGCCGACTGCGTGCCCGCGTGGATCCCACATGCGCGCGTCGATTCGATCTTCGCCGAAGTAGTCGTGCGGAGATCCCGCTGCGCGCCCGGGAGTTTCGTCCGTCGAATACTGCACGATCGATGGCGGGACTTTCGTGTGATTGCCGAGCGCAACATAGAGCGCACCGTCCGGGCCTTTCACGACCGCGTGCGGACCGTGCTCACCCGCGTCGCCCGAGTACGGCACCACGCATGTGGCACTCTCGAATGATCCGTTGGCGTCCGTGTCGCGCATGCGCCAGAGTGCCAAACTTCCATCCGTGCCGGCACCGTTGACCCAGAGTTCGCCGTCGACGAAGCAAAGACCCTGCGCGCCACGAATCGGCGCATCGAGCGGACGAACTTCGGTGGTGGTGCCACTCCACGCACTTGCGTCATTGTTGCGGCTGACACCCGGGATCCACGCCATCATCGGTCCGCCATCCTGCGGCGAGATCGCAGCTCGACCTTGCGCATCGAATGCGATGCACACCCAACTGCCCTGACCTGGCTGCGCGCTCGCGAGAAGTTCGGCAGTGAATCCCGGCGGGAGCGTCAGGCTCGCTGCTGGCGGCGCAGAGAGAATCGGCGTGACCACGAGGTCGCGAAAGCGAACTTCCATCGGAGGACCTTGGTGCAGTTGAAACGCAAGACTTCCATCGCGTCGAAAGCGCGACGCATCGCCGTCGGTCACATCGGACATCAAGACATGGTTGATCCAGTGGCGAACACGAGTTCCGCGCGCCTCGATTCGAACGTCATTCCACCCGCCTGTCCGGATCACCCTGACGAGGGCACTGCTGGGCGCGAACTGCGCGACGACGCGCTTGCCGGCCGGCGAAAACTCGACCTGCTCGCCGCGCGCGCTCATGAGTTCGCGGCCGAGTCCTTCATAGAGCACGCCCGTGTAACTGTTGTTGGCATCGAAGTCCGCTTGGAATCCCGCCATGTCTGCCTGACCATCGACGCGCCGACTTCGATAGTGGATGCCGCTGTTGCCACCCGTCAGCTTGACCTTGCAGTGGAGGTCGAAGTCTTGTGGCATGTCGCCTGTCCACACGAGATAGGTGCTCGGCGCGAGCGGGTGCTCGGGTGTCGATCGGCCGACGATGCAGCCATCTTCGACGGTCCAGTACGACTTGTCGCCATCCCAGCCGTTGAGGGTTGCGCCGTCGAAGGGAAGCACGTCTCCCTCACCAGCGGATGCCGTGCAGGCGAGCGAGAGAACGATGAGTGTGTGGAACCTCATGGTGATGTCTTTCGAAACCAAAGAAGGTGTTGCATGGGCAGAGTCGAATCGTTGCGTTCAAACTCGAATCCTGCGGCAGTCCACTCTAGGCGCGCCTGAGATTCGCTCATCTTGTGAAGCGGCTTGATCTCCACCAGCGGATCCTCTGCGCGGTATTCGACGAGCGCGACGCGACCGCCGACGCGAAGCGCGCGGCGAATCGACCGCGCCATCTCCCATGGGTGGTCGAACTCGTGATAGGCATCGACGAGGAGAACGAGATCGACGCTCTCATTCGGAAGTGAGATGTCGTCGACGCTTCCGAGAATCGCCACGATGTTCGAAACGTTTCCGCTGTGTGCTCGTGCGACCAGAAAATCGAGCATCTCTTGCTGAATGTCGACCGCGTAGATCTTCCCGCTCGGTGCGATGGCCCGTGCGATCGGCAGTGTGAAGTAGCCGCTTCCGGCACCGATGTCAGCGACATCGAGACCGTCGTTCAGGTTCAGCAGTTTGAGCAGCGCGTCCGTGTGTTCGTGCGACGCGCGGCCTGATCGTTCAAGCCAATCGATCGCACTGTGCCCCATGACTTGAGCGATCTCGCGCCCGAAGTAGGTTCGACCGATTCCGTCTGCGGTAGGGGATGCATCGTGATACGCGCCTGAGGGTGGTGGATCGGCAGGCGATCGAGTGGGGCTCGGCGATTCGTGCGATTGCCCTTGAATGCCCTTGTTGTCGCCTTCACAGGCAATGAGCGCGAGTGCGGCGATGCAAGTGAGGAATCCGCACGGTCGTCGCACGCCGACAGGATAGAGATGCGTCCATCCCCGAGGCGGACTTCAAACCGTTAGACTGCCCACCCATGAACTTCGCCTCGCGGGTCCTATCGGGTGTTGCGATCGCGGCATCGTTGGTTGTGATAAGCGATGCTGCAAACGATTCCGCGATGGCGTCTGAGCCAGTGCAACAGTCACCGGCGTGGGCACTCGCGCTTGAGGCAGCCCCCGATTCGAGGGTGATCGCCGATCCCGAAATTCGAAAGCGCATCGCTGCCACTGGATTGCCATGGCGCGTCCGTGACCTCACCTGCGGAATCGAGATGCTGTTGATCCCCCCTGGGACATTCGTCATGGGCGCGAGCGATGGCGACGCAGATGCGACTGCGAGCGAGAAGCCTGCGCACGAAGTGGTCATTTCTCGTCCGTTCTATCTCTCGCGCAACGAAGTCACGCAGGAGCAGTGGTTGAAAGCGATGCCAGAGAACCCAAGTCGCTTTCAACAGTCCACTTTCCAAGCGGACGCAGAGTTCGAGCGCGAAGCGGAAATCGCGAAACTCGTGGCCACCGGCATCACACGCCGTGAAGCGCAGGAGAAACTTGGTCCTGCCAGAACGAACTTCGACAGCACGGCGAAATGGCCCGTCGAGTCGATGACCGAAGCCGAATTGCAGGCGTTCCTCGCGAAGACGAGTTTGCAACTTCCGAGCGAAGCGCAGTGGGAATACGCCTGTCGTGCGGGCACGACCACACCGACCTACGGCGCGCTCGAGGTCATCGCATGGTGCGGTGCGAACTCAGAGGATCATCCCCATCTGGTGGGAACAATGGCATCCAATGCCTTTGGGATGCACGACATGCTCGGAAACGTGTGGGAGTGGTGCGGCGACTATTTCGATGCGGATGCCTATTCCAAGGCTGGCGCAAGCGTGTCTGACCCAAAGGGTCCAACATCAGGCAATTCGCGTGTGCTTCGTGGGGGGAATTGGCTGAGTCTGCCTCGGGTCTGCCGCGCTTCCGCTCGTATCGAAGCAGCGCCAGGTAGTCCCGCATACGGATTTCGTGTGGCGAGAGAAGCCCGATGATCGCGCGAGCACCTGCCCAACCCTTGCTCGGCGGCGGGAAGAATCATGTTGAAAAAGGAAGGACAAGTTTGAAAATGATCCGAACAATGAGAAGTCATGGCATTGGAAGAAAACTCGTTCTGGCAGTTGCACTGCACGCGGCGCTCGTTGGTTGCGTGGCGACCGAACGGGTTGGCGGCGGCACGTCGAACTCTGCGTCCACGCTCGCTTGGGCGGACGTCCTCAGCGCAAGCCCCGATGCAAGCGTCGTGACAGATCCGCAGTTGCGCGAGAAGATCACTCAAACGGGGCTGCCGTGGCGCGTGAGGGACAAGGTCAGCGGTATTGAGATGTTGCTCGTTCCTCCTGGTGAATTCGTCATGGGAATGAGTCCTGGAGATCCCGATGCGATGGACGACGAGCGGCCGGCGCATGAAGTTGTGATTTCGCATGCGTATTACCTTGGGCGCACCGAGGTCACACAAGGCGAATGGATCAGCGTGATGGGTTACAACCCGAGTTACTTTCAGGAGGCGTATTTCAAGATCGTTTTCAGCGAGGATCACGACCAGCAAGTGTCCGACCTGATGGCATCGGGGCTCACCCTCGATGAGGCGAATGCGAAAGCAGGCGCGGGGGATCTCGTCGAAGTCGATGCAGCATCGTGGCCTGTCGAAACGCTGACTCCTTCGGATCTTGAGCCATATCTTCGACGCACCGGGCTGCGACTTCCGACTGAAGCAGAGTGGGAATTTGCCTGCCGCGCTGGAGATCGTGCGCTGAGATACGGCGAGCTTGATGCGATCGGCTGGTACTCCGAGAATTCAGAGAAGCGAACACACCCGGTCGGCGGAAAAGTTCCGAATGCCCTCGGCTTCTACGACATGATTGGGAATGTTTGGGAATGGGCGTCCGACTGGTACTCCTCGGAGTATTACGGCGCATGCGAAAATGGGGCGACCGATCCAGCGGGACCGGCCGTGAGCGAATTCGGAGTCGCCCGCGGAGGTTCGTGGGACCATCTCGAGAAGAATTGTCGAGCATCGTTTCGAGAAAACCACTACATGCCTGATCCACGCATCACGGACTTTGGATTTCGTGTGGCGCGGAATCCCTGAGTGCGGATGGATTCAGTTTCAACAAAGGATCTCTACACAATGAACTCACAAAGAACATCGTCGACTCTTCTCTTGGTTCTCGCGTCGCTTGCGGGAGTATCTGGAGTCGCCGTGCAGGCGTTCGCGCAGCAGCCCGCCGCGCCGCCATCGGCTCCTTCCGTATCCCCCGCCTCGGCGCCCGCAGTAGCCGCCCAAGCCGCACAGCCAACACCCGCGAAGCAAGCCGCTGCCGCTGCGCCACAGGCAGCTTCTGCTCCGCAGCTCCATGTCGGCGCGCGAGACGCCGCTGCGCCGCGAATGAGCTGGGCTGAGGTCATCGAGGCTTCGCCAGATCCCAAGGTCGTCACGGACGTCTCGCTTCGTGCGATGATCGTCGAGTCCGGACTGCCGTGGCGGGTGCGAGATAGGACCAGCGGCATCGAAATGCTGCTCGTTCCTGCAGGGAAGTTCGTCATGGGAATGAGCGTTGGCGATACCGCTGCAAATTCCGACGAACGACCCGCACACGAAGTGATCTTGACCAAGTCGTTCTATCTCGGGCGAACGGAAGTCACGCAGGAGCAGTGGACCCGCATGATTGGGTCGAATGAGAGTTACTTTCAGGACATCAACTTTGAAGTGCTTCCCGAGGAGGATCGAACCGCCAAGATCGCAGAACTGCTCGAAGCGGGCTACACGAGGCAGCAGGCTGCGGAAAAACTCGGGGCGGTGATCATGGAGCCGATCGTCACTTCAACATGGCCGGTGGAGACGCTCACGTGGGAAGAAATGCAGCCGTTCCTCGCGAAGACGTCGATGCGCCTTCCAACCGAAGCTGAGTGGGAGTATGCGTGCCGCGCAGGATCGACGCAGCCGCGCTACGGCGACCTGAATGAGATTTCGTGGAACGCCACCAACTCAGAAAGCCGTACACATCCAGTCGGGTCGAAGTCGCCGAATGCGCTGGGCTTCTACGACATGATCGGCAATGTCTGGGAGTGGACGAACGACTGGTACTCGGCTGACTATTACCGTTCGTGCGAGAATGGCGCCACGGATCCGACGGGTTCTGCGCAGAATCCGTTTCGAGTGTTGCGCGGAGGATCATGGGATCACGATGGCCGAAATTGCAGGGCTTCATTTCGGCTGAACCATTTCACGGGCGATCCGAGAATCACGGATTACGGATTTCGAATCGCAAGGACTCCGTAAGTTCTCGCCGCGAAGCACTTTGGAATTGCGGGATCTTTGTCTCGCACTTCGAGAAAGTCATGAGATCTTTGCCTCGACGACCGCTCGTGGCACACGCGTTCGCCCTCCTCGTGTATTCCTATCGCAGTCGCACCGTTTGACATTTGTGTGTGAGTGGAAAGATGAGCGTCCCCGTCGAAGGAGAGAAACCATGAGCAATCAATTGCTGTCTGTCGGAGTACTGAACTGCGCCATGTTTGTCAGCTTGCCAGCAGTCGCGGACGACACACCGCCGCAGGACGCTGCGATGGTTGAGATTGAAAAACTCAAGAGCAAGATGGCAGCGATGGAGACGCGCCACGATGCCGAGATGACCTCGCTGCGCAATGAGCATGGTGACAAGTGGCTTTCGCAGCAGCGTGCCGAGGAGATTCGAAGCATTGTCAAGGATGTGCTTGCTGACTCAGAAACTCGCGCGAGCCTTGCAGATGATGGCGCGACGAGCGGATACAAGAATGGGTTTTTTGTTGCGTCAGCAGACGGTAATTTCAAGTTGCTGATTAACGGACTTATTCAGGGGCGGGCGGTGTACACCTATCAGTCGTTTCAAAGCCGAGTCGCTTCAAGGCAAGAGGAGTCCAGTGAGTATGGATTCGAGATCCGCCGGGCTGAGCTGGTGTTTACGGGAAATGTCGTCGACCCGAGTTGGACCTACATGGTCAAGGTTGCGTTCAACCAGAATGGACTTGTTGACCAGACCAACACTTCCAACATTACGACGACCAATACTCCCGCTCTCGAGGACGCCTTCGTGCGGAAGGACTTTGGCAATGGCTTCGCCATTCGCACCGGTCAGTGGAAGTCGCGTTACAACATCGAGGAATCAATCGGGTCGAAGGCGCAGCAGTTTGCGGAACGGTCGATCGTGAATACCTACTTCAAGACGGACTTCATTCAGGGGGTCGAACTTCAATACGACTCGACCAATTGGCGCGCGCTGATCAACTACAACGACGGCGGTGGAAATCGAAACATTGCTGCGGTCGGGGCGAATACGTCCGGTGGAGGAGCCGACGTCGACCACGGGAACGCAGTGGAGTGGGCAACCGCTGGGCGAGTCGACTTCAAGCTTGCAGGCGAGTGGAAGCAATTCAGCGAAATGATGTCATTTCGCGGAAGCGGGGATGGCGTGATGGTTGGCGCCGGCTACCAGTGGCAGCGCGGTGGCGCACTGAATCTCCTCAACCCCGCAATGGTGGGCAACAGCCCTGGCATGAACATTTCGTACACAGCGGATCTCTCGGTTCGGTCGAACGGAGCGAGTTTCACAGCTGCCTTCTTAGGCAATTCGTACTACTCGCGTCCCGACGGTCTCGCGCCTGTTGATTCCTACGGCGCGTTGGTTCAGGGCGGATACTTCGTTACTGATGACATTGAACTCATGGCGCGATGGGAGTGGATGAATGTGAGTGGAGGGACGACGAATGTCGCGACTCCAAGCGGCACTCCCCCACTTGCAGGCCACGCATCAGCCATCAATGCGCAGCACTTTTCGATCTACACGATCGGCGCGAATTACTACTTCTCGAAGAACACCATCAAGTTCACTGGTGACGTCGGGTACGTCGACGGTGCGCTGCTCTTCCAGAACGGTATCTACGGGTCCAACATCGTCGGCGCCGATTACCGAGCGGATGAGACGAATGATGCCACAGGACAGGTTGTAGCGCGGTTGCAGTTGCAAGTGTATTTCTGAGCCGCTGTCGCACAGCATCTCGAAGTCGGAACACGGAACACGGAACACGGAAAACGGAACACCGAAGCGAGAGGCCCGCGAAAGGACCTCCCGGCGCTGGGTTGCCCCTTGAAATGGTGGGGTCGTGTCGTTTTTCGACACGAACCCACCATTTCAAGAGTGTGCTAGACGCACGAGTCAGCGCGGACGCTTGCCGGCTCCGCAACTCGCGCGGGACTTTCTTTCGACGGGGCACACGGTTTGTGAGACTTGGTTTTATAGCGGGCTTTGGTGATGCCGATTCAGCGGTCGGCTATGCGAAACTGGTGCACGAGGCGGGGTGCCACGGCGTACCATGGCGCCGTGGAGATCTCTCGTTCCGAGTCTGCGCGTGGTAGCGAGCACCGAGCCACCAGCTTCGCCGCTTTCGAGACCGTCGACCGTACACGGCTGACGATCAGGAGCATGTCGGATCCCGACCCGGATCTCGATTACTGGATCTCGAAGTCTCCGGCGGAGCGAATCGCAGCGGTCGAACAATGCAGGGAGGCGTTTTATGGAAGAACTGCAGTTCACGGGCGACTTGCTCGAGTTCTTGAAGTCGCTTGCATGCGCGAACGCTGAGTTCATCATCGTTGGCGGATATGCGGTGGGATTTCATGGATTCCCACGGAACACGGGGGATCTCGACGTCTGGATCAATCCAACCGCCGAGAACTCGGCGCGCGTAGCTGCAGCCCTTGAAGCCTTCGGGTTTTCTTTGGACGATGCATGCCGCCGTGCACTCATTGCGCCCAACGCGATCATCCGGATGGGGTATCCCCCCACACGGATCGAGTTGCTGACTGGACCGACTGGCCTCGTCTTTTCCCAATGCGTGCCCAATGGGGTGCTCGCGAAGTGCGGCGGATGCTCAGTCCGAGTGATTGGTCTCGACGACCTCATCGTGAACAAGCGCGCAGCGGGGCGACCCAAGGATCTCATTGATGTCGCTGAATTGGAGCGTGTGCGTAACGCGAAGCCGGGCGCCGAGAGCGGTCGTGGTGTCTGAAGCAATCGTCGGCAACGCCTTCCTTCACTGTCTTGTCAGCGCACTTCAGTCACTTCATGCGGGCGTGATTCGAAGTTCGCCCAGTCGGGGCCGACTTCGCCAAGTTCCGCAAGGTTTCCGGTGCGCTCCGTATCGCTCGTTGCAGCTTCGATGAGGACGTAGGTCTTCCCATTGTGCTTGATCGTGCGATCGCCTTGGCGCACATCGATGCGCGCTCCCAACAGTGCGTGTCCGCTTCCGTCCTTCGCCTTCAGTGTGACGATCACGACATCAGCGATCTTCATCGACCGAATCAGCGCCGCCATGAGCGCGGACTTGGAGTCGCAGTCGCCGCCGCTGAGGAGGGTGATGAGCGGGGTCCTCATGCCGCAGCGGTCCTTTCCATCTGGCAAGTCATCGATGGTCTGGTAGGGAATTCCCTGGATGAACCGAAAGATCGCCGCGACCTTGTCGCGAGCTGTCACGACGCGAGGTGCCTGACTCTCTTTCATCACGCGATCCGTCTCGCGAATGATGCTCTCTGCAATCAACTCCACCTGTTCTTTGCAACTGTCGACGAGCCACTGAAAGTCCGCTTGGAGCATCCCAATCGAATCATCAGCCGTCGGCGTCATGACCATCCCGTGACAGGAGAGTTTTTTCTGCTCGAGGCGCTGGCAACGAGCTTTCTCCTCCGGAGTGGTGTATGCGAATTGAATGGCATCCATCGAAACGCCGAAGTGCCTCTCGATCGCCTTCGCGCGAGCTTCGTCAACGAGTGCGACGATCGTAAAACGCCATGGCGAGATCGCTGGGTCGCGATACTTCACTCCGTCGCGCAGGGTGATCCCTGGGGTCGCATCGAGCCACTCGAATTCGCGCTTCGTGATCTTCGCCTTGACGCGATCGACCGCGTCAGGCGTTCGAAGCCACGCTTCGAACTTCTTGTTGTAGTCAGTTGGCGGCGGCGACTGCGCAGCCGCAATGAGGCAGGTGATCGCTGCTGCACCCCCAAAGAACGATTGGAGTCGAGTAATTCGCAATCGCAGTGAGTGTAATCGGCAGTCCGAGTGGAAATCCTGGCGTTGAGGCATACCCTGTTACTGGGATGACGCCACGGACTACGAGTGCGCTGATCTGCGCTGCGATCACCGCAACATCGGGTGCGGCGGTCACCCTCGTCGGTCCGACAACGATCCCACTTTCACCGCTGCTCTATCCGACGCACGCGGCCGTCGGCGATGTGGACGGCAACGGAGTCGTCGACGTCGTCCTCAGCTTGCGTGATGTGTCAGGAAAACTGGCAATGATGCGTGGGATCGGAGGAGGAGCCTTCGGGCCCATCGAACTGATTGAGGTGGGAGCGCCGACAGACTGGGTCGAGATTCGAGACCTCAATGGGGATGCAATTCCTGATCTGCTCGCCTCCGTTCGCACGGGATATGGTCGAGTCGCAGTTCTGAGGGGACTGGGCGGTGGCAGCTTTGCTCCGACAGAAATGATCCTCGCGCAGCGGAACCCGGCGGGGATGATTGCTCGCGATCTTGACGGCGACGGCGACATCGACGCCGCACTCGTCAATTATGGATCTGCGAATGTTGAAGTGTGGAAGGGCGATGGCGCGATTCACTTTCAGTTTTCGCAACTCGTCTCCACCCAGAAGTGGTCGGCTGGGATCCCATTTCCCTTCTCGATCATCTGCGAAGACTTCGACGGCGATGGCGATCTCGATCTCGCCTCTGCATCGATCGGTGGATCGTCCGTGTCGATCATGCGAAATGATGGGTCTGGAAACTTTGCGCAGGGGCGGTCTTGGCGCGCGCCGCTTGTCGCCGAAGAGACCGTTTCGATTGCCAACATCGTCGCTTCAGATATCGACGGCGACGGTGACAACGACATTGTTTCCAACGGGCTGCTCTTGAACTCGCCGAATGTCACGTTGCTCTGGATCAACGACGGAAGCGGGGGGTTTTCCCAGCGCGTGACTCGCCAAGGTGGGGCCGAGGGATATTCATGGACCGTCAACGCCGATGACCTTGACGGCGATGGCGATGATGATGTGCTGATGGGGTCGGCACTGCCCGGTCGACTGACGATCGCAGAGGTCGATGCAGGTGCGGGCGGCGAATTCGTTTCGATCACCACAAAGATGGGCGGCAGTTTTCTGCGCGACATGTCGATTGTCGATATTGACGGCGACGGCGACCGCGATGTCGTTGCTGTCGACATCGGTGCGCACTCCGTGATGATCTATCGAAATGTCTCAGGAGGACTCGCGGACGACCCGCCTGACACTCCTTCGGGCACCCTTCCAAATTTCAGGAGTGCTACTGCTGCGTCGCAGTGGCTTTCACAGTGGGAGCACGATCAGGGCGGCGTCGCCGGAGCAGTCCCGGCCGTGTGCGGCGCGGGTGCTGGGCTCTGCGAGGAGCCACATGAGACTCCCGGTTGCGTTCGGACACTCTGCTGCGAGGCCGTGTGCAAACTCAATCCACTCTGCTGCGAGGTCGCGTGGGATCAGGTGTGCGTCGATCTCGAGGCTGAATTGTGCGATGACTTCAATTGCCCGAGCGCCGGTGCATGCGACTTGTTTCACGATGGTCCAGGATGCGACAACGAGGCATGCTGCGGGTTCTTGTGCGAGTTCGACCCCTTCTGTTGCTCTTCGATCTGGGACGAAGTCTGCGCACGCGAGTCCGCGATGTACTGCGGCGCGAGCGCGTGCGAGATCGGGCACGATCCGAATGCGATCGTGCTGCCCGAGATCTGCTATCAACGGTTTGACGATGAGTGCAACAAGGTGGGCAGCAGCGCTGTCGACACGCTCTGCGGAAGGATCTACGAGTCAACGATCACCAGTGACACCCCGCGCGACACAGATTGGTATCGCCTCGGGGCGATCGGGTGCGCACACGCAGAAGTGAGGATCGAGACGGAGTTTCCGCTCGTCGGTGTCATCGTTGGCGGACAATGCAGTGGACCGCTGGAACTGAAAGCAGCATTCGAGGTCGAACCTTGCACGGTCAGCACGATCACGGTTCCACAATCTGCCGAGAGTTGGCTTGTGATCTCTGCCGGAAATCTCGACCGACCATTTCGAAGCGCGGTTCCCTGTGATGTGGTGGATCCCGACGCGCCGCCGCCCGACCCCGCCGATCCTCCATTCGTGCCAGGGTTCTTTGGACTTCACTACCGCGCATCATTTATTGCTGCAGCAATCGCGGGCGATATCAACGGCGACGGGCATGTTGATGGCAACGATCTCTCGGCACTTCTGAGTGGATGGGGAGGATCAGGTCCAGCAGACATCAACGGGGACGGCATCGTCGACGGCGCCGACCTGACAACGCTCTTCTCGAACTGGGGTTGAACGGAGGACTCAGCCTTCTTTGGCGGTCTGCTCGTTCGCCGCTTCGCTGCACCGCGCCATTTCCGCGCGGACTTCGGCTGCAGTAACCGTGACCCCGCGACTCTTCAGATCCGACAACAGTTTCTGGAGAACATCATCATCTCCAGGGCGCTTCAGGTCATGTTGGATCAGTTCGGTTGTGTACTTGGCGACCTCGTCCGACGTCATGTTCGAGCGTGTTCCAACCCACTGCGCGAGCAACTTATTGCGCCGCGCTTCGGCTCGAAATCGCTTCTCAGCGTCAAACGCCAACTTGTTTTCGAACCCTTCTTCGCGCTTTGAAAATCCTGACATCTGTAGCGTCTCCTAGAGCGATATGGTATCCCATCGCCACACAGATGGCGACCGACACACCTATAGAGCAGACGCGTGACTATTCAGATGTAGCCGTCAGCGAGATGATGGAACCGACCCACGCGGTGTTCTCGCCTCGGGAGAGTGTCGGCGATGCGATTTCGCAGTTGCGCCAGCTCGTGAAGACCACGTTCGTGACCTATGGGTTTGTCGTCGATGATGGCGGGAGACTGCTCGGCGTGCTGACAATGCGCGACCTCCTGCTCGCTGAGCGGTCGGCGACCCTTGAGTCGATCATGATCCCCAATCCGTTCTCCCTCAGCGCGAGCTTGAAGGTCATGGACGCGATGCGGTTGGTGCTGAATCGGCACTTCCCGATCTACCCGGTCTGCGAGGAAGGCGGAAAGTTGGTCGGCCTGATTCGAGGATCCAAACTCTTTGAAGCGCAGGCTGTAGAAATCAGCGCCCAGGCCGGATCGATGGTGGGTGTCACGAAGGAGGAGCGGCTCTCCACCCCTTGGTTGAAAAGTCTCCTCTATCGGCATCCTTGGCTCCAACTGAATCTTCTGACTGCATTCATCGCGGCTGGAGTCGTCGCGGTCTTTCAGCCGACGTTGGACCGGCTGGTGATCTTGGCGGTTTTCTTGCCTGTTCTAGCTGGTCAGTCTGGGAACACCGGGTGTCAGGCGCTCGCGGTTGCCTTGCGGGGGATGACTCTGGGCGAACTCAAGGCCGGCAAGGAACGGGCGCTTGTCATGAAGGAAGCGCTGCTGGGATTGGCAAACGGCGCCCTCGTTGGAATCTCAGCGGGAATCGGCATGTACATCTTCGCGACGATGCAGGCGAAACCCGAGGATCCGATGGTGCTTTGGCCCGCCGAGCGTGCTTTTGTTCTTGCCTTCGTCACGTTTGTAGCAATGATCGCCAGTTGCATGATTAGTGGACTTTCGGGGGCGTTCATTCCTTTGGCGCTCAAGCGGCTCGGCGCGGATCCTTGCACAGCGTCAAGCATCTTCCTGACGACGGCGACGGATGTGGCGAGCATGGGTGTGTTTCTCGGGCTCGCATCGGTTCTCATCCGATAGCCCAGCCAAAAAGAAAATCGGAGCGCTCGGCTCGGGCCAAGGCTCCGATCTTTTACGGGTGGCTCGCGAAACGGTCGAGGGGACCAGTTCCGAATCCTAAGCCCTATTCATTGATGCCGAATCAGGTCGTTGATGCCTTCTTCGTGAAGACAGCAATGATGATGAGGAGGGCAACCAATCCAACGAACCCACCATTACCAAGTTGCGCAACGAAGCCAGTCAGGTTGCTGGTGATGCCGCCGAAGAATCCGACATTGTTCGAGCCAAAGATGATCTGCACAAGTACGCCGAGACCGATGAAAAGAAGCATGATGTCCATCAGTTCGCGAGCCCAACCCTTGACCCAAGTGAATGCCTGCATGTGATCTCTCCTGAGGATTCTGAACCGGCGAGTCGCACGCTGCGATCACCTTGATTCTGTTATCGGCTTGTGGATATGTTGCGCAACACAAATGAATCGGAGGCGGTGGGTATTTGGTCTCGGACCCACCAATCAGATTCGGCGCAAAGATGGGTTCGTTGACCAGCGAAATCCGTCAATCAATCTTGGCAGAAGTGGTTGCAAAAAAACGAGTTAGGTCGTTTTATTGGCTGTTTGACTTTCAGCTGCGATGCTCGTAGCAACCGCCTCGGCGACCCGAATCCCGTCAATAGAGGCCGATAATATTCCGCCGGCATAGCCAGCGCCCTCGCCGCTCGGGAAGAGCCCGGACGTGTTGAGACTCTGAAGATCTTCTCCTCTCGTCATGCGAACGGGAGAAGAGGTTCGTGATTCCACTGCAGTCAGGATCGCATCATGAAGATCGAACCCTTTGATCTGCCGAGCGAATGCGGGGATCGCTTCACGGATCGCGTCGATCGCGTAGCTCGGGAGCGCATCTGCGAGATCGCAGAGGTGCACGCCCGGCGTGTACGAAGGTTGCACGCTGCCGAGGGAGGTCGACGGCTTCCCCGCGAGGAAGTCGCCCACAAGTTGCGCCGGGGCTTTGTAGTTGCCGCCGCCAAGTTCGAATGCTCGAGACTCCCACTTGCGTTGGAACTCAATGCCGGCAAGCGCGCCCCCTGGAAAGTCTGCCTCGGGGGTGATCGCAACGACGATCCCAGCGTTGGCATTGCGTTCGTTTCGGGAGTACTGGCTCATCCCATTGGTGACAACCCGACCGACTTCGCTTGTGGCGGCGACCACAGTGCCGCCTGGGCACATGCAGAAGGTGTAGACGCTGCGTCCGTTGCTCGCGTGGTGAACGAGTTGATAATCGCCGGCGCCGAGGAGCGGGTTTGGGGTTTTCGTGCCGAACCGGCACTCGTCGATGAGTGACTGCGGGTGCTCGACGCGAAAGCCGATCGAGAACGGCTTGGGCTCGATGTGAACGCCGCGGGCGTGCAGCATCTCGAACGTGTCGCGCGCACTATGACCGACCGCGAGAACGAGGTGCGTCGTCGCAATCCGTTCGCCCGACGCGAGTCTGACGGCTGTGACCTGACCCCTCGTTTCGGGGAGAGCGCTCGGGGAGATTTCAATGTCATCGACCCGAGCCCCGAACCTCACTTCGCCGCCGAGTTCGATGATCTTCGCCCTCATTTTCTCTACAACGCCGACGAGGCGAAATGTTCCAATGTGCGGTCGGTTGACGAAAAGGATCTCCTCGGGAGCGCCCGCCGCAACCAACTCGGTCAAGACCTTTCGCCCGTAGTGCTTGGGATCCTTGATCTGCGAGTAGAGCTTGCCATCCGAGAATGTTCCCGCGCCTCCCTCGCCGAATTGGGTGTTCGATTCTGGATCGAGTTCCCCATGCTGCCACATGTGAAAGGTGTCCTTCGTGCGTTCGCGCACGGCCTTTCCACGCTCGAGAATGATCGGCCGAAAACCAGACTGCGCCAGGATGAGTCCTGCGAAAATGCCAGCAGGTCCCATCCCGACAATGACCGGTCGCGATGCCTGGGTTGAGGTTGCTCGTGCGACAAATTTGTAACTCGTGTCGGGGGCGGCGTTGATCCTGCGGTCGCCCTTCGTTCGCGCAAGCAGTCGAGCTTCGTTCGCTACTTTCACGTCGATGGTGTAGATGAACAGGATCGCATCGTGCTTGCGTGCATCCACAGAGCGCCGCACGATCTGGAATTGGGCGAGGTCATCTGCCGAGATTCCGAGGCGATTGATGATCGCCCTGCGAAGCGCGCCTTCGGGGTGATCGAGTGGAAGTCTGAGTTCGTGGAGTCGTAGCATGGCAGGAGCAGTTCGAAGAGTCGCGCAATGTATCGGGAAGCGCGGGGGGGACCTGCCTACCGCACCGAATTGAGACCGCGTATCCTTCTCGCCGAAATGCCTTCCGAAATGCCGTCCGAGAGAGCATTGATTTGCGCCGTCGACCTGCAGAAGTCATTCGGGCACCTGCGCGCCGTGAATGGAGTCAGCGTTCGAGTCTCGAAGGGTGAGGTTGTCGGATTCCTCGGCCCGAACGGCGCAGGCAAGACCACGACGATGCGGATGCTGACCGGATTCCTCGATCCGACCGAAGGCACCGTCACGATGAATGGGTATTCGCTTGCCGACGATCCGATCGGTGCGCGAAAGTCATTTGGGTATCTGCCTGAGGGCGCCCCCGCCTATCCAGACATGACTGTGCGTGAGTACTTGCGTTTCATCGCGGCTGCACGCGGGATGTCGGGCTCAGAGAGCGCAGCTGGAATCGCGAGCGTCGTGTCGCGCGTGCACTTGCAGGGGGTGCTCGATCAAGTCATCGAGACGCTCTCCAAGGGCTTCAAGCGGCGAGTTGGAATCGCGCAGGCGATTATTCACGATCCACCGATTCTCATCATGGATGAACCGACCGACGGGCTTGATCCGAACCAGAAGCACGAAGTGCGCCAACTCATTCGGGCCATGGGATCGACGAAGGCGATCGTGCTCTCCACCCACATTCTGGAAGAAGTCGAGGCGGTCTGCTCGCGCGCCATCGTGATTGCTGCGGGGCGGGTTGTGTTTGATGGGACGCCTGCTGTATTCGAAGCGATGGCACCAGCAACTGTGACGCGCAATCGAATGGATCATGTCTTTCGCATGCTGACTGCTTCCGCTGCGGAGGTGCCGGCATGAGCGGGACGAATGCGCCGAGTCCATGGCTGGTGATTCTCCGGCGCGAGTTTCGCTCCTACTTCGCGACACCACTCGCAGCGGTGTTTCTCGTTGTCTTCCTGTTTATGGCGGGGATCTTCACGTTTTCGATGGGCGGTCTTTACGAGCGCGGGCAGGCAGACCTGCGTCCGTTTTTCCAATCAGTGCCCTGGCTCTTTCTCTTTCTCGCTCCTGCAGTGTCGATGCGGCTCTGGGCAGAGGAGCGACGGCTCGGGACGGTGGAGATCTTGACGACACTTCCGATTCCGATTTGGCATGCGGTGCTCGGCAAGTTTCTCGCCGCGTGGCTTTTTTCTCTCGTCGCGCTTGCCTTGACCGCACCGCTCTGGATCACGGTGTCATGGCTCGGTGACCCAGACCATGGAGTGATTCTCGCTGGGTACATCGCGGCTTCGATGGTTGCGGGGATGTTTCTCGCCATTGGCGGACTCGTTTCGGCGATGACCAAGAACCAAGTGATCGCGTTCGTGGTCACAGTCGTTGCGTGTTTTCTCGTGCTGCTCTCAGGATTTCCGCTGGTGTTGGATTTCTTCCGCGGATGGATGGGGCCTGGGGCAATCGACGCGATCGCAAGCGTCAGCATGCTGACGCACTTCAACAGCCTGATGCGCGGTGTCGTCGAATTGCGGGACGTCGTGTACTTCATCGCTGGAGTCGCTGCCGCGCTGGTCGCCACAACGCTCATGATCGACTGGAGAAAGAGCGCCTGACATGAAGCACGCGAGCAAACAGTCGATGGCACTCTTTGGTGTTGCACTCCTGCTTGTGGGTTGGATCGCACTGAGTGCAACTCTGTCGGCATTGCCTGGAAACCTGCGCGTTGATCTAACCGAGGGATCGCTCTACACGCTTTCGCCAGGCGTTCGAGCGATGCTGACGGCGCTCGATGAGCCGGTCAAGATCGATTTCTACTACTCGCAGGAGTCCGCGAAGGACATCTCGGTGATTCGCAATCACGCGCTGCGGGTGCAGGAATTCCTCGATGAACTCGCGCGTGTTTCTGGTGGTCGCGTCGAGGTTGAGACCATCGATCCGCAGCCTTTCTCCGAGGGTGAAGATGCCGCGAAGGCTGCAGGTATCGCGCCGATTACAGCCGATGGCGCTGGTCGCCAACTCATGCTTGGGCTCGTTGTCTCTGGCACCACGGATCGACGCGAGGGGATTCCATATCTCAATCCTGAGGACGAGGCGTACTTGGAGTACGACATCGCGCGTGCCATCGTGAGTGTGTCTCGGCAGACGCGCGCGCGTGTCGCGCTCATCACGAGCATGCCGATGGATTCGAGTTTCGATCCGCGAGCGCAGCAGATGACTCCCCCCTGGCAGGTGCTCGCGCAACTGCGAACGCTCTTCGATGTGGAGGTCGTCGCCGCGACCGCTGAAAAATTGCCCGAGAAGTTTGACGCGCTTGTCATCGCGCATCCGAAGGGACTCGGCGAGCCGCTCTTGAAGGCGATCGATGCGTATGCAGTCAGTGGCGGCAAGTTGCTCTTGTTTCTTGATCCGTACTGCGAGTCCGATGCGCAGGCGGCGGGACCTGGCGGATTCGGTGCAGGCGGCGGCGCGAGCGATCTTGGGCCGCTCCCCAAGGCGTGGGGAATCGAGTGGGGGCCTGGGCGAATTGTGGCCGATCGCAGCTACGCACAGCGTGTCCGTGCCCGAAGCGAAGGGGGGCTCGCGACGATCGATTATGTCGCGTGGCTGAAGTTGCCCAAGGCTGCGATTTCGCAAAACGATCCGGCGTTCGGTGTGTTGCAGACGCTCGTCATGCTTTCGGTCGGTTCGCTGGGGAAGTCGGCGGGGTCGGCTCTTGAGTTCACTCCCCTCGTCGAGAGTTCTGCGGATTCGATGGTGATCGATGGAACGAAACTCGGTGCGTTTGCAGATCCTGCGGCACTGCTGCGCGAATTCAAGTCTGACAATGTCAAACACGTCATCGGTGGTCGCTTCGTTGGTTCTGTCAGCAGCGCGTATCCCACCCTTGACGCGGCGGCGGTCAAGTCAGCGGCAGCGACAATCATCGTGATCGCAGATGCCGACCTGCTTCGAAATGAAACTTGGATCCAAGAGGAGCGCCTCGGATCTCTCAGCCTTGGTTGGCGGGCGTTTGCAGACAACGGGTCGCTGTTGGTGAACTGCGTTGAGCAACTTTGCGGCAATGACGCGCTCTTGTCGCTGCGGTCGCGCAGTGGTAGCCAGCGCTCCTTTGATGTTGTCTTGAAGATCCAGCGCGAAGCAGAGGATCGGTTTCGTGCGCGCGAAGAAGAACTGAAAGCGCGCATCGCGGCGACGCAGAATCGCGTCAACGAACTCCAGAAGCAGAAGTCACCCGACCAGTTGTTGGTCCTGACGGGCGAACAACAGGCACAGCTCCAATCAGCGCAGGAAGAGGTGATGGCGGCGCGCAAGGAACTTCGCCAAGTTCAGTTCAGCCTGCGCGAGGAAGTTGAGGCGCTCGGTCATCACTTGATGTTGCTCAATGTTGTTGTGTGGCCGATCGGTGTTGCGGTGATGGCCGTTGGATTTGGGCTGAGGCGAAGCCTCTGGAAACGAAAGGGGGCGGTATGAACTCTGGCAAACTGATGCGAGTCGTGATCGGAGTGGTCTTCGTGGTTGTACTCGTGGCCGTCATCGTGAGGCAAGCTGGGCCGAATTCGGTGGACCGAACCGGCATCGGCGATCCGATGGTGGAACTCGCCCCGGTTGCAGCGAAGATCACCGCAGTTGAAGTGCAAACTGCGGCGGGCAATGTGCGGGCCGAGCGCGGGTCCAGCGGTGGATGGATCATCACGACACGCGACGGATTCCCGGCCAAGGACGAAGCGATCCAAGAACTGGTCCGAGGGCTCATCTCGTTGAAGAAGTCGCAGCGCATGACATCGAAGGTCGATCGTCACGGCGAATTGGGATTGGATTGGTCTTCAGAACGTCCAAGCGAGAGCAAAGAGACGCGGCACGTGCGAGTCTTTGTCGAAGGGGCAGCCGACCCAGCCGCGGACCTCATCATCGGTCGAGGGGTTCTGTCGCCCGCGGGCGTTTACGCTCGCGCGTCGGGTGAGAATCAGGCATGGCGGTGCGTCGGCACGATGACTCCATCGACCGAGTTGGGATCGTGGCTTGCTGGTCCTGTCGCCGAGATCCCTGCAGATGAGATTCAGCAAGTGGAGTGCTCCGGCAAGACCCTTACGAAGTCGAATGGTCAGTGGAGCGTCGTGGGAGATCCGCCAGTGGATCCGAGTCCGGCCACGGCGAATCCCGCTGACGTGAACGCGGCGGCACAGGCGTCGTCCAATCCAAAGCACGACGCGATGAAGGGAACGCTGCCGTACTTGCTTTCCGGCTTCCAACCCGATGATGTGCGACGCGAGACGCCCAAGGATCTTTCTCGCGCGGGTCAAGTGCAGGTGAGCATTCGCCTCGATGCCGATCACGCAGTCGACGCGAGAATGTGGAAAGAAGGCGATGGGATCTGGATCCGACTCGCACCCGGCGAGTGCTCGGATGCCGTTCACGAGAAACTCTCCACATTTGCGCCGAAGTGGGAGGGGTGGGTGTTCAAATTTCCGCAGTGGAGGTCGGGATACTTGAGCCCACTCTTCGAGAGCGATCCTGCGATTCCTGCCGCGCCTGCAGTCGAACCGCCCGCAATCCCTGCGGCGCCAGCGGTAGAACCCGGTGCGATCCCCGCGGTCCCTGGCGTCCCCCAGTAAGCGCCGAAATTCTTTCTGCTGGAGTGGCGGAGGGATCCTCAAGTGAGGACAATTCGCTCTATGGCGCAACAGACCAAGTCAAGCAAGTCCGAAAGTACACCGAGTGCAGCGAGGATCTACGAAGGCGACGGCGACAGGCTGGTCGAGATTCCATCGGCTGGACCGAAGGTCACCATTCTTCCGTCAGGCGATCCGCGCACTGCCGATCCCAAGCGCCACATTCGGATTTTATGGGGGCAGCACCTTCTCGACGATTTGATCGCGGGGAACTACCGCACGCTCGTGTGTGGAGTCAACGACACGGACAACACGCATGGCATTCTTGGCGAGGTTCTCAAGCTGGTTCCGACGAGCCAGTGGACTCTCGCCTCTGTGACGAGTTACGCGAAGGTTTTTCGCACGGCGGTCGGCATTCACGCGAAGGAAGATCGCGAGCCGTACATCCTGAAGTTTGATCTCGACCGACTTCTCGTCCTCGCACTCCTGCGACCGAGTGGACGCGACCACTTCACGCTTGAAGATCTCTACCGAGGATTTCGGACAGTCACGCAGATGCTCGATGGACGCGCTGAGCGACGTCCGGTTGCAACGATTTCATTCCTTGGAGCGAAGAGCAACCGACTGCTCGACCACAATCAACAAGAGCCGAGCAGTGAGGCTGTCTTGAAGGCGATGTACGACGCGGGGTATCAAGGCGACTTCTATCCGCCAGTTTCAGCGTGGGATTTTCCTCGCACCGGCGTGTTCGCGAGGTATCCGTTTCCCGCAGGCGTCGATCGGATGCGCGAAGGAAGTTGCTGATCCGGATGCTGCAGAGCGAGGGGCTGTAGAGCAATCGCCACGAGCGCGCCGCGAAGCGCGGTAAACCCGCCAAACGACAGACCGAATGCGTCTGCAAATGTCGCTTCGATCGGAGCCCAGACGAGAAGTGCAGCGATCCCTGCAGCGGCCGCGCACCAGTCTGGGGAATTCCATCGCAGGGCTCTCGCAAGAATGGTGAAGGCTGCAGCGACAACACAAGGCACGAGCAGAGGATGCACAGCACCGGGCGCGGCGGAAGCGACGGTGATGGCGAGCGCTGCCAGAACAACCCAGCCGCCGAACCACGCATCCCAGCGAACGCAATCGCTTGAGCGTCGCGACATCCTGTGCCGCGCGACGAAGCGCGATGTGATCGTGGCGACTCCGGCGCCAATCATGAGAAGCGCGCTCTGACCCCACCAGATGCTCGCGGCAGGCCATGGCATGTCGACGTTGCTCCAACGGTCGAGTGCGAACGAGACAAGCGAACCGATCAGAACGGCGAGCGCGATTGAGATGACGACCGCGCCGCATGAAATCGCAGTGCCGATGAGCGAAGCGCCGCCATCGCGGCGTGTGCGGCGTAGCGCAAACAGGAAAACCGCCAGCGAACCGACCGCGGCTGCCACGCTGAGCCACGCAGACCAGCGCACGATGAAAAAACCACAGAAGTCGAACCACACGGCGGAGCGTCTGCTTGCTAGGGCATCATCGGCGGCACGCGCTGAACTTGTCTTCGAAAACTCTTTGGCGCTTGGCATTGGCGGCGCGCCGCCGGAGAGGGCTCTCACGAGTGCAAGCGCGCTCACGCCCATCTGATTCATCGTGCGCTCGTCGAGGTTGGCAATCGTGTCGGCTGCTGTGTGGTAGTTGCGCGGCGAGCCGATGAACGCGAGATTGAATCCGGGACGTCCGCCTCTCAGATAGACGGTGAAGTCGGTGCCGCTTGGCATCCGCTGGTACGCCTCGGCTGCGAGGCTTGTCGTGCGTGTCGGCAGATTGAGGTCACCGAGCAGCTTCGCATGGGCAGGTCCGTCAGCGCCGACTTCGAAGATGTACACCGGTCCGTCGCTGCCTCGCGCATCGAGATTGACGACGGCACCGACTTCGCTCCACGCTGGATTCTCGAGCGCAAACGCACGCGCGCCGCACAGTCCTGTTTCTTCGCCGTCGCAGAACAGCACGAGGACATCGTTTGCAGGGGGTGTTGCAGTCAGCGCGCGGATGATCTCAAGGGCACACGCAACCCCAGCACCGTTGTCGCCGGCACCAGGCCCCATTGGAACACCGTCATAGTGGACGCTCAGCAGGACATAGGGGGGCTTGGCGTCGGGATGAGTCCCGCGTACTCGTACGAGCAGGTTCGTCATCGCGACAGCCGTGCGTTTCCATCCACGCGCGAAGAACGATTGCTCGGTCAGCGTGCACCGACCATCTGCGCAGAGTCGGGTGACTCTCTCTTGCAGGCGCACGAGCGCGGCATCGTGGCCTGGCGTCGCGACTGCCCGCGCGGATCCATCTGCGATAAAGCGGACAAGTTCCTCGCGTGCACGATGCCCACCAAATGCGCCCAAGTCTGCCGATTCTTGGATTGCGCTGGGGAAGTGTCGCAGTGCGGTCAATGCGACGATCACAATGAAGGCGCAAGCCACCACGAGGGGCGCCCGCTTGCGTGTCGCGCAAGCGAGCGTCATGCGCGCGCCGACACTCCGTGCTGGACACCAGTCAACTGCGTGTGCCGCTGGAGGTACTTCAGGACTGTCGTCATGAACGCCGCATGTGACCAAGTGAGCGGACTGACTGAGAGGTGCGCTCCCGAGTAGGGATCGAATTGTTCTGCGAGCACTCCTGAAAGTGAGGCGCGCTGGCAAGTCCACTGCAGAAGGTGTTTCGCTTCGGCGAGTTCTTCTTCAGTTTGCGCCCGCGCAATGAGCCACTGCGCGTACCAGAGTGTCGAGATGATCCACGGGTTCCCCGGCACTCGCCCCGTGTCGAATCGTTCGACTTGGTGGTACGGATCCCGTTCGTACCGCGCCATGCCGCCGATGCCGGTGTGCACCCAAAGTTTTTCTCGGAGCATCTGCATGTGCGAGACCACACGCGGATCGCTCGCTTCGAGTGCGCCGAAGGCAAAGAGTCCGCACGCGCTCGCGTCGGCCGTGAAGTCGAGTTCGTATCCACCGTCGGCGTGTGGCACCGCCATGCGAGCAAAGACATTGCGCTCGGGGCTCCACATGTAACGCAGCATCGCTTCCTTCATTCGGTGCGCACCTTGTTCGAACTCAGCGGCTCGATCAAGTGCACCGACCTCATGTGCGAACGATGCCGCAGACTTGAGCGCGCCAATCGTCGCCGCAACCGTGAACAGGTGGATGCCTCGTCGTTCTTCCCACAGGTCCCACGAAGGAATGGGCAGCCCATTCGGATCTCGATACCGCAGCATCCAGTTGGCGGGATCCACGACCAGCGGGTTGTAGAGATCCCGAATGAACTCGACATCCCGAAACGTGCAAAAATGGCGGCGAAGTGCCCAGACCACCAGCGCGGTCTCGTCCTGTTGAATCGGCAGAATGCGCTTGCCGTCCATCGTCCACGGGTGCCAACTCGACGCGAGTGTCCCCGTTGGGTTGTACTTGTGCAGGAAGTATCCGCTCTTCTCGATCACCCGCCGCGCGAAACGAAAAAACTCTTGCGAGAGTTCGCTTTGCCCAGCGAGCACCAGTGCCTGGGAAACCAACGCGCCATCACGCGGCCACATGTATGAGTATGTGTCACCTGCAAAGCGGGTGATGTCGTAATCGTTCGCTGCGATGATCGCGCCATCGTGATCGATCTGCGTTCGAACGATGAGTTCGCTGCGAATGAAAAGATCGCGCACCTCGGTCGACAGTGGAGTGAAATCGAATCCTTCTTTCGTCGCCCAAAGTCGCCAGTACGCCTCCGTGCGAAGCATCATTCGCTGCGGGGTCTTTTGTCGAACTTTGTCGTCGAGCGCTTTCACTGCACCATAGTTTTTCCCGGCGCATATCCAGTAGACGACGTTGGCAGATGCGCCCGGATGCAGCATCAACGAGAATCCGACTGTTGAATCGACCGACCCTTGGGCGATTGTGTTGCGCGAGAGCATGCCATCTTCAGCGTCGCGCCATGTTCCTTCAGCGTCTCGGATTCGCTTCTGGCCCGTTGCCCATGTGTCCACGCCATACGACCGCGCACCACAGCCATTGAAGAGGAAGTAGGTGTCATCTTTGTAATGGATCAGTCCGCCGGTCTGGGGGTCGTAGTTCACGGTGTCGCCGATGGCGCTCTCGCCAATCGACAAGTCCTGATGGAAAAACAGCCTCACATCGCGGGGTCGGTTGTGCAAATCCGTCGCAGTGACCGAACGAAAATAGACTGGACTCCAATAGTCGACGGCATCGCGGCAAATGAGTTCGATTCCAAGTCGCTCATTCCTGAGTCGGACTTCGGTCACCAGCGAATCGTGCACATACTTCAGTTCGCGCGACCAACCTGCGCTCTCGATCCATGCAAACTGCCCGTCTGCCCAGATGCCAAAGCGCTGGAGGTGCCCGCATGTGTGATTGGGCATCCCGACATGTGGCCAGTACAGGTCGCGAACGCGGTAGAGATCATCGAACGCGACCAGCATCTCTCCGTTGCCGACAGGAAGGTCGCGCGGCATGGAAAAGCCGATCAGCCGTCGAATCTGCCGAAGACGATCGAGGTGTTGTGCCCGCCGAAACCGAAGGAGTTGTTCAGGGCAATCTGAATCGGGCGCTCCTGCGCAGTGTTGGCGACGAAGTCCAGATCGAACCCCTCATCGGGGCAATCGAGATTGATCGTGGGGGGAAGCGTGGACTTCTCCAGCGCAAGAATCGTCGCGATGCTTTCAATTCCGCCAGCTGCGCCGAGGGCGTGGCCAGTGACTGACTTTGTTGAACTCATCGCGAGCGACTTGGCGTGAGCGCCGAAGAGTGCGTTGACCGCAGAGACTTCTGCCGCATCTCCCAGCGGCGTGCTCGTCCCGTGTGCATTGATATAGCCGACGCGCTCTGGTGCAACCTCCGCATCCTGGAGGGCATTGGACATCGCGCGCTGCGCTCCAGCGCCGTGCTCTTCGGGCGCCGCGATGTGAAATGCATCGCCCGACGAGCCAAATCCAAGCACTTCGGCGTAGATGTGTGCCCCGCGTTTCTTAGCGCGCTCGAACTCTTCGAGCACGATCACCGCGGCTCCTTCAGAAAGCACGAACCCATCTCGATCTTTGTCAAATGGTCGCGATGCAAGTTTCGGCGCATCATTGCGCGTGGAGAGCGCCTTCATCGCGGCGAACGATCCGATGCAAAGCGGCGTGACGGCAGCTTCTGCTCCTCCAGCAAACATCAGATCGGCATCTCCGCGCTGAATCAAATGGAACGCGGCGCCGATTGCATGTGATCCCGTCGCGCATGCGGTAGCCGTTGCGATGTTTGCGCCACGCAGATTGAACCGGATCGAGACCTGTCCGGCGCCGGCATTCACCATGAGTCTCGGCACTGTGAACGGTCCGATTTTTCGGTTGCCGCCGAGGGCCATGCCCCGAACGCCAGCTTCTATCGTTCCAACGCCTCCGATGCCAGATCCGATGGCCACCCCGTGTCGATAGGGGTCGCCTGATTGACCGTCGAATCCCGCATCCTTCGCTGCTTCGGTCGCTGCACCGAGCGCGAGGAGGGCAAACCGGTCGAATCGTCGCGCTTCCCGGACATCTGCGATCGTGCTGACATCAAATCCCCGCACTTCACCGGCGAATCGAACACCCCAGTCTTCGTCCGCATTGAAAAGCGTGATCGAGTCGATCCCCGATCGACCATTGACCATCCCATCCCATGTCTGCGCAACGCTATTGCCGACCGGGGTGAGTGCACCCAAGCCCGTCACCACCACGCGCCGCAGCGTTATTGTCCGCAAAGCCCGTTGTTATCCAATTGCTTGCCGAATGGAAGGCACACGATGATGGCGAGCGAAATCAACTCGCGCTCTTGGCTGCATCGCCCTTAGGACCCGCACCAAAGTTCGCCTTGATGTAATCGATGGCGGCTCCGACGGTCTGAAGTTTGTCGCCTTGGTCGTCGGGAATCGAGGTTCCAAACTGATCCTCAAATTCCATCACCAATTCAACGATGTCGAGGCTGTCTGCGTTGAGATCATTGGTGAAACTGGTCTCGCGCTTGATCTCGGCCTTGTCGACACCCATTTGTTCGGCGACGATTGCGATGACCTTCTCTTGAATCTCTGCTTCTGTCACGGGTGGCTCCTCGTTTGGGACTTTTGATCGTTTGGACTGATTCGGACGGGACAATCATATCGGCAATCGCCGACGAATTGGATGATAACGAGAATCGGAAAGGGGTGGGCGATCACGGTCCACGAAGTGTCAGCGCAATTCAGTCGCCGCGCTACGAGGTTATGATCCCCGCCCACCGATCAGTAGAAAAGGAGCGCACAATCGACAAGCGAGTTGCCATCGTCACAGGAGCCAGCCGAGGAATCGGTCGGGCCATCGCACTTCGCTTGGCATCTGATGGTCGCCATGTCGTTGGGTTCGCGCGCAATCTCGAACAACTCGCGGCATTGGAGGCGGAGATCGTCGCTGCTGGTGGCACATGCGAGATGCAGTCGTGCGATGTTGGAGATGGCGCAGGGCTCGCGGCTGCGATCGAAGCGGTCGCTGAGCGGCACGGTCGACTCGACATCATGGTGAACAACGCGGGGATCACAAAGGACGGGCTGATCCTTCGCATGAGTGATGACGACTTCGACGATGTCATTCGAGTCAACCTTCGCTCGGCTTTTGTGGCTTGCCGCACTGCTGCGCGCCCCATGATGCGTGGGCGATTCGGACGGATCGTCAACATGGGTTCGGTCGCGGGGATCATGGGAAATCCAGGGCAAGCCAATTACGCTGCCGCAAAGGCGGGTCTCATGGGGCTCACCAAGTCGATTGCGAAAGAACTTGGCGGCAAGGGCATCACGGCGAATTTGATTGCCCCGGGATTCATCGACACAGACATGACGGGAGCGCTCCCAGCGGCGGTGCGCGAGGCGGTGCTGCCAGCGATCCCGTTGAAGCGATTTGGCACTGGCGCCGACATCGCGGCAGCTGTTTCGTTTGTTGCATCCGATGAGGCGGGCTACCTCACAGGGCATGTGCTCTCGATTGACGGTGGTTTGGCGATGTAACTGAGTCGCTGCAGACCGATCGCCTACTCAACCAGCGACTTCTTGTCCGATTAGTCTGGAATCGGCGCGTGAGGCTTTTTTCTCAGCACGCCACCGCCCGAGCCACCACCAGGGGGAGGTGCCGATGGGGTGTCTCCGCTGCCGTCGCCCTCCGCGGGAGAACCCTCTGCCAGTTGCACATCGCTCTGAGGAATCTCAACGACTTCATCGGGCATGTTTGCGTACTTGTCAAAGAGGCCGTTGATGTAGGTCTTCCAAGACTCGATCGAGTCAGCGCCCGAGAGATGCGCAATGATGTCTTGGGTTCCGGGGAATGCCGTGAATGATGCCTCGTCGCCGGTCTGGACTGCGTCCCACAGCATCGCCTGTTCAACCGCACCCGAAGTGACAAGCCCAAACGTCGCGAATCCGCCGTCCTCATCTTTGCATTGGACGTCGATCGAAGTGATGCTTGCCGTGGTTGCCTTCCACTCTTGACCCTTTGTCATTGCGGCGAGAACCTTGCGGTCAAGATCCGACATCCGTGCGGATAGGTAGATGTCGTCGCCCTTTGCGAACGCATCCCAGAACTTCAAGACTGCGATGCGCTTTTCGGTCGTGTCGGGTGCAAGGTGCTCGGGCAAACTGACTCGGGAGTCAATGCCAAGTTCCTTCATCAGTTCATCGATCGACTTGACCGAAACTTCCGGCGGTGGCGGTGGGGGCGGTGGGGGTTCATAGCGCGCGACCGGCGCTGGTGCAGCCTCTTCTCCTTCACCACAGGCTGCGAGCCCGACAGAGACGAGGATGCAGATCGTCGACGCGAGCGCGAAACGCACGGTCGCGCGGCGCGCGAAGTTGGCATCGATCGATGCAACGAAGTGGGGCTGGTTTGGGGAAGGTGTTGGACTTGTTCTATTTGTCAACTTTGTCAAATTTGTCATGGCTTGTGACCTCGCAACTCTTGTCGATCCGACGCATCAATCCCTTGAGCACGCTGCCCGGCGCCAACTCGTGAAAGGTCGGGCGCTGGGCATCGGTGGGGAGTTCTCCAACGAGTGCCGACATGCTCTGGCTCCATCTTACGGGGCAAACGATCTGATCAACAAGGAGTTTCTTCAGCGTTGCCGAGTTGGTTGGATCGTGCGGTCGCGCGGTGACATTGCTCCAGACGGGATGCGTGAGCGGCCCGAATCGTACTTCCGCAAGCGCTCCTTTCATCGACTCAGCTGCCGACGCCATCAGCGGCGAATGAAACGCCCCTGCAACCTGGAGTTTCGTAGCGCGGCATCCGACTGTCGATGCGATTTCGAGTGCTCGATCACACGCGGATGCGTGTCCTGAGAGGACGATCTGTCCGAGCGCGTTGAAGTTGGCGCACACGAGCACCTCACCAGAACTCGCCGGCGCTGCGCCATCACACACCGCCTGTGCCTGCGCTTCATCAGCACCGATGAGCGCGACCATCCCACCCTTGCTCGCTTCGGCAGCCGCTTGCATGAGTCGGCCGCGCGTCGCGACGAGTTTCAGTCCATCCTCAAAGGAGAACGCACCTGCGAGGTGGAGTGCTGTGTACTCCCCCAGCGACAGACCAGCCAGCGCCGCAATGGTCACACTGCCGAATTGTTCTTGGAGCGCATGAAAACTCGCGACTGCACAGGTGTAGAGCGCAGGCTGGCTGACATCGGTTCGATGGAGCGTCTCGGCTGGTCCTTCAAAGCAGAGTTTGGAGAGCGGGCTGCCAAGCGAACTCCCCAGCGAACTCCCCAGCACAGAGTCTGCGCGTGCGAAGATCTCGGCGGCGGCTCGGTTGGAATCGTTCCACGAACGCCCCATTCCCACCGACTGCGCACCTTGACCTGGGCAAAGGAAGATCATGGATTGAGTCATCGCGGAATTGCCCTTGAGTTGTGCAGTTGAACGAAGAGAACTTGCGTTGTCTAGATGCGCCAAACGCCGCTCGCCCAAGTGAGCCCGCCGCCGAACGCAACCATCACGAATGGGCGTTCTTTCTCGATCTTTCCGGCTCGCCACAGTTGGTCAAGACAAAGCCCCACGCTTCCGGCAGAACTGTTTCCAAACTTGTCGATGTTGATGTAGACCTTTTCGTGCGGAAGCCCGAGTTTCTCTCGCGCAGCTTCAATGATGCGGACGTTGGATTGATGGCAGATCACCTGGCCGACGCTCTCAGGGGTCAGCCCCGTCTTCGACATCGCATCCTCGATGACCTCTCTGAACTTGGTCACAGCAAATCGAAAGACCTCTTTGCCATTCATGCGAAGGTTTCCAAGCGCAATCGGATTTGCCTTGTCAACTTCGGGCACCTCTTGCAGTCGCCGAGGCAGATAGAGCGAGTGCCAGCCACTTCCGTCAGATCCCATCGTCTGATAGAGGCATCCGATTCTCGGGTCGGGATCCCGTGACAAGATCGCAGCTCCAGCCGAATCTCCGAAGAGGATTGAAACCGTGCGGTCGCTGTAGTCAACAATGGTGCTCATCGCTTCGGATCCAACCACGCCGATGTTCTTGAATTGCCCAGACTTGATGAGCGCTTGGGCGATGTTCATTCCATAGACGAATCCACAACAGGCGGCACCGATGTCGAACGCCGGAGCTGGGATCGCCCCCAATGCTGCGCCAACGCGAGCCGCCACGGACGGACAAGTCATCTCTGCAGTCACCGTTCCGACGATGATGAGGTCGAGGTCAGACCCTTTCATTTCAGCCGCGTCGAGCGCATTCTTGAGCGCATCGCGAGCCATCGTGAATGTGCCCTCAACCGTCGGATCGCAGATGCGCCGTTCCCTGATGCCAGTTCGCTGGTGGATCCACTCGTCGCTCGTGTCCAAGATCTTCGACAGGTCGTCATTGGTCAGGACGCGCTGGGGGACGAAGGATCCTGTCCCGCGGATGCGGACGCCAAAGGGAGGTGCCGATTGACTCATGCGCTCTCGCTCATGCAACCAGATGTGGCGCGGCGGCGAGCCGTTCGACGATGATCTCATTCACACCGAGGTCGACAAAGTTTCTTGCGCGGCGAATCGCATTGGTAATGGTGCGCGCGACGCTCGATCCATGTGAGATGAGGCAGACCCCATTGACGCCCAAGAGCGGCGCTCCGCCATACTCGTGGTAGTCGTACTTGGAATACAAACTCTTCACGACAGGTTCGAGTCGCGATGCAAGGGTTGGATCGATCGCGAAGACCTCCTTCGCAAGGGCCTTGAAGATGCCCGACGAAAGTCCTTCAGCCATCTTCAGCATGACATTGCCAACGATGCCATCCGTGATCACGACGTCCGCGTCTCCATTGAAGACGCCGCGGCCTTCGACGAATCCAGTGAAATTCAGTCCTTCGGTGGAACGCAGCAGGTCGCGCGCATCGCGCATTTCCTGTGTTCCCTTTTGTTCTTCGCCACCTACATTCATGAGTGCAACTCGTGGGTTGGTGATGCCGAGCACGCGCTGTGCATAGATGTCGCCCATCACCCCATACTGCGCGAGGTGCTGCGCCTTGGGTTCGATGTTTGCGCCGACGTCAATCAACACGATGGGACCTGCAAAGGTCGGCACGGTGACAGCAATACCAGGGCGAACGACTCCCTCAAGACGGCGCATGTGCAACTGGGCCGCAGCAACGCACGCGCCCGTGTTTCCGGCGGAAATCACAGCTGCGAGCCGGTTCTCCAATTTCGGAGAGGCCATGCGCCCCATGATGACGATGGACGAGTCCTTCTTCGCGCGAACGGCGTCAACGGGGGACTCATCCATCCCGATGACTTCAGTCGTTCCTACAACTTCAATCTGGGTTGCCTTGATGCCGCGCTCTGCGATCGCTTCATTGATCAAGCCTGCATCGCCAATCAGGACAAGATGATCACTCGCCCCGAGGTTGGGGAGCGCAGCGAAACAGCCCTTCAAGATTTCATCCGGAGCGTTGTCGCCGCCCATCACATCGATGCCGATGCGCATCGGGTGTTATCAGGCGCTCGCCTGGAAGCCCTTCAATTGCAGTCCGGGGCGCACATATCCACAAGAGGAGCATGCATGGTGAGGGCGCTTTGTTGCGCCGCAATTTGGGCAAGTCACGGTGTGGGCTGCGCGGAGTGCCTGGTGGTTTCGTCGCCGACGGGTGCGACCAGGCGAAGTTTTCATTACGGGATTCATGGAAATTGACCTCGAAGACCCCGACGTGGGGCGAGGGGTGATACTAGCGTCCCAGCACGATCTGTCAAGGATTGTCGATGTTGGTTGCCTTGGAGGCGAATCCTCGGTATATTTCCCAACCCGTCATTGCACGGATTTTTCAAAGCGATCACCCTATGCCGACCATCAACCAACTTGTCCGAAAGCCCCGACGCGACCCCGCCACGAAGAGCAAGGTCAATGATCTTGCGGCATGCCCTCAGCGCCGTGGCGTCTGCTTGCAGGTGAAGACAGTCACGCCAAAGAAGCCGAATTCAGCGCTCCGCAAGGTGGCTCGAGTTCGACTCTCCAACGGTCGCGAAATCACTGCATACATCGGTGGCGAAGGTCACAATCTGCAAGAGCACTCGATCGTGCTCGTTCGCGGCGGTCGTGTTCGCGATCTTCCCGGAGTTCGCTACCACGTTGTTCGCGGAACGCTCGATTGCCTCGGCGTCGACGGTCGTAAGAAGGGTCGTTCGCTCTACGGCGTCAAGCGCAAGGTAGCAGTGGCCAAGAAGAAGTAATCGTTTCAGATCGGTCGTTGATGCGAGACGGACGTTCCGCTCGCTAGGCAGTAATCGCGGCGCATTTCTCCGGAGATGCCCAACCTCCAGCGCCGCGGTGAACACAGTCACGCATTTCGCGTGCAAGCCCAGAAGGAGTCAGTCATGCCCAAGCAATTCACAGCAAGCGAGTCTCAACTCAAGCCAGATCCTCGATATCAAGATCTCATCGTCGCCAAGTTCATCAACTGCATCATGTACGGCGGCAAGAAGGCCACTGCGCAGCGCGCGGTGTACGAGGCGTTCGACATGGTTCAGAACCGCCTCGACAAGGAAAAGTCGGAGGCGCTGCCGAAGACTGCAATCGAGCTCTTCCACCGTGCGCTTGAGAACGTGCGACCGTCGGTCGAAGTGCGATCGAAGCGAGTGGGTGGAGCGAACTACCAGGTGCCGATGCAACTGAATCGTCGTCGCGCACAGAGTCTGACGTTCCGCTGGATTATCGAGGCGATTCGCTCCGAGAAGGGCAAGCCGATTGCACTTCGCCTTGCGAAGGAACTCTTCGATGCTGCCAAGAACGAAGGCAAGTCGGTCACCACGCGTGAAAACACGCACCGAATGGCAGATGCCAACAAGGCGTTTGCGCACTTCGCCTGGTGATTCTCGGCCAGTGATTCTCGGCTGGTGATTCCAGTGCAGGTTTCTTGCGATTGCCCCCTCGGGGTACGCTTTCGTCATGAGCACAACGCTGACGAAGAATGCCTGTGTTGGATCGATGATCGCCGCACCGCTGAAGATGACGCTCGGCTACGCCGACAAGTTGATCCAGTCGATTCCCGCTGAGCAGTTTGCAACCATGCCGCGCGCGGACTTGAACAGCCCAGCGTTTTGCATCGGGCATCTTGCGATCTATGCGCCGATGGTGGCCGGAATGATCGGTCGCCCCGAGGGAATCCAGACTCCTGATTCCTACCAAGACCTCTTCAAGATGGGTGCGCCGTGCGTTGCGACCCCTGGGGCATATCCATCGAAGGCAGAATTGATTGGGCACTTTGTCAGCGGATGGACGAAGGTGGCAGAGATTTTGCCGACCGTCGACGACGCGTGCTTCGCTGCGGCAAACCCGAGGCAGCAGATGATCGAGCGCCTGCCGACTCTCGGAGCGATGGTTTCATTTATGGCGCTCGGGCACAACATGATGCACCTCGGGCAGATCAGCGCATGGCGCAGAGTCATGGGCTTGGGATCAGCGATGTGATGCGAACCACCACGCAAACCGGTGGGGCGTGGACTCAACGCGTTGGTCGCATCGCGTGCGCGATCATCGCGGCGATCGTGGTAGCGATGGGAGAAAGCGGCGCTTCCGCGCATTTCCAGGGGACACTGGGGCTCGTCGCGGATCCGGTCGGGCTCGTCGAATTGACAAAGCTCCTTGAGCAGAACGGGGTGGACTACCGGCCGATCTATCCAGCGTTAGAAGCGGCGTATATGAAGTACATCGCTGCGCACCGAGAACTTCGCGCGGGCGACATCGAGCAACTCGAAGATCGCATGACGCACAGAATGGAGGCCGCCCAGTTCCCCACGATTGAGTACATGAAGCGGTCGTTGGACCTCTACATGGCCGTCCTGCGCAAGGCGGTCGCGCTCGAGGAGTCGCTTTTCGATGGTGTTCGCGCGGCGCTTCCAGAGAGCGATCATGTCGCGGTCGCGCGTACGGGCGCGTCGAGGACTCGCGAGATTTGGCGAACGCTGTCGATCTTCGAGCGCACGCGGGCGGCCAGTGTGGATGTTCCTGCGATCCTTCGAGGTCTGGACTGGAAATCGGTGGAGGGCGCGGCCGAGTTGCGCGGCGCATGCGAGAACGCGCTTGGCGACTTTGATGCCCGCCACGACCGGCTGCTGCGTGCGAGTGCTGCTGCCAAGTTCAAGTATGCGCTGGACATGGCCGCGAGGACGGCAGGTACTGCGCGCGGCGAAATCCTGACTCTGACCGAGGCGGAAGCTGATGCGCGGTTTGATGCAGCGAGAGAGGCATTCGCGGCTGCTATAGCGGTGGTCATCGAGTCACAGAAGCCGCTGCGCGCAAGCAGCACGCGCGCATATCGCGCTGTTCTCGAAGTTCTGAAACCGCGCGATGCGAAGTTGGCGAGGGAGTTTCGAGGCCGTTATCTCGAGCAGTTCTACGAACTCGATCAAGGCGGCAGGCTCGTCGATCAAGTCGCGCTCGGGACACTTCGCATGAGAGCGATGACTGACAACCAGCGCGCGATGATCCGATCGATCTATTCGGCGTGGAGTGATCGAGACGATCGAATCGTCGATGAGCTGGCTGCGCTACTCGACAAACAAATCGCGCGAGGAGAGGGTATGTATATCGAGGACGTTGGCAGCTCGCGCGAGAATCGGGCTGCCCGCGATGTGTTAGAGGAGAGGCGTGCTACCGAAGACAACAAGGCACTCGAAGCGATCTACGCAGCTCGCGGAATCGAAGCGGCTTCTGCGTTCGGCAAGCTCGGCAGTGACGAAGAGGAAGCGCTCTTTCTCCCAGAAGATCAGGCACTTCTCTATGGGGATTCCACTGGGCTCGCCGGAGAGAGTGCAGCAGCCGATGCCTCGGAGGAAGAGGAAGAACGATTGAACGACTGGGGAGACCTCCAAGGCATTTGGGTTGCGCGCCGCATGGAACTGGACTGGGCCGATCGCATCGAGGCGGCGCTTGGGTGCGACGAAGGCGCAGCCGCAACGCTGGGTGCACTCATGGCGGACTACTGGGCCGAGTGGGATGCGCAGATCAAACCGCACATCGGCGTGTTCAACACACTGACAATCTCGTTGCGAACGTCTCTTGAGGATCCAGCCCTGACCGAGATTCGCAGTTCAGCCGAGCTCGAGCAGTGGTTTTCGCGTCAGGCTGAGTTGGAGGGCACTCGTCGAACAATCGAGGATCGATTCTTCGATGGAGTCGGGAGTGCGGTTGCTGACTCGGGGAGCAGCCCGGTCGTGCAGCTCCTGCGTGCTGCGAGAATTTGCGGCGATCGCGTCCCTGGCTTGGATCGCTTGTTCGACAACATTGCAGGAGGTGAAGAGGTTGGGAATGTGCTGCTCGCGGCGATGAGTGTCGGACTCTCGCCTGCTGAGTGCAAGTCAGTCGCGGAGGCACTCGCGCCGACGGTGGCGACCATCATCAGTACCGCCGAGGATCTAAGCCGAGCGAGCATCGAGCAGACTCGGATGCAACCGTCGCAGTTCTTTTCCAGGCAAGAGTACAACGCGCATGCGCACGGAGACCGCGCGGAGTTGCAGCTGTACGCTAGATCGCTGGCGGACGCCGAGAATGCAGCTCTCTTGGACGGGGCGAAGGCGGCGCATGCCAAGGCGAACGCGCAGCGCGCTGCGCTGGAGGCGATCATCGCAGTGATCCCCGCTGAGGCTGGACAAGCCGTCCGGCGTGCCTACATGCGCGATGCCTTTCAGGGTGCGTGCCGCGAGACCGAGCACGTCGAATCGTGGCTCAAGGCGGCGCTCGCACTCGCCGATCTCACGCCGCCCCAGCGGAGTGTGCTCGCGATCGCTCGGGACGAATTCGGTGCAGAACGCGACGCAGCGATCGAAGGGATGTTGAAGCAGATGCGAACCGAGGCACCTCCGGCGCGGTTCGTCGCGAGAGTCGCGGACTATGACGACAAGGTCGAGGTGGAGTTGGCTATGCGCAGAGCAGTTCGCGTCCAGCGAGCGATTCAAGAGGCGGCGCGATTCGCGTTCGAGCGCGACGTTGCTCGCGACAAGTTGTTGCTGAGGTTGAAGCACATCCTGACCGCAGAGCAACTTCGCGCAGCAGGCGTGAAGTGACTTTCAAGTAGATTCGCAGCGTCGATGACGCGAAAACACATACTTGCGCTTGACGAGGGAACGAGCAGCCTGCGATCGGTCATCGTTGATGAGACGGGCGCCATCGTCGCGACTGCCCAGCGCGAATTCGTACAACATTTTCCACAACCTGGCTGGGTCGAGCACGATGCGGCCGAGATCTGGTCGGCGCAGTTGGCGACAGCACAACAGGTGCATCGAGAGGCTGCATCGGTCGGGAGAGCGATCGCGGGAATTGGAATCACGAACCAGCGAGAGACGATTGTGGTGTGGGATCGCAAGTGCGGTACACCAATCTGTAACGCAATCGTGTGGCAGGATCGGCGCACGGCGAGTGATATGGACGCTCTGCGAGCGAAAGGCGTCGAGGAAGATGTATCGCAGCGCACAGGATTGCTGCTCGACCCGTACTTCAGCGCATCCAAGCTTGCGTGGATCCTGCGAAATGTTCCCGGTGCTGCGGATCGCGCCCGTCGCGGCGAACTCGCAGCTGGCACGATCGATTCATGGCTTGTGTGGAATCTCACAGGTGGGCGTGTTCATGTCACTGATGTCTCCAACGCATCACGCACGATGCTGATGAACTTGCAAACGCTGGAATGGGACGCTGACATGCTGCGCCTCTTCGGCATTCCCCGCGAGATTCTTCCGCAAATCGTCGACAGCAGTGGAGTGTGCGGAGAAACTGATCGAGCGTTGTTCGGAGAGTCACTTCCGATTGCGGGCATCGGCGGCGATCAGCAGTGCGCGCTCTTCGGTCAATCATGTGTGCGACCTGGGATGGTCAAGACGACACTGGGCACTGGGTGCTTCCTGCTTGCAAACACTGGCGCGGAAATCGTTCGAAGTCGGTCGAGGCTTATCACAACAGTTGGCTGGCGAATGAAAGGTTCGCCTGCCGTCTATGCGCTTGAAGGGAGCGTCTTCATGGGCGGCGCATCCATCCAATGGTTGCGGGATGGGCTGGGCATCATCAAGAGGGCGGAGGATGTGAACGCGCTCGCCGCCTCGGTCGCAGACTCTGGCGGTGTCGTCGTGGTGCCCGCATTCACAGGACTCGGCGCACCGCACTGGGATGCATCTGCGCGCGGCGCGATCTTTGGGATGACTAGGGGGACCACGGCGGCGCACATTGCGCGTGCGACACTTGAAGGAATCGCGATGCAGAATGTCGAAGTGGTTGAGGCGATGAATGCCGACCGAGGTGCCGCAATCGCGGTGATGCGCGTTGATGGCGGCGCGTGTGCGAGCGACCTTCTGTTGCAGATGCACGCCGATGCGCTGGGAATTGCGATCGAACGACCCACGGTGCTCGAATCAACTGCACTCGGCGCTGCGTACCTCGCGGGGCTAGCGACGGGCGTGTGGAAGTCGCTCGACGAGATTGAGGCGCGAAGAAGTGTCGATCGCACATTCACGCCAGCAACTTCGCCGGCCACGCGCGCCGCGAAACTGGCGCGCTGGAAGATGGCGATCGAAAAGTCTCGCGGTTGGGAGGCATCGCCGTGACGCAATTTTCGCGCGACGCGATGCTTGCGAGCGCCGATGGCAAGTCGTTCGATGTGCTTGTCGTTGGCGGTGGTGCGACTGGACTTGGCGTAGCAGTCGATGCGGCGCAGCGCGGGTATACGACGTGCCTCGTTGAAGCGCACGACTTCGCGAAGGGAACTTCGAGCCGCAGCACGAAACTGGTCCACGGGGGGGTGCGTTACCTCGAGCAACTCGACATCGCCTTGGTCATGGAAGCACTCCACGAGCGCGGGCTGATGCACGAGAACGCACCGCATCTGGTGCACGACCTTGCATTCCTCGTGCCGCGCTTCTCGTGGTGGGAGGGACCGTTCTACGGGGCTGGCCTGAAGTTGTACGACCTGCTTGCAGGAAAGCGAAACCTTGCGCCGAGCAAGTTTCTGTCGGCGGCGGAAACGATCGAGGCGATTCCAAATGTCGCGCGCGAAGGGCTCCTCGGCGGGATTGAGTATCACGACGGTCAGTTCGATGACGCTCGCATGGCGGTGACGCTTGCTCGCACCGCTGCAGATCTTGGCGCGGTCGTGCTCAACCAGTGCAGGGTGAGCGAGTTGCTGAAAGACGCGCATGGTTGCGTGCGAGGCGCGCGAGCAGTCGATGCCGAGAGCGGGCGCACGCTCGAGATTCGCGCAACCGTCGTCGTGAATGCCTGCGGAATCTTCGGCGACGAACTGCGTCTGCTCGACGACGGAAAGTCTTCGCGCATGATCGAGCCAGCGCAAGGGGTCCACCTCGTCTTCGACCGCACGCTTCAGCCGAGCATGCGCGCGATCATGGTCCCTCACACCGACGATGGCCGCGTGCTCTTCGTCATCCCTTGGCATGGACGAGTCGTCGTCGGCACCACCGACACGCCGATGAAGCAAGCAGAAATCGAGCCGCGCGCGCTTCCTGATGAGATCGAGTTCATCCTTCGCAATGCCGGGAGGTATCTCGAGCACGATCCGACGCGCGCCGATGTTCGCTCGGTCTACGCAGGAATGCGACCGCTTGTGCACGAGAGCGGAATCGATTCGCCGTCCAAGTCATTGTCTCGTTCACACAAGGTGGTCGTGAGCCCCAGCGGCATGGTGTCGATCATGGGCGGGAAGTGGACGACCTATCGACGCATGGCAGAGGACACGATGGCGCAGGTGATCGATGTCGGGCAGCTCGATCATCGTCCGTGCGGTACTGAATCGCTGCACGTGCATGGCTGGATCGCGCGCGATGATTCGGCGATGCCAGCAGAAGACTGGCTTCGCGTCTACGGCAGCGATGCGCCTGCGGTGCGTGCTGTCTGCGGGGAGCGACCCGAGTGGAACAAGCCCATTCATGCGCGCCTGCCCTATCCGATGGGAGTCGTCGCATATGCGGTGCGACATGAAATGGCCAGAAGCGTCGACGATGTGCTCGCACGGCGGACGCGAAGCCTCTTGCTTGATGCGAAAGCTGCGCACGACGCTGCAGCCGGCGTTGCTGCTGTCATTGCGGCAGAACTAGGGCGAGACGCAGCGTGGGCAGAGTCTGAGTGCGCCACGTTTAGGGCACTCGCAGCGGGCTACCAGCTGACCGGTTGACTGGGCTGAGTGGCCTCGATCGACGGGAGTACATTTTCTCCATGTTCACACATTGGATCGCGTGGCTCTTGCTTGCAATCGCCACGCCCGCATTCGCCCAGACCGCCACGCCGACCGTGACCGCGCCGCCGCAGCAGAGCGCTCAGCCCATGCAGATTTCGTGGATGGAACAACTGGGGATCCGATCGTTTCAGGTGCGGATGCGCATCATGATGATGGACAAGGTTGTGCTCGTCCCGGATGCAGCGACATACCTCGACGAGATTTCGCGGTGGACGCTGCGAGCGCGCTGGCCGGTGCTCATCGAAGACGACTTCTACGCGCCCATGTTCGTGCGTGCGTTCAAGCCAAGCAAAGTGATTCGCCGCACCTCGGTCGGTGCGATGCCCGCAGGTGAAACCGAACGCCGCGCGCTCGCCTATCAAACCGTCACAAAAGCGTGGACGGTGCCAGGCAGCACTGCCACTCCCGAATCTCCCGCGCAGGCATTCGCGTCGGTGCGTTTCGAGCCGATCGGAATGGTCATGACAAGCATGAGCGATCCCGCGTGGACGGCGGCCGTCGCGCTTGCGGCAGGGCATGGTCAGGTGCTTGGATGGCTCGACGGAAATTTCGACGCCCCAAGTGCGCAGTTCACGCCGCAGCAGTTCCTCGAACTCTCTGCGCGAGTCGAAGATGCTGCGCGTACGACGACCCTCGCGTACGCAGCGCTCGGAGATGTCATCGACGCCGTCACGATCTGCCGATCGCTTCCAGCAAAGGCCGAGGTACCTGTCGGTGCGCAGTGGGCTCCGCCGCAAGGAGCGAGTCCCAAGGTTGGCGAGCCCGTCGCAGTCACCGACGCTCTCTGCCGAAACGCGGATGGATCCCGCTGGGCAGTCGCCGCGTGGATTTTCGGAAGCGAAGTTCGAAGCGCCTACACCGCCATGTGCAGCCTCTTCCTCTCGCAGAAGTCCGTGTGGATGATCAATACATATCCATCTGACGGCGAATGGGGTCGCTACGGCGTGAAGGAGGCAGTTTCGATGCTCAACGGCGCTGGGTACGAAGCGACCGAGTACTCGGGATCGCAGGCGTCCACTGTGTCGTGGCTCAACATGTTGATGGGTGGCTTCAAGCCAGATGTGCTCTACATGAACTCGATCGGCAACATGGACTACTTCGAGATGTTGAACGCAGCCAAGTGCTTCCCGGAAGATGTCGCGATGCTGCAGCGGCCGATGGCGATGCACCTCATTCACTCGTGGAGTCTGACGAGTCCGGAGAGCCGCGACATGGTGGGGGGGCGATGGCTGGAGCACGGCGTCTACGCGTATGTGGGCAGCGTCTTCGAGCCTTACTTGGTCGCGTTCGTCCCGCCGAGTCTCGGGGCGACACGCATGGCGAACATGATTCCGTTTCTCGTCGCGAGCCGTTGGTGCGAGGGACCGATCGACGCGTCGTGGCGGGTGACCACGATCGGCGATCCACTCATGGTGATACCGCCTCCGTCGATGCCACTGCCGCCGCGCACGCCGCCCGATGCGCTCGACGCGGCGAAGGGCGAGAGCGATGTGAAGGAGGATGCACGAACTGCGCTCGTTGCTTCGAAGTCATCGGATGATCCAGCCCAGTTCGCGCGGGCGCTACGAGATGTCGTTGCGACGGGCGACGACTTGATGGCGAACCAACTTTGGTCTTTGGCATCGACGAAAGGGCAGGCGACTGCCACCGCATGTGCGCCGCTCGCGCTGGGTTCGCTCTTTCGCCAGCGCCAGAGCGATGCGTTCCTCGCCGCGTACAAACTTATTGCCGCACCGCTACCGACGGACGCTGACATGCTCTGGCACTTGTGGACTCAGCAATTGGGATCGATCAAGGACCGCGCGGTTCTTGAATGGTTCGGCGCGCAAGTGCGACCGACTCGCCCGGCAGTCGACTTGTCTCGGCTGGCACCTGAAATCAAACGGGTTGCAGGAGTCGAGGCGGCGCGCGAAGTGGTCGGAGGCTGGCTGCTTCGCACGACCGACGCGCAAGCCCGTCAGTCGATCACTGACTTGCTTTCGAATCTCCAGTGACGGGCGCGGGCTTCTGGGGCTTCTTCGCGTCCTGCGCTATCGCCCGTGCGCGGATCGTTGCCGGCGTGAACTCATATGGAGGATCCAAGGTCGGTTCGTTCCCGCGCGCGAGATCGATGAGCGCAGCAGCGATGATCACCGTCCCGACAAACGTCGGATGCAATTGATCACGCTGCAGGAAGTCTCCGAATTCGTCGGTGGTCCAAGTGCGCCCCGCCAAGTCGACTGTGCCACCTGCCTTGAGCAAGCCAAGGATCTGCGAGAGTCGAATCAGCCTCGCGGTTGGCCGGGTTGCGATCCACTCTGCAATTCGCGTGTTCGCGCTGGCGATCGTCTCGACAGCAGGAACTTGGTTCTTGGCAAGCATCTTGCCGATCGCTGCGTGCATGTCGGGTACATCACTAATGACCAGCGGCACTCCAGCGGCGACCACTCGATCCAGTTGTGCCAACCCCGCGTCGAGATTCGCAAGTCGCTCTTCGCTGGTCTGCATCTTCTTTCCTTCAGCGCTGACCGTGCCGTAGACGTACCAGAAGAGAAAGTCCAACCCCAAGACGAGCGTCGGTTTGGCATTGAGTGCTCGATCGACCTCTCCGCGTCCGACCACGCCCGGATTCGAAAAGAAAAATCCGCTGGCGTAGTGGTGCACGATTCGTTTCGGCGAGTCAGATGCGGTGCTCTCGTTCGTCGTCATCGCCAATCGAAGCACGTCAGAGAGATTCAGCGATACCCTTCGACCCTTCTTGGTCGCCGCTGGTGTCGACTCCGCTGGCTGCGCGTTCGCTGCGACTTCTTCGAAAACCGCGACGCCAAATCCATCCGATGCGCTGGCGCCGATGATGACGAGGCGGTCGTAGAGGTGGCCGGATTCTTTTGTCGCCGCCGCCGCGCCGTCGGTGGATTGCGCGCGCGATGCATCCGCTGGCGTGCCAATCCCAAGCGCGAGTGCCCCCGCGAAAATCGCGAGCACAAGAAGTCGTGTGATCGTCCACCGCACGCGCGCCACGGTCGGTCGAGCGCGCAACATGCTCAATTCAATCCCAGCGCCCGTGCGGCGAACGCGCCCAAATCAGCGGGACTCTCCGCCACCGAGACTCCGCACTCTCGAAGTGCATCGATCTTGGCCTGGGCCGTGTCTTCTGCACCGCCGACGATTGCGCCAGCATGTCCCATGCGCCGTCCTGGCGGCGCAGTCCGTCCCGCGATGAACGCGACAACTGGTTTCTTCGAGTTCTTCTGCAGCCACTGGCCGCCTTCGACTTCCGCACTTCCGCCGATTTCGCCGATCATGACGATCGCACTCGTTTCTGGATCAGCGGTGAACAGTTCGAGCAAGTCGATGAAGTCGAGCCCCTTGATCGGGTCGCCGCCGATGCCGACGCATGTTGATTGACCAATGCCGCGAGCTGAGCACTGCCAGACTGCCTCGTAGGTCAGCGTTCCCGATCGACTGATGATGCCGACTGCTTTCCTCGATGGCGCATCGACGCGGTGCATGTGGATGTATCCGGGCATGATGCCGATCTTGCATCCACCTTCGTACTTGTTCTCGCCGACCTTGCGACCCGGAGTGATGACTCCTGGGCAGTTGGGACCGATGAGCGTCGACTTTGGGTATCGCTCAAGCGATGCCCGCACTCGGATCATGTCCTGCACGGGGATGCCTTCGGTGATCGCGCAAATTGTTGCGATGCCCGCGTCAGCAGCTTCGATGATCGCGTCACCAGCGAAGGGGGGCGGCACAAAGATCATCGTCGCTGTCGCGCCAGTCGCCTTGACTGCATCGTGAACGGTCTCGAAGATCGGCAGACCATTCGCATCGCGCTGACCTCCCTTTCCCGGAGTGGTCCCGCCGACCATTTGAGTGCCGTATTCGAGGCATCCTTTTGTGTGAAATGCACCTGCGGTGCCGGTGATGCCCTGGCAGAGAACTCGTGTGCTACTGTCGATGAGAATTGACATGGGGGATGGGAAGCATACGCCCGAATCGGACCGAATCGTGTGTAATGGGGGTATGAGCGCTTCACCAACGACGAGGAAGGTTTCGACGGGTCTGACCTACAAGGAAGCCGGTGTGAACATCGATGCCGGTGATGAGGTGGTCGATCTCATCAAGCCTGTGCTCAAGCGCACGCACGACGCGCGCGTGCTGGGGCGTCACGGCGCATTTGCTGGGATGTTTCGGCTGCTGCAGCGCGGTAAGCGACGCGGTTATCGCAAGCCGGTTCTCGTGTCGTGCACCGACGGTGTAGGCACGAAAGTCTTGATGGCAGCGGAGCGCGGGATGTATGGATCGGTCGGCATCGATTGTGTGGCGATGAATGTGAACGACCTCATCGTGCAGGGTGCGGAGCCGCTCTTCTTTCTTGACTATCTCGGGCTTTCGCGGCTGAATCCAACGGAGACGGCCGAGATGATCGCTGGTGTTGCCAAGGGATGCGAGATCGCAGGCTGCGCGCTGCTCGGCGGCGAATGTGCAGAGATGCCCGACATCTATAAGCCTGGCGACTTCGACATCGCAGGGTTCTGCGTCGGCGTGGTCGAAGAGGATCGCATTCTCGATGCGACGCGCGTGAAGAAGCGCGACGTGATCATCGGGCTTGCGAGTTCTGGCGTGCACTCAAATGGATACACGCTTGTGCGGCGGATCATCCGCGACGCAGGGCTGAAGTTCGACGGCAAGTACGCAGAACTCGGCGAGCGCACACTTGGCGAAATCCTGATGGAGCCCACGCGCATCTATGTGAAGTCAATCGTCGACATCTGCGGCAGTGCCAAGCACCGCAAGGCAGTCACGGGGATGGCGCACATTACTGGCGGCGGGTTGCCGGGGAATGTCTGCCGCGCGCTGCCGAGCAATCTTGATGCGGTCATCGACCGAGCAGCATGGCAGCCGCCAGCGATATTCCCGTTCCTGCAAGCGCAAGGGCGCGTCGAGACCGACGAGATGTTCAAGGTCTTCAACATGGGGATCGGCTACACCGTCATCTGCAGACCAGACCACGCGAGCAAGCTGGTCAAGCGGCTCAACAAGCTCGGCGAGACAGCATGCATCATCGGCACAATCGAAAAGGGCAAGGGCGAAGTGCGGCTGGGGTGATCAGCTGGCTTGGCTGAACGCCCAGGCGGCGAGATGTTTGAGCGCCACTGGGTTCCATCCGAGGCCGGTCTCAGCGGCGAGGGTTTCGAGTTGTTCCGCAAACTTCTCGTTTCGCAGTTCCCACGTCTTTTTCTCATCGCTCGATGGGAGTTTGTTTGACTTTTTGTTGTTGTAGGACTCGGTTGCGAGGACGAGATTCCCAACAGAGTTGTTGTGCGTGAGACTCCATGGGAGGAAGTGGTCAACTTCGGTCTCGCCTTCGGCGAGGGCGTCACCTGTGTAGAAGCACCGATTTCCCTGAATCTCGAGCATCGCTGGAACGACTGCCCGAAGGGACTCGCGTTCCTCGCCAAAGAGGTGAGCACGCAGCGCATCGCTGCCCTCGAGTTTGTTGTTGCGCTCCACCCATGCAGTCCAACGCACTTGGATCATGTCGGTGAGGAGACCGTGAAACTGCTGAAGGGTCGGGATCACTCCTGGAAGAAAGCGGAGTTCGGAATTTTCGGCTGGCCAGTGATAGAGGAACTGATCATCCGGCCGCTGAAGGAGATCCAATGGATACCGCTTGAGGTCTCCCACGATGTCCAATGAATATGTTCGCAACCGACCGTGCTTTCGTGCGTCCGAAAGCGCGCCGGCGTTGGCTTTGCTCATCTCCTCAACACGCGCGATGATTCTCGCGGTCTCTCCAGTGGTTTGGCTCAACTGGACCATCCCCGGGATCACCAGTCCCGAGAATGGCCGCACCTGCTCCCAATAGAGCTCAATCACGCGCTCAGCGACGTTCGCGAGTGGCAATGTGGATTCTCCCGGTCCCATCTCCAGCGACAGGTCGCAAAACGTGTGGAGCAACGCAAACTTGTAAGTGGTCGTGTACGAACTGTCGCGCAGTAGCCGCTGGAGCGCATCGAGCAGCCTCACTGCATCCGCCGGACTTGGGTGCGCTGTCGCCACGCTCCCAGCCTACTCCCCTCCACCCCGCCTTTGCTTCTTCTGCGAATTGACGCGCTTCGCCTCGAGCCTGCGTTCCTTCGATGCCCTCGTCGGCTTCGTCTTGCGCCGCCGTCGCGGCACGACCGCCGCGCGCAGCACGAGATCGTGCAGCCGCTCGATGCACTCGTCGTGATTCGCCCTTTGCGATCGATGCTCTTCAGCTGCGAATCGAATCTCTGCGTGCGGCGATTCGACCGACATCGGATCGCTCGCATCCGCGCCGTGCAAGTGGGATTCTGCCATTCGCGCCAGCCTCACGCGCCCCGCATGATCGAGGCCGCCGATCGCAACAATCGCCACACGCAACTGCGCCTTCGATTCGACCTTGTTCACGTTCTGCCCGCCAGGTCCACCCGACCGCGCATACGAAAAATGCAGCGAACTCGGCAGCACCCACGCCAAAGGGCCAAGGGCAATCGCGTGCGCTGGTCTGTCTCTCAGCGGTAGGCTCACAGTGTGCATTTCACACGGAAATCATGGATCGTGTCGGGGCGCGTCGTCGCACTCATCGCCGCGCTGCTGACCTGCGCCGAATCTCGCGCAGATTCAGAGCGCGTGTCAGTCGCCGATTTGCTCCAGCAGCAGACCGCGCAGTCCTCGCCTTCCGCAGCGCCAATCCCCACAATCAACGCCGCTCGCAGCGCCGGCGACCTCGTCGTCACAATCGACCCAGCCCTGTGGATGGCGCGCGTGCGCGGCAATGCCTCGTGGCTTGGTCCAACCTTTACCGTCGACGACGACTTTGGACTCAACGGATACGAGGCAACGCTCAACGGCGAACTCACAGCATCCTGGGGCGTCTTCTATGAGGTCATGGTGACCGGCTGGTACTTCTCGACAGACTCCACCACGACCGCGCAAGTCGGCGGCGCGTTCGGACCAGTCAACATCGCAGTCGGCGATCAACTCTCCAACAGTTTCTCGGCGGCGAGCGCAGGCGCCGAGTTCGACGTGACGCTCTTCCAGCCATTTGCCGACCAGAAGAGTCCGTGGAGCCCAATCATTCCCAACGATCGAAACACCGCAGAAGATGGGTGGTACAAGGCCGACCTTCGCTTCAAAGGCATCTGCGCACTACGCTGGTACAGCGCGTCACTCTCGGTGAGCGATCAGACAGCGGGGTCGACTGCATCATGGTCAATGGACGCAGTCATGCCTGGCGTCGGTGGCGGGGTCGAAATCGATTTCAATATGAAGGGACACATTCCGATCGTCGAGTCCTTTCGACTCGAAGCGTCCGGATTGACTGGCACAAACTTCACCGACGGGCAGTACTTCACGGCCATCCGCGCGAGCATGATCGGCATGCTCAGCCCGGCAGTCGGCGTCGAGTTTGGCTATCGACTCGAGAACTTTAAACTCGACGACGGCGCGACAACATTTGATGGCGGCGTTCAGGGGTTGTTCTTGGGGGTGCATGTTGAATTCTGAAACAAAGAAGCGAGTCACCATTCGCGAACTCGTTGCGCACGGTAGGCAAGCGGCGAATGCCAGCCGCGCCGGACGCCTCGCGCGCGCGAAGTTGCGCCATGCGGTCCTGACGCGCTTGCCTGACCAAATCGTTGGCGGCGCGCTCTCGCGAAGGCACCTCGCCGCGTCGATCGACGTGCGCAAGATCGAAGTTCGAGTCCCGAATTGGCCAAAGAAGTTCGACGGGATGCGCGTCGGTCACATCAGCGACCTGCATGTTGGCGACCTGATGCCGGTCTCGAAGGCGCTCGATGCAGTCGCGCTGCTCGCAGCGACGAAGCCAGACCTCATCGCGTGCACGGGCGACTTGGTCGACCTCGATGTCGAAGGCTGCGAACCCGTCTTCAAGGCACTGGGCGCGCTTCGCGCTTCGATGGGGCGCTACTTCGTCCTTGGCAATCACGACTTGCTCGATGACGCAAAGCGTGTGCTTCGACTTGCGCGGCAGGCGGGGCTCACGACGCTGCGCAGCGAAATGCATGTTGTGCGCGGCGGACTGCGCATCGGCGGGATCGATTGGTCCAGGACTCTCGCGGGAAATGCGCAGGAAGTTCGGTCGGTCGTGAAGGATGGAATCGCGCCGCACTTGCTTCTGGCACACAATCCCAAGGCATTTCGAGAGGCTGCGCGGTGCAAGATTCCGCTCACGCTTGCAGGGCACACCCATGGCGGGCAGTTCGCGTTGCTGCCGAACTTGCGAAAGTCACCTCGGGCTGCGGCCTCACGCGCGCTTCGAGCAGGGCACTACCACGAAGGCGACTCGCACCTCTTCGTCACAACTGGCGTCGGCGGCTGGTTTCCGCTTCGCGTGAATTGCCCAGCAGAGGTTGCGATCATCACTGTGCGCAGAGGTTGACCGGGCGCGACCGAGGCGCCGAGCTTAGGGATTTGTGTGCGGAGAAAAAAGAGGGCGCCCACTTGGGCACCCTCTGGGTGATCATCGAATGCTCGCGCCTGAGTCTTTACTGACAGTTACCCCAACCCGAGAGCAACAGCGTCAGGTCCGATCCATCGGTCATTCCATCGCCGGTGCAGTCGCCGCTCGCCGAACCCCAGCCCGAGAGCAGGGTGGTGAGGTCGAGTCCGTCGCGCAGTCCGTCGGCATTGAAGTCGCCGAGGCAAGTCGAGAAACCAGCAGGGTTTCGAACGCCCGCCGAGTGGAGTCCACCTGCAGAGACATTGACCCAGTCATCGTTGGGGGCTGGAACGATGGCTTGCCCATATTCCGGATTCGTGCCTGTAGTCGTAGTTCCCGCTCCCCACGCAACAATCGTTGTCGCATTCGTGAGCGCGAGCGTGTGTGAACCCGCTCCTCCGATGTATCCGCCACCGGCGACCACGGAGGTCACCGTCTGCGGAATCGTCGGCGTCATCGACTGTCCGAAGTTTGGGAAGATGCCGGTATTGGTCATTCCGGCACCCCAGGCTCGAACCGTTCCATCTCGCTTCAATGCGACAGTATGAAACACGCCCGCAGCGACCTTGATGCAATCACCAAGCGTCACAGGAACAATCGACTGACCGTACTCCGAGTAACTGCCGGTGTTCGTCGTGCCTGCACCCCAGGCCACGACTTGACCGCCCCAAACGCCGCCGCTGTAACCGCCACGGACGGCAACGCTGTGGTATCCACCGGCTGCGATGTCGATGCACGAACCCAAGGCGGGAGAAACGAACGACTGCCCAAGATGCGGCCATGGACCCAATCCACTCAGTCCTGCACCCCACGCCCGAACGAGTCCATCTCGTCTCAGACCGAGAGTGTGATAGTGACCTGCCGACACCTTGCTGCACGCACCGACATTGCCGGGAACTACGGATTGTCCGTAATGCGGCGAAGCTTGTTCAACACCTCCTGCTCCCCAGCAGACCACGGTGCCGTCGAGCGGATCGCTCGACCCGCGCTTTCGAATTGCAGCGCTGTGATAGAGACCGGCTGCGACGTACGAGCACTCCCCAACAACCTCACCGTCGCCGTATGGCGGCTCCGGCATGACTGTCGGGACAGTCGACTGGCCCCAGTTCGGCGAAGAACCGGTTGTGGTTCCGGCGCCCCATGCGACCACTGTGCCATTGGACTGCAACGCAACCGTGTGGCGGAATCCGGCTGCCACTTGCGTGCAGTTCCCGAGTCCAACGGGGACCGCTGTCTGACCGTTGGAGTTGTTGCCCCAACAGGTCACAGGTCCGGCAATAGGAGCCAGTGGAGGGAGGTCTGCACATCGGTAGCAACGCACGTCATCAAACGTTTCGCGGATCGTCCGTGCATTGTCGCTCCAGTACGCATATTGAGTCTGGTGAGTTCCGGTCGGTTGGGCACTTGGATCATTCGGGGGAAAGAGCACATCCGGATTCGACCAGAAATTGATGCCCTCGCCCGTCGCATACGCCATGATCGTCTTACTTTCAGGTGGGAAAATCGTTCCATCTGGAACGACGAATCGGTGACCGAATGAGTAAGGAAACATCGAGCAGTTGAAATTTCCACCTTCGCCTGGTTCATGGCAGCAACCGAAGTTGTGTCCCATCTCATGAATCATTGTGCCAACGCCCGTGATCTCCACAACACAGTGGCCCTGCGCTCCCTGACATGCCGAATTCGTCTCCTTCAACTGTGCAATTCCGGCGACGCCATCGAGACCCTGCACGCGGAGGAACACCACGAGGTCCGCGCGGTGATAGTCACGCTTCTGTTCAATGAGTCCGCCCCAGATCCAAAATTGATCATTCGCTGGGTCAGTGATCCGAGCCAAATCCTCTTGAGCCGTCGTATCTTCACCGCACCAGATATCCGGCTGTTGAGCAACTGGATCCTCCAGTTGATGGCAGTCATAAAGCGGATCGGGTGGGTCCGGGACCCACGTGCCGGGCCGGCAATCTGGTTCCTGGACTAGTGGTTGGAGTGAGACGACGCGCACGTGTCGAACATGGTCTGGCGTGCTGACGAGGCTGTCGTCCAACGACTGATTCATCGTGTCTTCGACGTTGGCGACTTCCGCAGCGAGTCGGATCAATCCGGCTGCGACTGGAACGGATGGATCTGGTGGCGGTCCGTTGTCCTGACCCCAACTGTATTCCTCGAGCGCGCACGGCGTGTAGACGACCAAAATGTCCACCGTTTCGGCATCGATGCATGGCTGTGGGGGACTCCCCGCGATGCCGCCCTCATCGTTGCTTCCACCATTTGCGCCACCAGGCCCTTGAACGAGAACTTCTGGTGGAACGGGCACGCCACCGCCGCAGAGAGCAGGTGCGTCCGGCGTCGACATTCTGAAAACGACAGGTTCACCGACGAAACCGCGCGTAATCCACTGGTTTCCTGCGCCGTCCCACAGCCGACCGGCGAATGCGCCGTCCATTTCTGTGAGGATGGCTTGGGTGTATCCAACCGCATCTCGCCCCTTTGCGACAAGGCACTGCCTGCCATCGCGAGGATGCCGAACCTCCGCGGACCGCCACGCGACTTCAAACGGGAAGCGGATGTCGAGCGTCCCGAGTTGCGCCACAACCTGAGGGGTCGATTCGGTCCCAGGTTCAACCGAAGGGACCGCTACACCTGCTCCACCGCGATGCTGAGAGTCAGCGGTCGAAGTATCGGTGAAAGCGAGAAACAACACAGCGGTCGCGCACGCGACGAGAGTCGTCCGACGGGCGCGTGTGAGAACTGTCGAACTCATTCTAGAACTCCATGAGAATGTTGGTGTTGGGCTGGTTGCTCGTCGCATGTTGCTGGTGTCGATGGTTGGCATGAGTGGTTGGTTGGTGTTTGATCGTCTCATTCGCATGACCCCCATCCTGAGAGCAGGAAGGTCAAGTCGGTTCCGTCAGTGGTTCCGTCATTGTTGCAGTCACCGTTGATGGTTCCCCATCCGGAGAGCAGCGTCGTGAGGTCGATGCCGTCACGGGAACCGTCGCCGTTGAAGTCGCCAGAGCAGTTCGCGAGGAGAACATCCTTCACGACCGCGAGCGTGTGGTATCCACCGTCTGCGACTTGATAGGCCCCGCTGAAGGTGGCGGGCACGATGGACTGGCCGTAATTGGGAACCGTGCCAGTGTCGGACAAGCCTGCCCCCCAGCAAACCACATCACCGTATGGCGGCGTAGGAGTCGCAGTCAGTTTCTTGATTGAACTCGAATGGCTTGTTCCACCAGCGATTGCCAGGCACGACCCCAGCGACGCTGGGACGGTTGCCTGACCGAAGGTGTTCAATCCCCAAGCAAGTACGGTCCCGTCGGACTTGAGCACCAGCGAATGCGAATCACCCGCTTCGATGCGTGTGCATCCAGTCAGACCAGGTGGGACCGAAGTTTGCCCGTTCGTACTAGATCCCCAAGCTCTCGGCGTCCCTTCAGTAGTCAAACCAAGCGAGTGGAGCGATCCGGCGGCGACTGCCATGTAGGTCAGTGATCCAGTTGGCGGCGTTGTCTGTCCATTTGAATTCAACCCCCAACCCGCGATGAGCCCGTCGTTGGCGCCTCCTTTCTTGATTGCGAGGCTATGCGCACCACCCGCAGCGACTGCTTTGCATGCGCCGAGGCTGCCTGGAACCACGGTTTGCCCACTCGTGTTCGCGCCCCAAGCCACGACTGTTTCGTGGACCAATGGATCGGTAGACCACCGCAGCGCAAGAACATGCGCAGCGCCAGCCGAGATTGCACTGCAGTTACCGAGCGATACTGGAACTGTCGTTTGCCCAGAGGAATTCAGCCCCCATGCCTTTGCGAGTCCGTACGACAGGACGGCGGGCGGAGTGTCTCCCGAGAGCGTCTCCTGAATTGCAACCGAGAACTGTGCGCCAGCGTCGACAACAATGCACTTGCCGAGCGTGGCGGGGACATCGGTCTGACCGCTGTTGTTCCAGCCCCAGGCTTTCACGAAGCCGGAATAGGTAATCACAGTTTCCGGCGGAGGTGGCTCGAGTTCCGAACATCTATAGCACCGAACATCCGAGAATGTGTCCCGAATCAATCTGGCGTTGTCGTCCCAGTGGCCGGTCGTGGGGTCTTGCGACCCTTGTGGCGAGCCCGTTGCTTTGCCTTCGTAGTAGACGTCTGGATTTGAGAAGTGCGTAATCGTTGTTGCTGGCGGGTACGCCATGATTGTTCCGTACATCACAAAGTCATCTGCGATGAAGCGATGTCCATTGCTGTACGCCCACAGATTGTTCGCGCCATTGCAGCCGCCACCTTGATCGCCGTACGCGTGGCAGCAACCGAAGAGATGTCCCACCTCGTGCGGCAGCGTCGTGTCGCCGAGTGTGGTGACATCCACCACGCAAAAACCTAGGTTGCCTGCGGTTGCCTCTCCACAGTTGAAACTCCCCTTCTTCCATGCGAGTCCGGCGACCCCATCAGTACTCGAGTTACGAAGGAGAACGACGAGGTCCGCCTTGAGATAGTCGCGCATGTTGGCGGTGTATCCGCCGAGGGCAGTCCCTGGGTTGGTGACCTCGTTGAGATAGTCCTCAAATGTCTTGTTCTCGCCACACCACTGGTTGGAGTCAGGGTCGTAGCACGGAAGGCTTGTGCCACATCCTGGTACATAGTCGGTGGAGGGCAAAACCCCAACAATTCTGATGGTGCGTGTCGTCCCTTGCGTTGCGGTCTCATCGATCTTGCTATTCCTGAATGCGAGGTTCATGAGATCTTCGGTGAGATCGACACCTGAATAGAGGGGACCGATCCCGCCCGCCTGAAAGACGGCGCACGCCGTGTACACAACCAAGATCGTCACGTCGTCGCTGTCGTAGCACTCGCCCGCGACTCCGCCGTCGTTCGATTGGTTTGACTGTGCAGCCGCTGCTTGGAGCGCTGCCTGGAGCGCCGCCGACGGCTCTGGGGTTCCACCGCACCCCTTCTTCGCCTGCTCGGGCGAATCTGCTTGAAAGACAATCGGCTGGCCGGCGATGCTGTTGCTTCGCCATCGAACTCCTGATCCGTCGAGCATGGTTGCGGCGATGTATCCGTCGCGCTCAGCGACGAGCAACTCAACTGGTCCGCGCGCGTCGCGTCCCTTCGCGAGATACGAGTGGCGACCCGGCTCTGGCGACTTCGAACTCGCCGACGTCCATGCAATGTCGTGCGGCAGTCGCAGATCGATTCCATCCCAAGCGAGTTCAACCTGCTTGGTGTTCACATCTATCGCAATCGGTGAGACGGTGCGTGTCGAGGACGCGTCAACCGACAAAAGCGAAATCGAACTTGCCGCGAACGCTGCGCTGCTTGCGAGCAGCGCGCTTGAAGCGCACATCGCGAACGCGGTGCGAAAACGATTCGAGTTGCCTTGAGTTGAATTGCGAATGGCAGAACACAGCAAACTGCCGTGACCAGTTTGGGAATGAGATTTCACAGTCGAATTATGGCAGAGATTCGAAACTAATCAAGCCAAGAGTGACGGAATTGTAGGAAGCCGCGCTTTCGAATGACCTTTAATCTTCGCAGGAAACCGCTCGTCTTTCGTCGCGGTGGTGGTCAGTTGAGGGGTCGTTTGCAGAGACGCTTCACGGTCGAAGGACTCGAACCGAATGAAATTCAAAAAATGGGCAACTTGCATCCAACACGCGGCGTACAGGTCTCTGCAACATCAGCGCGAGTGTGGCGATCACCGCGTCTGCCGAAACGAAAATTCAAATTACTCCGTCATTTTAGGCACGACCGACTACGCATACAACCGACCAAATCGGTTGGACATGAAGTCGTCCCAGCGCACGTCTTCCATTCGAACAAGACCATGCGCGGGAGTTTTCCCTTGCGCGAAGAGATCGACAAGCGCTGCGATGCCTGCAGCGGTGGTCACTTGGATCGCGGTCCAATGATGTCCGCCCAGCGACTGCGCGATCACACGTTGGGCGTACACGCGCTCGGTGAGGCGTCCGTCAAGCGTGCCTGAGGCGCTCACGAAAATCACAACCTGGTCATCAAGTGTTGCAGGAATTGCGCGCTCAAGCACCGCACGCATCTCGTCGCGGTGCTCGCTGAATCGGAGTTCGTGCAGAAGGAATCGCATCAGAGCGCAATGCCCAGGGAAGCGAATCGTCTTGTAATTGAGGTCTTTCACGCGCCCCTTAAGCGAATCGGCAAGTGTGCCGAGTCCACCGGAGGTATTGAACGCTTCGAATTCGATCCCGTCGATGACGAGCCGTTCGAGTTGCTCGAGTGCTGGGACCGTCACGAGTTGCCCGCCTTGGACTGCGTCACAAGGGTTGATGTACTCGTTCACGACACCCTCGGTCGACCATGTCAGGTTGTAGCCCAACTGATTCGACGGGTGCTGGGGGAGTGCACCAACGCGAAGCCGAAGCGTGTCGATCTGCGCGAAGGGCTTCGCGAGGTGATTCGCGGCGATCGTGATGAATCCGGGCGCGAGCCCGCACTGGGGAAGGAATGCCGTCTTCGAATCCTTGGCAAGTTCGATCACTTGTTTCGTGACATGCACGTCCTCGGTCAGGTCGAAATAGTGCGCGCCAGCGTCTCGTGCGCACTTCGCGATGGTTGGGTTGCAGTGATACGGAGCGCACGAGATCACTGCCCACGCTCCCTTGACGAACGCTGCGACTTCCGAAGCGACGGAGAGGTCGACCTTTTCTCCAGTTCCGCCAAAGACACTCGCAGCAGCTTGAGCGCCATCGAGGTTCAAGTCGCCGACTCGCACCTGATAGTCGCCGCATGTTCCAAGTAGGAAGGAAACCATGCGTCCGATTTTTCCACCGCCGAGGATGACAACCTTCTTCACTGTGACTTCTCCAAGTTCTTGCTGGACTCTACTTACGCGGGAATTGACGCGAGTTCGATCTGGACTTCGTCCATCAGGCCGCGAACCGTCTCGGGGCCGAAGTCGAACGTCAACCCAGCCGAAGTAAACAGTTCAGGCAGCGGGCGCGAACCGCCGAGGCTCAGCGCGCGCTTGTAGTTGGCGAGCGCCGCCTTTGGATCGCGGCGTGCCTGTCGCCACATCTGTAGGGCACCCAATTGCGCGATGCCGTATTCGACGTAGTAGAAGGGCGAACCAAAGAGATGCAGTTGCCGCTGCCAGAGCGATGCGAGCGTCTCTTCGTGACCTGCCCAGTCGACATCTCCACCGAAACGTGAATTGAGTTCGATCCAGTATGCGCTGCGCTCTGCACGCGAGTGCTTCGGGTTTGTATAGACCCAGTGCTGGAATGCGTCGATCGTTGCGATCCAAGGAAGAAGCGATGCGAGTCCCTCGAGTTGATCTCGACGAGCGCGAGCGTTTTCTTCGGGGGTGTAGAACTCGTCGAGTTGCGGGAAAGTGAGCAACTCCATGCTCATCGATGCGACCTCGGCGAATTCGATCGGGCTGCCGCGGTACGCGAGGATTGGATCATGCTTGCTGAGCAGCGAGTGGAAAGCGTGTCCCGCTTCGTGCACCATTGTGGTGAGGTCGCGCTGCAATCCTGCGGCATTCATGAAGATAAACGGCGTCCGTGACGACTGGCGCTGGTACTGGTATCCGCCCGGCGCCTTGCCCTTGCGCGTTTCGAGGTCGAGGCACGAGCCTGTGCGCATCGAGTCGAACATTGCGCCGAGTTCGCCGTCGAGCCTGTGGAATGCACGGGAGGTGCGCTCCACGAGTTGTGTGGTGTCCTCGAATGGTCGCAGGGGATTTCGCCCGCGAAGGTCGACCTTCAAGTCCCACGGACGCAGAGTCTTGACGCCAAGCGCCGCCTTGCGCTCGCGGTGCAGTTCGCGCATGAGCGGAACGCATGTTTCTTCAATTGCCTGATGGAATCTCTTGCAATCCGCGGGCTTGTAGTCGAACCGAAGCATGCGCTCGTGCTGGAAGTCGCGGTAGTTTTCGAAACCGGCGTTGATCGCCATGCGGTGTCGCACTTCGATGAGCTTGTCATAGATCGCGTCGATCGCGTCGCGATCCTTCAGTCGCCGTGAGGCAACTGCGATCCACGATCCCTGTCGGGTAGCGCCGTCTGTGGACTCCAAGTACTTCGCCATCTGCGGCATCGTCTGTTCCCTGCCGTCGAAGGTGACGGACATGGCTCCGCAGAGTTTGCTGTACTCCTGGTCGAATGTGGTCGCCTCGGTCTGGAGCGGCACGTTCTCTGCGCGGAAGAGCCTGACTTCTTGGCGCAGCGCGCGCAGATACGTCTCGTAGCGTGCTGGATCGACTTGCTTGGCGAAGGGGCTGTCGATGGTCTTGCGGTCGAGTTCTGCGCCGATTGTTCGCAAGTTTGGTTCGACGTCTTGAATGAACTTCAGGAAGGCAGCGCGCCGAGTTTCGTCGTCGGTGTGACAGGTCATCCCGATATAGAGGTTCGCCTGCGCTTCATCCGCCATCGCATCGAGCTCGCTGCGGTCGATGATGAACTGCTCGAACTCCTTCGCTGACGAAATCGTGCGCGCATTCAACTGCGCGTAGAGCGGAGCGAGTTGATCCCACTGCGTGGCGTCGAGATTTGGTGGCAATTTCATGGGGAGGGGATGATAGGAGGGAGCGGCTTGGTTGTGACCGCGACCGCGGGGATGTGAAGCTGCGTTCGGGAAGCGCTTGCGAGCGCATTTGCATGCATCGGATCGCTGCAGATGGTGAAGAGGCTCGATCCGCTGCCGCAGACATGCACCGGAAGTTGGGCGAGTTGAGCGATTTCCTCCATGTCTTCTGCCATTGCGGGAGCCACCACTCGCGCGGCAACCGCGAGGTCGTTGAATGGCGCAGCGGCGTCGAGGTGCGGCCGTGACGCAAGTTCGCGGACGAGCGTGGGCCGAAGTTGGGGAGGGCGATCTGCGCCCTTGAACTGAGCGTCGAACTCGTTGTAGACGGCTCCGGTCGGGCAGGGGACTTCGGGGAAGTAGAGGACTGCGTGCAGTCTCGGTGGATCGCCGAGCGACTCAATGGTTTCGCCAGTGCCGCCGATGAGCGCCGATCCGCCGCCGATTAGGAACGGGACATCCGATCCGAGCGTTGCGGCGATCTTGCGAAGGTCGTCGCTTGAGACTCCGAGCGCGAAGAGTTCGTTGAGTCCGCGCAGCATCGCAGCGGCATCGCTGGATCCTCCGCCAAGTCCGCCGCCGACGGGGATGCGTTTCTCAAGCCTGCTCTTCACTGGCAGTTCTCGACCCACAAACATTTCGAGCCGGTCGTGTGCGCGGTGTACAAGGTCTTTGGCGATCGACCAGTCGATCTCGCTGCGACGAAGCGCGTCGCCATGCCAGATTGTTGCGAAGAGGGAGTAGCTCCCAGCCGGAAGGGGCTTGAGATGGAGGTCATCGCACAAGTCGACAGTCACCATCCAACTTGAAATCGGGTGCATTCCGTGCTCATTGAGCGCGCCAACCGACAACGCGAGATTCAGTTTCGCTGGGGCTTGGATGAGAATCGAACGAGGCATGAGGCGGAAATCATAGTGACGCCAATTCTGCGCGCTGTACCTTCGTGCGCATGAAACGCTCCGCATGCGCCGTCGCGATGTCCTTGCTCGTCACGTCAATCGCGGGGGCATGGGGAGCGGAAGGCCACCAAATTGTCGGCGCAATCGCCATGATTGGATTGTCGCCCGAGGCACGCGCCGCGGTCGTCGAGTTGCTCGGGGACGATGACCTCGCAAAGGCTGGCTTGTGGGCGGATCAGATTCGCGGCGATCCAAAGTATGACTGGGCGAAGCCGCTGCACTATGTGAACGCGCCGAGGACTGCATCGACGATCGACGTCGAGCGCGATTGTCCGAAGGGCGAGTGCGTCGTTGCTGCGATCCCACGGTTTCTTCAGATTGCGGCGGACAAGTCGAAGCCGATCGAGGAGCGTCGGGAAGCATTGAAGTTCGCAGTGCATTTCATTGGCGATCTGCACCAGCCGCTGCATGCCGGATTCGCGGACGATCTCGGCGGCAACAAGATTCGGGTGATCGCGTTCGGTGATCAGAAGACGAATCTTCACGCGCTCTGGGACACCGTGCTGATTCATCACAAGACACAGGGCGAGTGGAAGGCGCTCGCGGAGTCGCTTGGGCGGGGCGTGACGGCGGAGCAGGCGCGCACGTTGCAGGCGACGCTTGACCCGGTTGCATGGGCGAACGAGTCGCGCGAGATCGTCGCTGGTATCTACCGCGACTTGCCTGCAGACGACAGAGTCGCGCAGCCTTACTACGAGGCGAACATCGCGACGGTCGAGCGGCGACTGACCGCCGCAGGCGTGCGGATGGCAGCGAGCATCAACCAGGCGTTTAGGGAACCACTCCCCAGCGCGAGAGCACCGCGGTGAGGTCTCCGCCGCCGATCGATCCATTGTGATCGAGGTCGCCTGCAGGGGGATTCACTTCGCCCCATCCAGAGAGGATGTACGAGAGGTCGAGGCCGTTGATGATTCCGTCGAGGTCGAAGTCGCCGTAGTCGCGCTCGCACCAGTCGATGCGCCCGTCCGCGTCGGTGTCGGGTTCACCCGATGCAAGATCGCATGAATCAGGAATGCCGTTGGTGTTGCAGTCGGGGACTGTGCCTTGCGAAATCTCCCATGAGTCTGGAAGGTCGTTGTTGTTGCAGTCAGGCTGGCACTCGTCGGGGACCGCGTTGCTGTCGACATCGATGCTGGTTCCGGCGGCTATGTCGCAAGTGTCGGGCTTGCCATTTGTGTTGCAATCTTGGCTGAATCCACCGGCGATGTCACATGAGTCTGGGATTGCATTTGCGTTGCAGTCGAGCGCGATCCCGTCAGCGATGTCACAGCTGTCAGGGCGCGCGTTGACATTGCAATCTGGAGTCATGCCTTGGGAGATTTCCCACGCATCAGGGAGGTCGTTGTTGTTGCAGTCAGCCTTGCACTCGTCAGGCACTCCGTTGCTGTCGACGTCGTCGCTGAATCCGCTTGCGATGTCGCAGGAGTCGGGGATGGCGTTGGCGTTGCAGTCGAGGCTGGTGCCGCTTGCGATGTCGCAGCTATCCGGCTTGCCGTTGTTGTTGCAGTCAGGAGTGAATCCGCCAGAGATGTCGCAGTTGTCTGGACGGCCGTTGGCATTGCAGTCGAGGCTGAATCCGCTGGCGATGTCGCAGGAATCAGGGATCGCGTTGGCGTTGCAATCAGGCGTTGTGCCTTGCGAGATCTCCCACGAATCTGGAATGTCGTTGTTGTTGCAGTCAGCTTGGCACTCGTCGGGGACTGCGTTGCTGTCGACATCGAGGCTGGTGCCGCTGGCGATGTCGCAACTGTCTGGCTTGCCGTTGTTGTTGCAGTCAGGAGTGA